>NZ_JBQFOW010000050.1:0-581 GCF_056533855.1 Ruegeria sp. F11 | reverse complement strand
CGCTCATCCGAAGATGAGAACGACCGAGATCAGCGCCACACTCGGCACGATCAAACAGTGTTGATTGATTTCTCTCTATACGATGTCAATTCATCCGATTGGATGATCCAGCACTCAATCAAGTGCTCGATGATCAAATCGAAGCAATATGGTGGAGCCACCGCCAATCGACTTGACGATTGGCGCATCAAAAATCCTAGGCTTCACCATGACGAGCGAAGCGAGGAATGGTGGAGCCTAGGAGGATCGAACTCCTGACCTCCTGAATGCAAATCAGGCGCTCTCCCAGCTGAGCTAAGGCCCCAAAATTTTTGGTGGGTCGAGGAGGACTTGAACCTCCGACCTCACGCTTATCAGGCGTGCGCTCTAACCACCTGAGCTACCGACCCAGTTGATTTTGCTTTCAGCAAAATCGACGTTGCCCGACAGGCGATTTTGCATCGCAAAATCTGCCGAGAGGGCCAGACCTCACAGCGTTGCGGGCCTGATATGTTCTGAAGAGATATGAGGACGGCTCGGTCCATGAGTTTGACCAACTTTGTTTGTTGATCTTCTGCTAAGTGTATCACGAGATTTGCGAA
>NZ_JBQFOW010000049.1:0-692 GCF_056533855.1 Ruegeria sp. F11 | reverse complement strand
CGCTCATCCGAAGATGAGAACGACCGAGATCAGCGCCACACTCGGCACGATCAAACAGTGTTGATTGATTTCTCTCTATACGATGTCAATTGCGGCGACTTTCGAAGAAAGTCGTCCGGGTGCGAGGCAGCGTATTCTCAAAGAGAATGCGCGTTCGCACACCATAGTCTGTAAGAACAGACATCTCAGCATTCCTAAAAATGCTCAAAAACCTGTTCTCTCATGGATAAAGTGGTGGGTCGAGGAGGACTTGAACCTCCGACCTCACGCTTATCAGGCGTGCGCTCTAACCACCTGAGCTACCGACCCACAATTTTGCCCGCAAAATTGTGGGAGTGCGCGGTAACGTGCTTTGCAAAGCAAAGTCACGAAGGAGCGTCACCCGGTGCAATTCTGGGCGGAACACCACAATCTGCAAAGACCTCATCCGAGTGCCTCTCGTGACATTCGGCTGCGCCGAATGCACTGTCGCACTCGTTTCTTGCTCCGCAAAAAACGTGGTGGAGCCTAGGAGGATCGAACTCCTGACCTCCTGAATGCAAATCAGGCGCTCTCCCAGCTGAGCTAAGGCCCCTTGAAGAACCCTGCATTCAGGGCTCAGTGTTCTGAAGAGATATGAGGACGGCTCGGTCCATGAGTTTGACCAACTTTGTTTGTTGATCTTCTGCTAAGTGTATCACGAGATTTGCGAA
>NZ_JBQFOW010000048.1:0-726 GCF_056533855.1 Ruegeria sp. F11 | reverse complement strand
ACAGGATTGGTGCCGTTGCCCGTATGGCTCCACATGGGGCAACCCTTGGGCTTTCCGACGAGGCCGTTGCTTTGGGGTCGCTGGTTCGGGGCAAGGATGCGGCCAACTTCGCGCTTGAGAACGAACGGGCCAAGATTGACGCAAACCGCCGGGAATACCCCGTCACGTCCATAACGTCAGAGGCGGCTGGGGGCTTGGCCATCCCCGCTACAATTCTCAGCAATGCAACCCGCGCACCGATGGCAGGACAGGCTGCGGTAGCGGGAGCAACGGGCGGCGCATATGCTTCATCGACCGGAGAGGCCGTCAAGCAGGGTGCCAGAACCGGGGCTTTGACCGGTGGCGCATATGCAGCGGCAGAGGGCGAAACAGCGAGAGGGCGTTTGTCAAACATTCCCGGCGGTTTAATCGGCGGTGCCGCTGGTGGCGCAGTTGCCGTGCCGCTTACGAAAGTCGTGGGTTGGGCTGCGCAAAAGGTAGGAAAGCCCGTAGCCCGTCTATTGTCGGATCGGCGATACTACACACCCGAAGGCGGGATTACACCCGCTGGCCGGGATGCGCTGAGGCAGCTAGGCTATGACGCAGATGAGTTGAGCGATGCCTTTGCCCGCGAGTTCTCCAAGGGCATTGACGAAGGCGTTGATCCGCAACTTGCCGCCCGTGCCGCCGAAATGGAAGAATTCGGTATTCCGGCATTCAAACACAACGTGACAGGTGATGTGAACG
>NZ_JBQFOW010000047.1:0-726 GCF_056533855.1 Ruegeria sp. F11 | reverse complement strand
ACAGGATTGGTGCCGTTGCCCGTATGGCTCCACATGGGGCAACCCTTGGGCTTTCCGACGAGGCCGTTGCTTTGGGGTCGCTGGTTCGGGGTAAGGGTGCGGCCAACTTCGCGCTTGAGAATGAACGGGCCAAGATTGACGCTAACCGCCGGGAATACCCCGTCACGTCCATCACGTCAGAGGCGGCGGGGGGCTTGGCCATCCCGGCTACAATTCTCAGCAACGCAACCCGTGCACCAGTTGCAGGACAGGCCGCTGTTGCGGGCGCAACGGGTGGCGCATACGCTTCATCGACTGGCGAAGCTGCCAAACAAGGTGCCAAAACGGGGGCTGGTGTCGGTACGATTTACGGTTTTGCCGAGGGTGAGAGCCCCAGCGGAAGATTGTCGAACATTCCGGGCGGTCTAGTCGGCGGTGCCATTGGTGGCGCGGCTGCCGTGCCGCTCACGAAAGTCGTGGGCTGGGCTGCGCAGAAGGTAGGAAAGCCTGTAGCCCGCCTATTGTCGGATCGGCGCTACTACACACCCGAGGGTGGGATTACACCTGCTGGCCGGGATGCGCTGAGGCAGCTCGGCTACGACGCAGATGAATTGAGCGATGCCTTTGCCCGCGAGTTCTCCAAGGGTATTGACGAGGGCGTTGATCCGCAACTTGCCGCCCGTGCCGCCGAAATGGAAGAATTCGGTATTCCGGCATTCAAACACAACGTGACAGGTGATGTGAACG
>NZ_JBQFOW010000046.1:0-809 GCF_056533855.1 Ruegeria sp. F11 | reverse complement strand
CTCCTGATCCCAAAATGGTTCTGCATGCCGCGCGCGAGGTTTGCCGGGACAATTTCTTTCCCTTCGTGTGGCGTGTGTTTGGCACGCTGCACCAGGGGACTGACCGCGGCTTTGATCCGGCCTGGCATGTGCGTGCTATGTGCCATGAGTTGGACAACGTTCGCATCGGTGAGAACAAGCGGTTGATCATCAACATTCCGCCCCGGTGCCTGAAATCGGTCACCGTGGCCGTTGCCTATGTCGCTTATCTTCTCGGTCATAACCCCAGCGCCAAGATCATTGTTGCCAGCTACGGGCTGGATCTGGCGCGCAAGCATTCCGAAGATTGTCGTCGGATCATGTCTGCGCGCTGGTACCGGGAAATGTTCCCTGAAACTGTCCTGGCTAAAAAGGGCAACACCTCAGAAGAAATCCGCACCACAAAGGGAGGCAGCCGTAAGGCTGTCTCCATCGGCAGTTCTGTGACTGGCCATGGCGCTGATTACATCATCATCGATGACCTGCTGAAAGCTGGAGATGCGGGCTCCGAAGCTGAACTGGTCAAGGCACAGGAGTTCATTGAGGGGACCTTTCTGTCGCGCTTTGACAACCCGTCCGAAGGGCGTGTGGTTATGGTTGCACAACGGTTGCACGAGATGGATCCGCCGGGTTATCTGCTGGACCGCGGTACCTATCGACACCTGAACCTGCCTGCCATCGCCGAAGACCATGAGGTGGTTCCACTTGGGCGCGGAAGGGTCATGCGCCGCAAACCGGGTGATCTCCTGTGCCCGTCCCGTTTGGATCAGGACACGCTGGATACCAAGCGT
>NZ_JBQFOW010000045.1:0-829 GCF_056533855.1 Ruegeria sp. F11 | reverse complement strand
CAATCTCTTCGGGCCTCGGTCGCTTGTTTGCCATTCGTAGTCCTCCGTCTCCTAAACATAACGGTGGACCCGTTCAGTTGGGGAGGCTCAGTTCTCCCGACGAATTCTCCATCATCGTCATAGTGGTCTGTGTACTTACCGCCGAATATTCCTTCTTTGTCTTCCGAACGTCCCATGTCGCTACACCTTCATATTGACACTTTTCACCCCAAGAAAACTCGTGAAGTGCGCGAAAGCGAGTGTGCATCATTTCATAAATCCGTCGAATTTTCAATTCGAGAGCCAGAACGCTCTCGAAGGTTCTGTCCACAAAAATAAGATCAATCGCATTCTTCGTAAGGTCGCTCATCGGTCAGCAAGGCCTTCGCCAGCATCCGGTCTAGCTCGTCAATGTTTGTCGCCCGAGAGGCTCTATTGTTGTCGATAAATGTGATCGACGCGGCACAGCACATCTTCCGATAGAAGGTCTCTCAATTGTAGTCCCCAGTGTATAGAACAAGTTGGTGTCAGTAGTGCTGTTCTGTACCCGGTGCAGTCTCTTCGACTTGGTTGGTAGACTACTTATGCTGGCACGTCTTTCACCGCAATATTCAACCGGATGCAATGATAAAAGGTGATATAAAACAGATAGATATGTTGTGTTGGTTGGTTGTATATACCAAGGATACTGATCTTCATGCCGATACTAGCTAACCATCCAACGCACTAAGCATATCGGTGCATAGTATTACTTTTGGTGTGTCCGTCGTCAGGGATTATGGGACAGATGGCTGCCTGATCTAAGAGAGGGTGTGGCGCATCTGATTGTTTGATTATGCGGCGGATTTGC
>NZ_JBQFOW010000044.1:0-975 GCF_056533855.1 Ruegeria sp. F11 | reverse complement strand
GCCCGCCAGCGCCCGAAACCATCATACCAATGGATCGCAGGCCGACGATGCACTAACAATCAATTTGGACCAGTCAGATGAGGCTGCTCAGCATCCTCTAATTCTGCAAGTATCTTCGCTGTGTAAAGCCCGAGATAACCGCCCCCGGAAAGCGCTAGAATTCTAAACGGCATATTGTCTAAATAATGTGTGCTTCTCGCAGCGCAACACCTCATGTAGAGATGCCACTGCAATATTAAAGTTACTTGCGAGTTACTTTTGCAACTTTTAGGAGCACAGTCCAGTCGAAAATCAGATCATTAGTGATTGCTTTCATTGGCGCACCGGAAAGGAACAACCTAGGGTCAGGGTTCGTTCCTGTTTCATAGCTAGAACATAGCGGTTGCGGCGAGGGCGATTATAGGCAGAAACACTTAATCGCAATTGTCGCCAGTTGCCTCCAGTCCTTAAGCCTTCCGAATACGATCTCAATTCTGTTGTGCCGTTTGTGTCGGCGCATGTCATACTTGATGGGTGTCGTTCGTTGCTTGCTACCAGGGATGCAGGCACCTATGCCTGTGTCTTTCGACGCTTCTCTGAACCAATCAGCATCGTAGCCGCGATCCCCGAGCAGCCAATCGACTTTTGGCAGGCTGCTCAGCAATGCCCGTGCGCCGATGTAATCGCCGACCTGCCAGTTGTGACGAACAGGTTCAGCGAGCCCTCCCGGCTGTCGCAGATGGCAAGAAGCTTCGTGTTCACACCGCCCTCGGTTCGACCAATCCGACTGCCACACCCCCTTCTTGACCCGAAGACTTGAGGCCGTGCGTTGCGCTTTGAGATATGTGGCGTCGATCATCACAGTCTTTTGCTCGCTATGATCGGCAGCCGGTCCGACCATCATCTTGTTTGACGTCAGCGCCAATGGGACAGTTTAGGGTGATTTGATAAGAGAGGGTTTCTGGCACATCGTAACCACCGAGGAGTGGAGATGAG
>NZ_JBQFOW010000043.1:0-1024 GCF_056533855.1 Ruegeria sp. F11 | reverse complement strand
AGCCGGATTGAATACGCGCAGGCCAAGAAGGGGCAAGGCTTCAACGTCACTACATCTGACGGCACCGTTGTCTCTTACGGCGGCGGGCAACAGGGTCCCGGCTTCGGCACCAAAGCAACCAATGAAATAGAGGGCCGCATTCTGGACGCGGGCGCAATGCTGGGTCGTTTGAATGACACACGGGACCTGTTCCAGCCCGAATACCTTGAGCTTTCCACGCGCATTGGCGCGAAGTGGGGCCAGCTTATGGACAAGATGGGTAACGCGACTCCGGAGCAACAGGAACTGGTTGCCAACTTCGCGCAGTTCAAAACCGAAGCCTTCAACAACCTGAACACCAGCTTGAAAGAACTATCGGGTGCCGCTGTTACACCGCAGGAAGCGGAGCGCCTGCTTGAACAGCTTCCCAGTGTGGGAACAGGCATCTTTGATGGGGACAGCCCCGCAGAATTCCAAGCCAAGCTTGAGCAATCCATCGTGCAGCAGCAACGCGCCGTCGCCCGCTACAATCTGTGGCTGGCAACCGGACGGCAGGGCAAGCCGTGGGATATGGGTTCGCTGGATGACGTGGACCAGATGATAAACGCGCGCGGTGCCGAGATTGAAGGGCAACTCAAGGCCAGCGGTATAACGGACCCGGAAGTTCTCAAGCGTCAGGTCTCAATGCAACTTCGCAAAGAGGTGGGTTTCTGATGGCTGGATATGACTACGCATCCGAGATTTTCGGAACCAAGAAGGCTACCGCAAAGGCTCCGATGACGGATTATGCGTCCGAAGTATTCGGTATCGCACCTAAACAGGCTGAGCCGGAGGCTGCTACACGCAATCCTGACGGCACCTATGGAACGCCGCCGGAGGACATGATTGTAAACCCCGACACGGGACAAATGACATCCCGCGAGTTGCTGACCGAGCATCACCGCCAGACGGGTGACAGGATTGGTGCCGTTGCCCGTATGGCTCCACATGGGGCAACCCTTGGGCTTTCCGACGAGGCCGTTGCTTTGGGGTCGCTGGTTCGGGG
>NZ_JBQFOW010000042.1:0-1193 GCF_056533855.1 Ruegeria sp. F11 | reverse complement strand
TCATCTGACTGGTCCAAATTGATTGTTAGTGCATCGTCGGCCTGCGATCCATTGGTATGATGGTTTCGGGCGCTGGCGGGCTATAGCCCAGTGCACTGTGGGGGCGTTTTGTGTTGTAGTGTCTCCTCCATTGTTCGATCAGAATTTGAGCTTCGCGCAAGCTGTAGAAGATCTCGCCGTTGAGCAGTTCATCCCTCATTCTCCCGTTGAAGCTTTCGCAATATCCGTTCTCCCATGGGCTGCCCGGTTCGATATAAGCCGTCTTGGCGCCAACGGCGGCGATCCAGCCTCTGACAGCCTGGGCGACAAATTCCGGTCCATTGTCAGAACGTATGAAACTCGGCGCGCCGCGAAGTATGAACAGATCCGTCAGGGCATCGATCACATCGACCGAGTTCAGCTTGCGCTTCACCTTAATCGCCAGGCACTCTCGGCTGTGCTCATCAAGGATATTCAGCGCCCGGAAGGCTTTGCCATCGTCGGTTCGACAATGAACGAAGTCATAGCTCCACACATGGTTGCGATACTCCGGTCGAAGCCGGACACATGATCCGTCGTTCAGCCAGAGCCGCCCATTCTTCGGTTGTTTTGTGGGCACTTTCAGCCCCTCTCGTCGCCAAAGCCGTTCAACCCGCCCGTCGCTGACAGACCATCCGGCCTCTCTCAGCAGCGCAGCAATCCTGCGATAGCCATATCGGCCGTATTGACGGGTCAGCTCAATCATGTCGGCCACCAATCGGTCTTCGTCTGCGCGACCTCTTGGGATGCGCCGTTGCGTGGACCGGTGTTGTCCAAGCACGCGGCAGGCGCGTCGCTCAGATACTTTGAGCTGGCTGCGGACATGATCGATGCAGGCACGACGACGAGCGGGGCTCAATAGTTTCCCTTGGTCGCCTCCGTGAGGATCAGTTTGTCCAACGTCAGGTCAGACACCGCGCGTCGCAGCCGCTCGTTCTCTTTCTGAAGCCGCTTCAGTTCCTTCAACTGATCCACACCCATTCCGCCGTACTTCTTTCGCCAGCGGTAGTAGGTTTGTTCAACAACGCCGATCTGCCTGATCGCATCAAGACGGGACATCCCTTGCCCCATCAGAACTTCAACCTGCCGTAACTTCGAGACAATCTCTTCGGGCCTCGGTCGCTTGTTTGCCATTCGTAGTCCTCCGTCTCCTAAACATAACGGTGGACCCGTTC
>NZ_JBQFOW010000041.1:0-1269 GCF_056533855.1 Ruegeria sp. F11 | reverse complement strand
AAAAGGCCGCCCCATTGGGACGGCCTTCTTTAGTTCGCCGGTGTGGGCTCTCATTGCTTCTTTGAAGCAACTGCCGCCCACCGCTTTCCAAAATTATTCAATAATTTTGGAAACAACACCCGCACCGACGGTGCGACCACCTTCGCGGATCGCGAAGCGCAGGCCGTTTTCCATCGCGATGGGCGCGATCAGCTCAACGCCGAACGACACGTTGTCGCCGGGCATGACCATCTCGGTGCCTTCGGCCAGGGTCACGGTGCCGGTCACGTCAGTCGTACGGAAGTAGAACTGAGGACGGTAGTTCGCGAAGAACGGGGTGTGACGGCCGCCTTCTTCCTTGGTCAGGATGTAGGCTTCGGCTTCGAACTTGGTGTGCGGTGTCACCGAACCCGGCTTACACAGAACCTGGCCACGCTCAACGCCGTCACGGTCAACACCACGCAGCAGGGCGCCGATGTTGTCGCCGGCTTCACCGCGGTCCAGCAGCTTGCGGAACATCTCAACACCGGTGCAGGTGGTTTTCGAAGTGTCGCGGATGCCGACGATTTCGATCTCGTCGCCAACGTTGATCACGCCACGCTCGACACGACCGGTCACAACCGTACCACGGCCCGAGATCGAGAACACGTCTTCGATCGGCATCAGGAACGGCTGGTCAACAGCACGCTCAGGGGTGTCGATATACTCATCAACAGCCGCCATCAGTTCCTTGATCTTCTCTTCGCCGATTTCCGGGTTGTTGCCTTCCATCGCGGCCAGAGCCGACCCTGCGATGATCGGAATATCGTCGCCGGGGTATTCGTAGCTGGACAGCAGTTCGCGCACTTCCATCTCAACCAGTTCCAGCAGCTCTTCGTCGTCAACCTGGTCCACTTTGTTCAGGAACACGACCATCTTCGGGATGCCAACCTGGCGGCCCAGCAGGATGTGCTCGCGGGTCTGCGGCATCGGGCCGTCAGCCGCGTTCACAACCAGAATCGCGCCGTCCATCTGGGCAGCACCGGTGATCATGTTCTTGACGTAGTCGGCGTGGCCGGGGCAGTCGACATGTGCGTAGTGGCGGTTGTCGGTCTCGTATTCCACGTGGGCGGTCGAGATGGTGATGCCGCGCGCTTTCTCTTCCGGCGCACCGTCGATTTGGTCATACGCTTTGAAGTCACCGAAATACTTGGTGATTGCTGCGGTCAGCGTCGTTTTACCATGGTCAACGTGGCCAATCGTGCCGATGTTGACGTGCGGTTTTGTACGCTCAAACTTTTCCTTTGCCAT
>NZ_JBQFOW010000040.1:0-1338 GCF_056533855.1 Ruegeria sp. F11 | reverse complement strand
CGGATGAGGTGGATGGCTCCTGCTCCACCGGTATCGAACGTGCCAAAGTGCAGTTGTTATCGACTGCTGGGAAAGGAGCCACCCAATGACAGTAAAAACTGTGGGCCTGGATTTGGCCAAGGACGTTTTTCAGGTGCACTGTGTTTCAGCCACGGGGCGTCGGATCATCAACAAGAAGATCAAACGCGCGAAGTTGATCGCCTTCTTCGAGACATTGCCGCGCTGTGTGGTTGGTATTGAGGCCTGCGGATCATCCCATCACTGGGGGCGCAAGTTGCGTGAGCTTGGCCATGACGTTCGGCTCATGCCAGCAGCCTACGTCAAACCTTACGTGAAGCGCGGCAAGACCGATGCAGCCGATGCAGAAGCGATCTGCGAAGCGGTGCGTCGCCCGACCATGCGCTTCGTCGAGATCAAGTCCGAAGACCAGCAGGCGATCCTTGCTATTCATCGGGCGCGCGATCTGGTCGTCCGTCAACGTACCCAGGTCGTAAACATGATCCGCAGTATCCTTCGCGAGTTTGGTCACATCCTACCGACGGGTATTGAAGCTGTGTCCAAGTTCGCGCGAGAGCGCGGCACCGAAGACCAGTTGGAGATGCCCGAGATCGCGGACGGCATTCTTGGTGTGATGTGTCATCAACTGAACGGGCTCAATGTGCGGGTTGATGGGCTGACCAAACTGATCGAACAACATGCATGGCTGGAAGCCGATGCACGTAGGTTGATGCGCATGCCGGGGATCGGACCAATCACCGCGTCGGCTGTTGTTGCCACCATTGGCGATGCAAAACAGTTCGAGACTGGCCGCGATTTAGCCGCCTGGTTGGGCCTGACACCGTTGAACAAATCCAGCGGCGGTCGAGAGCGCCTCGGGCGGATCACGAAGAAGGGTGACCGTTACATCCGAAAATTGCTGATCATCGGAATGACGTCGCGCGCGCTCATGGCCAAGAACAGCCCAGAGAAAGCCGACACCTGGACTGCGAAGCTTCTGGACGAAAAGCCCTTCCGACTGGCGACAGTCGCCATGGCCAACAAATCCGCTCGGATCATCTGGGCGCTACTGACGAAACAGCAGGAATACCGGCAGCCGATCTGTTGATCCTGCCAAGAGATGCAAGACGCTTGATGTGATGATGCGAAACGAAGTCAACCAAGAGTAAGGACACTCCGACCAATGTCGCGGCACTTGAGGTCGTTAAGCCGATAGGAACCTTGCTCGCGGAACTCATCAGGGCCAGTGGCAACCGCCACGCAAACAGGCCGGACACACGACTGTACTGACAGACCATCGCAACTACAGAAATCTCTTGCAATGCAGGAGCCATCCACACA
>NZ_JBQFOW010000039.1:0-1417 GCF_056533855.1 Ruegeria sp. F11 | reverse complement strand
GGCACCCTCATTCTTGCTGGTATGGGTACAATAAGCTGGTAGCAGTATTCCCTGCGAACACGCCTGCTGCAGCGCCGGGGATTGCCCCTGTAGCCACCGGGCCAACTGGTTTACGCCCCTTGACCTTCTGACCAATCTTGGCGGCCTGTAGCCAGCCTGCACCCCTCTCTGCGCCCTTAGCTGCTGCACGGCCTGCCACAGCACCCGCAGGGCCACCGGTCTTGTAGCCAATCAGGGTCAATGCACCTTCCCACGCCTTCTTGGCAATTCTGGCGTTTTCGTAACCCGTGCCCGAGTGGTTTACAGCGCCTCTTGGTGGCACCATGCGGTTAAGAGCCGTTGAAAGTCGGATCATTTGGCCCCGTTCCTTCGGGGTGAACAGGACATTCGCCAGAGGCTTTGTCTGCGGGCTGTAGAAGAAAGTGCGGATGTTCTCGGATACCTTCTGTGGCCCCCACGGGATCGGCCCTGTTGCGCCGGGAGTTTCGGTGCCTGGCTTTTGTGTCAAGTGACGAAACGCGGCCTGACGGACCAAGTTCCACTCATCCGAGTCCTTACCGAGAGTGTTGCGCAGCTTCGCGGCAAGCGGCGCATTCATCCTGCCATTACCAAGCTTCGACGCCCCGAACATCCAGCGCATGACCTGATCCGGGCTGGCATCTGCGTCCATCATTTCTTGAAGGAACTTTGATCCTGCATCCTTCCCGCGATACCTGGCGGAGTATTGCGCCCACAGCCTGCGGGCTTCTTTCAGATCCCCGAACCCGGACTCATTGCCGTCGAACAGCTTGGCAGTGACAACATCATCAACCCATGCGTCGTACTCTGATTTGATGATGGAAAGGGCGCGCTTGTCTTCTGGCTTTGCCTTGGACAATGAGGCGGTCAGGTCCTTGCGGAATGTCTCAATCAATCGCAGGGATACCCCGCCTTCGCCGTCTCCGCGCTTTTGCAGGCGGGACATGTACGCACGGGCGTTCGCGTAGATATCACTGGTCAGGTCAATCTCTTCATCCGCCAAGCGGCTCTGTACGCGTTGCACAATGCCCTTAGCGACATTTCGGGGCACTGACGCCCCAGCGTCGTCTGCTGCCCTGTACGCGGCCTGTGCGGCGGCTTTCTCGGCCTCACTCAGACCCTGCAGCCGGTCCCTTACGGCCTGCGATGCATCGAACTGATCCGCCCGGACTCCATCGCTTAATTCTGTCGCCACTTCATCCACGCCGCGCCGTGCGGCCAGTTCCTGTTGGTCCCCGAAGCGCTGAGCCTTCGCAACCACCGCGTCCGGTCCGACGCCACGGCGGGCGCGTTCGAAATTGGCGAAGTCGTTCACATCACCTGTCACGTTGTGTTTGAATGCCGGAATACCGAATTCTTCCATTTCGGCGGCACGGGCGGCAAGTTGCGGATCAACGCC
>NZ_JBQFOW010000038.1:0-1510 GCF_056533855.1 Ruegeria sp. F11 | reverse complement strand
TGTTTGACGTCAGCGCCAATGGGACAGTTTAGGGTGATTTGATAAGAGAGGGTTTCTGGCACATCGTAACCACCGAGGAGTGGAGATGAGACAGAAACCCGGAACCAAGCGGAGCCACGGCGAGAAGATCGTCAAGGACATCCGTCGCGCGACACGTAAACAGTATTCAGCGGAAGAGAAGATCAGGATCGTTCTGGATGGCCTTAAGGGCGAGGACAGCATTGCGGAGCTGTGCCGCCGTGAAGGCATTGCCCAAAGCCTGTATTACAGTTGGTCCAAGGAGTTCCTTGAGGCTGGGAAGAAGCGTCTTGCGGGTGACACGGCGCGGGCGGCGACCTCGACCGAAGTCAAAGACCTTCGTCGGGAATCCCGTGATTTGAAGGAAGTCGTGGCTGAACAAGCTTTGGAACTGCGGTTGCTCAAAAAAAGCATGATCGCGGATGGGGACGACGACGAATGAGGTATCCAGCATCTGAGAAACTGGAGATCATCCGGCTCGTCGAAGGGTCACACCTGCCGACCAAGCGCACGTTGGACAAGCTGGGAATTCCCAGGACGACGTTCTACCGCTGGTATGATCGTTACTTGGCTGGTGGTCCCGAGGCACTTGAGGATCGCAGCCCGAAGCCATCCCACATCTGGAACCGCATTCCCGAACCGGTGCGCGAGAAGGTCAAGGACTTGGCGCTAAAGGAAAGTGAGCTGTCACCGCGTGAGTTGGCTGTGAAGTTCACTGATCAGGAGCAGTACTTTGTATCGGAATCGACGGTTTATCGCATCCTCAAGTCCTACGATCTGATCACCAGTCCGGCCTATGTGGTTTTGTCAGCAGCCGATGAGTTCAACGACAAGACCATGCGACCGAACCAGCTCTGGCAGACAGACTTCACATACCTGAAGGTGATCGGCTGGGGCTGGTTCTATCTCAGCACGATCCTCGACGATTACAGCCGGTACATCATCGCTTGGAAGCTCTGTACGACGATGAAGGCAGAGGATGTGACCGATACACTCGACCTGGCACTGCAGGCTTCGGGCAGCGATCAGGCGACGGTGCTGCACAAGCCGCGCCTGCTCAGTGACAATGGCTCAAGTTACGTCTCTGGCGAACTGGCTGATTGGCTCGAAGACCAGCAGATGGATCACGTCCGCGGTGCCCCGTATCATCCACAGACCCAAGGCAAGATAGAGCGCTGGCACCAGACCCTGAAAAACCGCATTCTGCTGGAAAACTACTATCTGCCGGGCGACCTCAGGCAACAGATCGACGCCTTCGTAGAGCACTACAACCATCATCGTTACCACGAAAGCCTGCAAAACCTCACCCCAGCCGACGTCTACTTCGGTCGCGGCGAGACCATCCTAAAGCAACGAGAAAGGATCAAACGAAAGACCATCGAAACGCGACGCTTGCTTCACCGCAAATCCGCCGCATAATCAAACAATCAGATGCGCCACACCCTCTCTTAGATCAGGCAGCCATCTGTCCCATAATCCCTGACGACGG
This sequence comes from Ruegeria sp. F11, assembly GCF_056533855.1. Classification (NCBI taxonomy): domain Bacteria; kingdom Pseudomonadati; phylum Pseudomonadota; class Alphaproteobacteria; order Rhodobacterales; family Roseobacteraceae; genus Ruegeria; species Ruegeria sp. F11. Next base: position 3 of record NZ_JBQFOW010000038.1, on the reverse strand, counting down.
ACA
>NZ_JBQFOW010000036.1:0-2311 GCF_056533855.1 Ruegeria sp. F11 | reverse complement strand
CAGGAAGTGATCGCACAGAACCCGATTTGCGATGCGTTGAACGCGTCAGTTGTCCATCGCACAGCGATCTCTCTGAACCAGCCGTTTGAGATGGTTCCCGGCTTGCAGGCAACACTGTTCCCCGTTCCCGGCAAGGTGCCCTTGTACCTGGAAGGTGAGCATGTGCAGACCGATCTGGTGGGCGAACAAACCGTCGGTGTCGCGCTGAAGGCGGGCGGCAAAACCGCCTATTACATTCCGGGCTGTGCCGCATTGACACCGGACCTGCGGGCCACGCTCGAAGGTGCAGATATACTGTTCTTTGACGGAACCCTCTGGCAGGATGATGAAATGGTGCGCGCGGGTTTGGGTCAGAAAACCGGCAAGCGCATGGGCCACATGTCGATGGATGGCGACGATGGGTCCATCGCCAGCTTTGCCGATATGAAGATCGGGCGGAAAATATTCGTCCATATGAACAACACCAATCCGGTTCTGCGCCCCGACAGCGCGGAAAAAGCGGCGGCCGAGGCCGCAGGCTGGACAATTGGACAGGATGGGATGGAGATCGCTTTATGACCCAAAGCCGCGAAGACTTCGAAGCCCGCCTGCGCCAGATTGGCGCGGAACGCTACCATGATCTGCACCCGTTTCATGACCGCCTGCACGGCGGGCAGTGCACGCCCGACGAGGTGCGCGCCTGGGTGATCAACCGGTATTACTATCAGCACTCGATCCCGATGAAGGATGCCGCCTTCATGTCCCGCGTCGAGGATCCGAAGCTGCGGCGCGCATGGCGGTCCCGGATCGAGGATCACGACGGCACCGAAGAAAACGAAGGCGGCATCAGGCGCTGGCTGCGTCTGGCCGAGGCCGTGGGTCTTGATCCCGACTATGTCGCCTCGTGCGAGGGTGTCTTGCCCGCGACGAAATTCGCCGTGGATGCCTATGTTCGCTATGTGCGCGAGAAAACTCTGCTCGAGGCCGTTGCCGCCTCGTTAACCGAGTTGTTTGCCCCCAAGATTCACGCCAACCGAATTGAAGGTCTGCTGCAGCACTACGATTTCGCCGATGACAGTTCCCTGTCCTATTTCCGGAACCGTCTGAAAGAAGCGCCCAAGGATGTGGCCTTTGGTCTGGCCTGGGTTCTGGACAAGGCGGATACGGCCGAAAAACAGGACGCGGCGGCCAAGGCGCTGATCTTCAAGACGGATATATTGTGGTCGCAACTGGATGCCCTTTGGGGGGCGTATGTGGAACCCGCGCGTATCCCACCCGGTGCGTGGCAGCCCGGCACCGGGCTGCTGATGCGGCAGGCGTCGTGATGCAGGCCGCAGACATCCCTACCCTGCCCCGTGGCGTCCGCCTGCATTTCGACAAGGTGCGGGAAAACTGGGTGCTGTTGGCCCCGGAACGGGCCGTGACGCTGGATCAGATCGGACACGCCATTCTGAACGAGGTGGACGGCCAGCGAAGCTTTGAACAGATCACAACCGCGTTGTCCGAGAAATACAATGCCCCGGTGGATCAGATCGCCGAGGACAGTTCGGGTTTCCTTGATGCCCTGCGCGCCCGGCGTTTTCTGGACGTATCGTAATGGTTAAAACTGCACCCCCTATCGCCATGCTCGCCGAGCTGACCCATCGCTGTCCCCTGTCCTGCCCGTATTGTTCCAACCCGGTCGAAATGGCCAAGCAGGACAGCGAGATGGATACGGACACCTGGGCGCGCGTGTTTCAGGAAGCCGCCGCGTTGGGGGTGTTGCAATTGCACCTGTCCGGTGGCGAACCGGCGTCGCGCCGCGATCTGGTGGAATTGGTGACTGCGGCGCGGGACGCCGGGCTTTACACCAACCTGATCACCTCGGCCATCGGGCTGACAGAACGCCGCATGAACGAGTTGGATCGCGCCGGGCTGGACCATATCCAACTGTCTCTGCAAGGCACCGATGTCGCGATGGCAGACAAAGTGGGCGGCTATCGCGGCGGGTTCGACCGCAAGATGAAAGCCGTCGAATGGATCAGGGACATAGGGTTCCCCCTGACATTGAACTTCGTCCTGCATCGCCACAACGCCCACCAATTGCCCCGAGCGCTTGAAATGGCGCAGGAGATGGGCGCGCGCAGGATCGAAGTTGCGACGGTTCAGTTTCACGGCTGGGCGCTGAAGAACCGGGATGCACTGATGCCGACACGGGAGCAGGCGCAGGTGGTCACGCAGCAGGTTGATGAGGCCAGACAGGCCCTGAAGGGCGCACTTGTGATCGACTATGTGCCCGCAGACTATCACGAGGTTTTCCCGAAACGCTGCATGGGAGGCTGGGGAACAAGCG
>NZ_JBQFOW010000035.1:0-2684 GCF_056533855.1 Ruegeria sp. F11 | reverse complement strand
AGGACGGATTTGGTCATGGTGTTACCTCTTGGTCGGTGGTGCGGGCGGCGCGGCCCTTTTGCAGGAAGGCGATGAGGCCCAGAAGCAGCAGCGCCGGGATGAACATCAGTTCCTTGGGCGGCTGGCTTTGCGGGGCCTGCACGGTGGTGATGCGGACGGGCTCGTCGGCGTAGTAGTCGAAGTTCGACAGCTCATCGGCGACGGGGGTTCCGAACAGCGGCTCGTCGAGCTTGACCAGACCGTCTTCCTCCAGCGGGATCAGGCCCAGGGCGTCGATGCGGGCCGCGCCGTCCGCCTCATCCCCGATGGTCAGCACCACCGTGGTTTCGGTCATGTTGCCGGTGTCAAAGTCCGGGCCTGCGACCTCGATGCGCAGGGAACTGCCCGGGGCGGCCTCGCCCACGGCTTGCTCCAGCTGTGCGGGGTCGATCTGCGCAAAGGGCGGTGCGATCCGGTTCATGAAGAAGTCCGGGCGGAACAGCGCGAAGGCGATCAGGATCAGCGCCACGCTTTCATAGATGCGGTTCTTGGTCAGGAACCAGCCCATGGTGCCGGCGGTGAAGATCAGGATGGCGATGGTCGCGGACACAGCCACCAGAATGCCCTGCACCCAGCCCACATCAATCAGCAGAAGATCCGTGTTGAAGATGAACACAAAGGGCAGCGCCACGGTGCGCAAGCTGTAGAAGAAGGCGGTAAAGCCCGTCTTGATCGCGTCGCCGCCCGACACGGCGGCAGCGGCAAAGCTCGCCAGACCCACAGGCGGTGTCACATCGGCCATGATGCCGAAGTAGAACACAAACAGATGCACCGCGATCAGCGGCACGATCAGACCGTCCTGCGCGCCCAGTTCAACAACCACACCGGCCATCAGCGAGCTGACGACGATATAGTTTGCCGTGGTCGGCAGGCCCATGCCAAGGATCAGGCTCAGCAGACCCACCAAGGCCAGCATGGCGATCAGGTTGCCGCCCGACAGGAACTCGACCAGATCGGCCATCACCTGACCCACGCCGGTCAGCGTCACGGTGCCCACGATCACGCCCGCGGTGGCGGTCGCCAGCGCGATGCCGATCATGTTGCGCGCGCCGTCGATCAGACCGTTCCACAGGTCAGCCACGCCAGCCATGAAGGCGTTGGCGGTGTCGCTTTCGCCCCGGAAGATCGACTTGAGCGGCTTCTGCGTCAGCAGGATCACAAACAGCAGCGAGGTCGCCCAGAAGGCCGACAGGCCCGGCGATTTCTGCTCGATCATCAGGAAGTAGACCAGCACGATGATCGGCAGCAGGTAATGCAGTCCGGCCTTGTAGATCTCGGCAATGACCGGCAGTTCGACCTCTTTGGCGTTGGGATCATCGGGAACCAGATCCTCGACCCCTGCGGCCAGTTTCAGCAGGATCAGATAGGCCACCACAACCAGCGCCGACAGCACCAGACCCGAGGCCCCCGGCATCAGCGCAATCACCGCCTTGATCGGGTATTGGATGCCATAGCACAGCCCGGCAAAGCCCACGAAGAAGATCGCCATGCCGCCGATTGTGCGGCCCATCGAGACCACGCGGTTGCCCAGCGTCGGCATGTTCCGCTTCACCGCTTCCAGGTGCACGATATAGACCAGCGCGATGTAAGAGATTGCGGCAGGCAGGAAGGCGTGGGTGATCACCTCGACATAGGAAATGCCCACATATTCCACCATCAAAAAGGCCGCAGCGCCCATCACCGGCGGCATGATCTGACCGTTCACGGATGAGGCGACCTCGACCGAGCCCGCCTGTTCGCTGGAAAAGCCCACCCGCTTCATCAGCGGAATGGTAAAGGTACCGGTGGTCACCACGTTGGCGATGGAAGACCCCGAGATCAGCCCGGTTGCCGCCGAGCCCACCACAGCCGCCTTGGCCGGGCCGCCGCGCAAATGCCCCAGCGCGCCAAAGGCCATCTTGATAAAGTAATTGCCCGCCCCGGCCTTATCCAAAAGCGCGCCGAACAGCACGAAGAGGAAGACGAACTTGGTCGAGACGCCCAAAGCGATGCCAAAGACACCCTCGGACGTGATCCACATATGGCTCATGGCCTTTTTCAGGCTGGCACCTTTCCACTGGATCACCTCGGGCACCCAGTCGGACGAGCCAAAGAACACATAGGCCAGGAAAATCGTCGCAATGATCGCCATCGCCGGGCCAAGCGCGCGCCGCGCGGCCTCGAACAACAACAGCAGGCCACCAAGGGCCACCCATTTGTCCACGTCATCGGCCAGCAGGCCGTTGTCGACCAGTTTTTCATAGAAAATATAGCCGTAAAGCGCGATCCCCGCACCCACCACGCCCATGATCCAGTCCTGAACGGGGATGTAGTTGCGCGGGCTGGATTTCAGCGCCGGATAGGCCGCAAAGGCCAGAAAGATCGCAAAAGCCAGATGGATCTGGCGCGAGTTGTTCACCACGCTGCCCGGCAGCAGCATATTCGATACCGGCGAGGCCAGCACCACCTGAAAGACCGACCACATTACTGCGACGATGGCCAGGAAGACCCCGACATTGCCCGCCGGATTGCGCGCCCCCGCATCGGACGAGGCCACCAGATCTTGAAGCTCTTCTTCGGATAGCGGGCGGTTGGATTGGGTGTCGGAACTCATCTGGCGTCTCCCCGTCGCTCTGCGATCTTGTCGGACCGTTTCGGCCTCATTC
>NZ_JBQFOW010000034.1:0-3763 GCF_056533855.1 Ruegeria sp. F11 | reverse complement strand
AATTGACATCGTATAGAGAGAAATCAATCAACACTGTTTGATCGTGCCGAGTGTGGCGCTGATCTCGGTCGTTCTCATCTTCGGATGAGCGGCGCAGTTTGGGTCTAGCCGGCCTTTAGTGCGTATCGCGACTGAAACGAACAGAGTTGTCCAAGTCAAATATACTAACCCGAGCGACCTGCGTTGATCAGCTGCACGGCTGGGAGACCATATGGGGTTGCTCAATTGTCCTCGTCCAAGTGGCGGGGGCGGGAAATGTATGTTTTTGGTTCAGAAGAATGACTGCCTTTAGTTACCAGCTGGGCGGTCTCGATCGATCCGACCCCCGAACTATGAAGGCCGAAGGCCGGAAGAGTTCATGTCCTCAAGTAGCCGAATAGGCGGTAGGACAAAAAGGTCGTGTCTTTCTTTTTCTGGATCAAATCAAGCGCGAGAAGGGCGTTTGGTGAATGCCTTGGCAGCAAGAGGCGATGAAAGACGTGATACTCTGCGATAAGCCATGGGGAGCTGAGAATAAGCTTTGATCCATGGATCTCTGAATGGGGCAACCCACTTGAAAGCTTCATATTGTTATCTCTGATAATCAATATGTTGCTTAACCAAGTACTTAAGACCTGAATACATAGGGTTTTAAGAGCAAACCCGGGGAACTGAAACATCTAAGTACCCGGAGGAAAGGAAATCAATTGATACTCCCCTAGTAGCGGCGAGCGAACGGGGACCAGCCGAGCCAGATAAGTGACTAGAACACGTTGGGAAGCGTGGCCATAGCGGGTGACAGCCCCGTATAGGAAGCTTTGATGGACGTATTAAGTAGGGCGGAACACGTGAAATTCTGTCTGAAGATCGGAGGACCACCTTCGAAGGCTAAGTACTCCTTGCTGACCGATAGCGAACCAGTACCGTGAGGGAAAGGTGAAAAGCACCCCGACGAGGGGAGTGAAACAGTACCTGAAACCGAACGCCTACAATCAGTCGGAGGATCCTCGAGATCTGACGGCGTACCTTTTGTATAATGGGTCATCGACTTGGTCTCACGAGCAAGCTTAAGCCGTTAGGTGTAGGCGTAGCGAAAGCGAGTCTTAATAGGGCGTATGAGTTCGTGGGATCAGACCCGAAACCGAGTGATCTAGGCATGGCCAGGTTGAAGGTAAGGTAACACTTACTGGAGGACCGAACCCACATCCGTTGAAAAGGATCGGGATGAGCTGTGCCTAGGGGTGAAAGGCCAATCAAACTCGGAGATAGCTGGTTCTCTGCGAAATCTATTTAGGTAGAGCGTCATCCGAATACCCCGGGGGGTAGAGCACTGGATGGGTAATGGGGCCCCACAGGCTTACTGATCCTAACCAAACTCCGAATACCCGGGAGTACTAGATGGCAGACACACTGCGGATGCTAACGTCCGTAGTGGAGAGGGAAACAACCCTGACCTACGACTAAGGCCCCCAATTCATGGCTAAGTGGGAAAGCAGGTGGGACGACCAAAACAACCAGGAGGTTGGCTTAGAAGCAGCCATCCTTTAAAGATAGCGTAACAGCTCACTGGTCTAAATAAGTTGTCCTGCGGCGAAGATGTAACGGGGCTCAAGCCATGAGCCGAAGTCTAGGGATGCGTAAGCATCGGTAGCAGAGCGTAGTGTGACATAGAACCTTGTCTATATTGCCGCCGGTTATGCGGCGCGCGTAAGCGCGCTCAAGTAGCCGAATAGGCGGTAGCGCAGACATAGGTTCTTTCGATGAAGCGGGCGCGTGAGCGATCCCGTGGAGAGATCACTAGTGAGAATGATGACATGAGTAGCGACAAAGAGTGTGAGAGACACTCTCGCCGAAAGTCCAAGGGTTCCTGCTTAAAGCTAATCTGAGCAGGGTAAGCCGGCCCCTAAGCCGAGGCCGAAAGGCGTAGGCGATGGGAACTAGGTTAATATTCCTAGGCCAGGAGGATGTGACGGATCACAGGTGTAGTTCAATCTTATCGGATTGATTGGGCTGCTGAGTGGTTCCTGGAAATAGCCCTCCATGAGACCGTACCCTAAACCGACACAGGTGGACTGGTAGAGCATACCAAGGCGCTTGAGAGAACGATGTTGAAGGAACTCGGCAAAATACCTCCGTAAGTTCGCGAGAAGGAGGCCCGGTTCCTAGGCAACTAGGGGCTGGGGGCACAAACCAGGGGGTGGCGACTGTTTATTAAAAACACAGGGCTCTGCGAAGTCGCAAGACGACGTATAGGGTCTGACGCCTGCCCGGTGCCTGAAGGTTAAAAGGAGAGGTGAGAGCCTTGAATTGAAGCCCAGGTAAACGGCGGCCGTAACTATAACGGTCCTAAGGTAGCGAAATTCCTTGTCGGGTAAGTTCCGACCTGCACGAATGGCGTAACGACTTCCCCGCTGTCTCCAACATCGACTCAGCGAAATTGAATTGCCTGTCAAGATGCAGGCTTCCCGCGGTTAGACGGAAAGACCCCGTGCACCTTTACTACAGCTTCGCACTGGCATCAGGATTGTGATGTGCAGGATAGGTGGTAGGCTTTGAAGCGGAAACGCAAGTATCCGTGGAGCCTCCCTTGAGATACCACCCTTCGCACTCTTGATGTCTAACCGCGGTCCGTTATCCGGATCCGGGACCCTGCGTGGCGGGTAGTTTGACTGGGGCGGTCGCCTCCTAAAGCGTAACGGAGGCGCGCGAAGGTTGGCTCAGAGCGGTCGGAAATCGCTCGTTGAGTGCAATGGCAGAAGCCAGCCTGACTGCAAGACTGACAAGTCGAGCAGAGTCGAAAGACGGCCATAGTGATCCGGTGGTCCCGAGTGGAAGGGCCATCGCTCAACGGATAAAAGGTACGCCGGGGATAACAGGCTGATACTGCCCAAGAGTCCATATCGACGGCAGTGTTTGGCACCTCGATGTCGGCTCATCTCATCCTGGGGCTGGAGCAGGTCCCAAGGGTACGGCTGTTCGCCGTTTAAAGAGGTACGTGAGCTGGGTTTAGAACGTCGTGAGACAGTTCGGTCCCTATCTGCCGTGGGTGTAGGAGACTTGAGAGGAGTTGCCCCTAGTACGAGAGGACCGGGGTGAACGATCCACTGGTGGACCAGTTGTCGTGCCAACGGCAGTGCTGGGTAGCTATGATCGGACAGGATAACCGCTGAAGGCATCTAAGCGGGAAGCCCCCCTCAAAACAAGGTCTCCCTGAGGGCCGTGGAAGACCACCACGTCAATAGGCCGGAGATGTAAGCGCAGTAATGCGTTCAGTTGACCGGTACTAATCGCCCGATAGGCTTGATTTGATCCAGTAATGGAAAGACAAAGCCGAAAGCATACACCGACCTTGACAATGGATAACGTCGCAGCGCCAAGCCGCGATGTTGGTTGATTAAATAACCGAGTGGCACCGCGCATTCGCTTCGCGAATACGCTGCCTGCCACCTGTCGCTTTCTTGCAAAGCAAGAAAGTCGACATGGGCTTTTCCTCGGTTTGGTGGTCATAGCGCAAGTGAAACACCCGGTCCCATCCCGAACCCGGAAGTTAAGCACTGCCGCGCCAATGGTACTTGGGCTTAAGCCCCGGGAGAGTAGGTCACCGCCAAACCTAGTAAAAGCCCAAAAAACACCTCTCTAATACGATGAAAAGAACACTACACGGCCTCAAGTAGCCGAATAGGCGGTAGGCCCACCAAAGTGTCGCGGGGTGGAGCAGTCCGGTAGCTCGTCAGGCTCATAACCTGAAGGTCAGAGGTTCAAATCCTCTCCCCGCAACCAACTT
>NZ_JBQFOW010000033.1:0-6359 GCF_056533855.1 Ruegeria sp. F11 | reverse complement strand
TCTCATCTCCACTCCTCGGTGGTTACGATGTGCCAGAAACCCTCTCTTATCAAATCACCCTAAACTGTCCCATTGGCGCTGACGTCAAACACTCCAGAATGCCTTCGGCGGCGGCTGAAATGGCGCGTGCATAAGCGTCTGTGCCACCGCCGGCCTTATAGGGTACAATCAGGTTGATCGGGCGTTTGGGCCAATCGGCCGCGAAACTGGCGGTTGCCGTTGCCACAACGGCGAAACCTGCCAAAGCAGCAGAGATAAGCGTTCTGCGTTTCATGAAGTTCTCCCTATTTTCTTTCCTGATTTCATTTAGCAGACGCGCTGGATTGCGAAAAATGCAAATATGTTTAGTTTACTTGCACTAAATGCAAGTGACGGTGACGAACATGAATATCAAAGCCCTACGCGCGTTTAGAGCGACGTTGTCGGAAGGATCCCTCGCAGCGGCAGCGAACATATTGCACCTGTCCCAACCGGCAGTGAGCCGATTGATCTCGGGCCTCGAAGGCGAGTTGCGACTTGATCTCTTTGATCGAAGTGGTCGCAACCTTACAGCAACATCTGAGGGGCTTGCCTTTTATCGCGAAGCGGGGCGTATTCTCGACAATCTCGACGAAATCCCCGGCATCGCTGCCGAGATCCGGGCAGGCCGCACACAAAGCCTCCGGATCGTTGCAATGCCCCGCATCGCCCGTGCGCTCGCGTCTCCTGCTGTTGGTCAATATGTGCGGGGAAACCCTGATATTAATGTCAGCCTGGACGTTCGTGCTCGTCGGGAAGCCGGAAAGTGGTTGGCGGGCCGCGAATACGATGTCGGCATTGGGGCGCTGCCCGTTGAACATCCAGACATCCGAACCGAGCTATTGCTTCGTGTAAGAGCACAGGCAGTAATTCCAATCGACCATCCGCTTGCCAATCTAAAGGAGATTTCCATTGACGATCTGGCAGACGTTCCAATTGTCAGGCTGATGCACGGATTGCTCCTTCGCGATCAACTGGATGACATGTTTCGATCCGCAGGCGTACTCCCAAAACAGACCTGTGAGGTGGCCTCTTCTTCCTTGGCATGTGCGCTGGTCGCCGATGGAGGAGGCGTCACAATCGCGGATGAACTTGTGGCAGCCAACGTGGACAAAGACCGCATTCGAACCGTTCCGATCACGCCTGAACGCTGGATGTCATTTGGGCTTCTTTTCCCGGTTCATGCAGAACCAAGCGATGCTTGCGACCAGTTCGTCAGCGTACTGAAATCATATGTGGCAAAGCTGGCAAGGTCCAGCGCGACAATAGAGGTTGTTGGCTAGCGACCTGCGCGGTCCTGCATGACACCTCTCTGGAAGTTCGACTTGCCGAAAGCCTTTTCATCCAAAAGCTGACATTGGTTAATGGTTCAGCATCGGGTTTTTGGGCTCGATGCAGACCTCTGGGCAGACGCAACACAAGCCCCTGCCCCGTTTTCCACGATACGTCCAACGGCCCAAACCGGCCCTTCACTGATTAGTCAAACCGCTGCCGCGCGACTCATCAAACCTGCCGTTCGCTGCGCGTACAAAATTTGCAATCAACTAAATTTACTTCGAACAGGATACAATGAAACACCGAAACTAATTGGTGGCGGCCGTGCGCCATATCTTGGCTGAAATCTTGCGTGGCAGAAGGGCCTTGAAAGACTGCCCGGGTTGCCACTCCACTTCGTGTATATCATGAATGGCTTGGAGGTCTTCGACCGTCAGGCGATCAAGTAGACTTACACCGGTGGAGGCCTGGATTGCTTCCAGCACTGGTGCCTTGTGCACAGGCGATCGGGCGACGAAGTTGCCCAACTCATCTTCATGCGCATCCATTGTGGATTCGTAAAACTCATCTTCGATCATGCCGCCAAACAAGCAGCTTGTGCCCTTATGCCGGTATGCGCCAACACCGAACTCCGGGTTGAACGCTTTTTTGTCTTGCGCTTCGAGGCGAGCAATAGCGGTGTCAAACAGGTCTGCAACACTCATGTTAGTTGATACTCCTTCCATCGGGTAAGTTCGCAAAAACTACGATTATGATGATATCAACAACGACACTGCACGCCAGCAGATCGAGGCTCAGTCTATGGCAAAAAGTTCAACGAAATGAGTGCTGAAGGCAAGAAATCGGGTTCGACGCAAAAAAAGAACCGCGCATACCTGCTTTGGGGTGGCATCGCTGATTCCTTGTCCGACATTCTTGCCAGCCCGAGCATTGTGCTTCCGTTTCTATATCTTGCGCTGGGGGCACCGCAATTTCTCGCCGGGCTGCTACTTCCATGTGTCAAAGGTGCCCGGATTGTCGCTGAAGCCATGATGTCGCCTTATGTGCGCGTGGGGGATCGCTCCAAAAAAGCGATGATACTTCCCAATCTCGTCATTGCTTTAGTCCTGGCCATCTTGGCCCTGTCGGGTGCAGCCCTTTCCGATGGGGTCGTCATGGTGCTGTTTGTGTTGGTGTCCTTGATCGTGGGCAGCTGCTACGGAATCTGGGCTTTGGGCAGCAACCACATCTATGGGGCGGAACTCGAAGAAGAAGAGCGCGGGCAGATCGTCTTCACGCAACTGGCCTTCAGTTGTATTATTGCAATCGCCCTTGTGTGGGCCACACGGGCGCTGATGGTTGGAGAAACTCCGTTCGAGCGTCATCGCGTTTTGCTTTGGTTGGGTGTGCTGGCACTTTTGGTTTCGTGCTTTTGCATGTTCCGACTTGTGCTTACAAAAACTCCGGACGAGGTTAGCGATCCAGAGGTTCCAGAGGAAAAAGAGTCTTTTTTCAATCAGGTTTTGCGTGGTTGGTCCCTGGCGCTGCAATATGCGTGGTTCCGCCGCTTCCTTGTCGCGCGATTGTTCTTTTTGTCAGTCGAACTGGCCACGCCATTCTACACTATTCATGCGGCGACATTTCATCTTTCTACTCCGCACATACTGACCATCTTTGTAACGGCAACAAGCGCTGGACGCGCGCTTGGTGCCGTATTGTGGCGGCGGGTTGTGCGCAAGTCGATCCGATACACAATCGCCGGTGCGTCATTAATTGCGTGCCTTTCCGCGCTTATGGCGATCGGGTTTGACCTGTTCGGTCTGGCAAGCAATCCTTGGGTTTATGCCGCAACGATCTTTTTTCTGTCCTTTGGGATCGGAGGAGAAACTGAAGGCCGGTACTTGTACCTGCTTTCGATGTCGTCTGACAGCAATCGCCCCTATATGGTCGCGCTCTCGGACGCGGCGGCTGGTATCGGCGGGATCATTTTCGCCGCGGTGCTTGGCCTGGTGGCGCAAATCCAAAGCGTTCTTATCCCATTAACCGTGTTGGCCGTACTTAACGCTATTTCTGTCTATCTAGCCCTGTCGCTGACTGAGAAGACAGAAAAAACACCCTCACTTTAATGCGTCCGGGACGAAAGTGGAAATCTGTCATTGCCCTGATGGCGAGCTATTGCGACTGCTGCATTTTGTTCGCTGCGGCGATGATGGCGTCGGCAAGGGGGCCATAGAGCGTTCCGTGCAATCCACCCGCAACAACGACAAGTTCCGATCGGAGCAGGGCCTTATGCAGACGCCAAGGTGTCCAAAACGGAGCCGAGAGGTCGAGCCGACTGTGTATAAGTTGTATCTTCAGTTCGGCAAGTTTGTGGGCCTGTTCCAACAGCGGCATGTCAAGCCAGGCAAGATTTTGAAAGTAATGTGTGACGATCCTTGCAAAACCGAGCCGAAAGCGTTCGTCTTCATAAGATGGATTGCGTTCTACCCGCGGGTCCAAGCTTACTACGGCGGCTTCCCATTTGCACCACGCAAACGCAGCAGCGGATCGCAAACCTGCATCTTCACCCACGAGAAGATCGTTATAGCCTGCCGCAATTTCAATTCCGTCTCGGGCGTCTGGTACCAGCGCGTGGAACTCTTCATGTGCTTCTGGCAAAAAGCGACGAGCGCCAAAATAAAGAAAGTCGAGATCTTCGCGCGATGTCATTGCAACTGCAGCCAGGATCAGACCGTTTACCCGCTCCAGATGCTCAAGCGCATAAGCCACCGCCAGCGTGGTACCCCATGAAGCACCATAGATGCACCAATTCGCCAGCCTCAAACGGATGCGCAGACGCTCTAGATCGTGGATCAAGTGTTTTGTTGTATTCGCATTGAGGGCGTCCACGCTGTCGCCCGCATGCGGTGTCGATCGCCCTGCCCCCCTTTGGTCGATTGTGACAATGTGCCAAAGTTCCGGATCGAACAACTGAACCATTTGCGGTCGCGTGCCGCCCCCGGGCCCTCCGTGCAGCAACACGATAGCTGGCGCATTTTCGTTACCGAACGTCTGCCAAAACACAGAGTGGCCATCTTCTTCGGGCAAAAACCCGGAAAGCAGAGGCGGCGAAGGATGATAGAGAGCCATAACGTTTTCATATCCCGCTTTGTAAAGCGTAGATAGATCAATGCGTGCAACCGCTCGGTTTCGACTCTGTGCGACAGAATAGGTCCAACAATCACCTTTGAGTTGGAGCCCACAAACTCCGAGTCATTTCGGATCGTGCCGCAGGGTTTCATCAGTTTCTGACAGTCATAGAGCATAGGCTTAAACAGCTCATATTCGGAAACCCGCTGCCGGTGTCTTAAAGCAGTCTCACCTTTGATTGATGATCTGGAACATGATCAGTGGCTGGTCACGCATCATGAAGACCAATTTCTTCCAGAGGTGCGGTATGTCACTGACCGCACCCATGCCGTGATGTCGGAAGCTTGTGAAAATGGGTGAACCGAGGCTGCGGAAGCCTATTCACCCAAACGTTCCATCAACCGAGCATAGGCTGTTTGGCCGCGCCGGAAGGTTGGCAGACGGAAGAACTCGTCCGGGGCATGTTGGTTTTCATCTTCATGCCCAAACGCAAACATAACGGCATGCAAACCTAGCTCGTCAAGTAAGGTCGACATCACAGGGATCGAGCCTCCAACACGGGTTTTGTACGCGGGTTTGCCATAAACCTCTTCGAGGACCTGCCCCGCGATTGCGGTTGCGTTGTGTCCGGCTGGTACTAGGAAAGGGTCCGCGCGACCAGGATTGCGAGACACCTGAGCCGTCACACTAGGCGGGCAGTGAGCTTCGACATGGGCTGAGATCAGGTCAAAGACTTTTTCGGGATTTTGGTTTGCGACCAGTCGGCAAGTTATCTTGGCCGAGGCCAACGCGGGCAAAACGGTCTTTGTACCTTCCCCTTGCCAACCGCTGGTCAGCCCGTTCACCTCAAGCGTTGGACGTGCCCACAGGTTTTCACGTGTGGAATATCCCGGCTCACCCAAGGTTGCTGGCGCTCCGGTCTGGGCCAGATAGGCCGCCTCGTCCCAGGGCACCCGTGCTATTGCCGCGCGATCTTCATCGGTCAATTCTACGACATCGTCGTAGAAGCCATCCACCGTGATCAGACCATCGGTCGATTTCATGCTGGCCAGCAACTGGGCCAGCGCCATCGCGGGGTTTGCGACACCGCCGCCATGCATACCGGAATGCAGATCAGATTTCGCGCCCTGAACCGAGATCTCAAGCGAGGTGAGCCCTTTCAGACCCAAAACCAGTTGTGGAGTCTCGGTATCCCACTGGCTGCCATCGGCGGAGAAGATCATATCAGCCTGAAGCCGGTCGAGATTTGCCTCGATAAAAGGTGGAAGGTCGGGGGACCCGATCTCTTCCTGGCCTTCAAAGAAAAACCGGACATTGACAGGCAATTTCCCAGTCTCCACCAGCAAAGCCTCGGCGGCAAGGATTGGGATTAGCATGGCACCTTTATCGTCTGTCGCCCCACGCCCGTAAATCCGATCCCCGCGGATCGTCGGCTCGAACGGAGGCGAAGACCAGAGATCAAAAGGTTCGGCCGGTTGTACGTCAAAATGGCCATAGATCAGGATTGTGGGTGCATCGGGTCCAGCATGCAGCCAATCGGCACAGACCACCGGGTGGCCTGCTGTCTCCATCATCTGAACGTTTTCCATTCCCGCCGCAACCAGCCGATCAACGACCCACTGCCCGGCTTTTTGAACATCGCCTGCGTTTTCGGGTTTGGCTGAAACCGACGGTATACGAATGAAGTCACACAGCTCTTCGACAAAGCGCGATTGGTGTGTATCGAGATATTCCGTCCAGCTCATTCCATGCCCTCTCTGATGCTGGCGCTTAACTTACGATACTACACGTGGCCCGCAAGTCGGCAGAAGACAACTTGGTAAGCGTAACGACCCGAAAAGGACTTACCAGTACTAGCGGCCCAAACCGGATGAGGTGGATGGCTCCTGCTCCACCGGTATCGAACGTGCCAAAGTGCAGTTGTTATCGACTGCTGGGAAAGGAGCCACCCAATGACA
>NZ_JBQFOW010000032.1:0-8784 GCF_056533855.1 Ruegeria sp. F11 | reverse complement strand
TTTCCCGAAACCCTGCATGGGAGGCTGGGGAACGAGCGGTCTGAACGTGACGCCTGATGGGCAGGTGCTGCCCTGCCACGCGGCCCAATCCATCCCGCATTTGTCTTTCGACCGGGTGCAGGACAAGCCGCTGTCGGACATCTGGTATCACAGCGCGGCGTTCAACGCCTATCGGGGCACCGACTGGATGCCGGAACCCTGCCAAAGCTGCGATCGCAAAACCATCGACTTCGGGGGGTGCCGCTGTCAGGCCATGGCCCTGGTCGGGGATGCCAGCGCAACCGATCCGGTCTGTGTCAAATCTCCGCATCATCAGGCGCTGCAGGATCAGGCCAACCAGCACGCGGCCAGCGTTGATGCGCCGTTCGTCTATCGCGTGGCACCCGGTGCGGTGGCCGAAACAACCGAGTGATCCGCTAGGCCAAAACTGCACCTTGCGGGGTGGCTTTCAACTTAAGGACCCGATCTGCAAGCCGCTCCGCCTCGGTCCCTGAATGGGTGACGAATAGCGTCGCCGGGCGGTGCCGCGCCATCAGTTCTTCGGTCAGCGTCAGCATCGCGTCGGCTGTTTCGGCATCCAGCGAAACAAAGGGTTCGTCCATGATCAGCAGCTCTGGCTGACCGGCAAAGGCCCGCGCCAGCGACAGGCGTCGCTGCTGTCCCAGCGACAACTGACCCGGAAACAGGTCACCTTTGTCGCTCAATCCAACCGAGCCAAGCGCGGCCTCGGCCTCGGTTCGGGACAGATCGGGATGGATAATCGTCAGATTGTCCAATGCGCTGCGCCATGGCAGCAAAGTGGGTTCCTGAAACACGATTGCCGTTTGGTCAGGGCATTCAATCCGCCCGTCGAAATCCGGATCAATACCGGCCACAAGGCGAAACAAGGTTGTCTTGCCGATACCGGACGGACCGATAAGGGCGACCGTCTCACCCGCGTTGATCTCGAACGTTATGGCCCCCAAAACCGGGTCTGACCCGAACCGTTTCTGCCGGATATCGATGCGGATCATGCGGCTCTCCACCTGCGGGCGCTGCGTTCCCACGGTTGGAGGATCAGCCATTCCACAAGCAACATCACCGCGATGAAGGAAAACGCGTAGACCAGCACCATCGCGACATCGAAGAGTTGAAAATAGAGGTGTATCTGAAAGCCGACGCCGGATGAGCGCCCCAGAAACTCGACCACCAGCACGATTTTCCAGATCAGCGACAGGCCGGACCGGGCGGCGGCGGCGATGAAGGGCGCAAGCTGCGGCAGGATCACATGCCGCAGACGTGTCCACCGCGGCACCCGGTAGACCTGCGCCATCGCGTCGAGGTCCGGGTTCAGCGCTCGGCCGCCTTCGCGCAGGATGGTCGCGACATTGGGAATTTTGTTCAGCGTCACTGCCGTGATCGCGGCGGCCTCGGTCAAGCCGATCCACAGGTAACACAGCACGATCAGAACCAGCGCGGGCAGGTTCAGAAAAATCACCAGCCATGGGTCCAACCAGCGGTTGACGGCGGGCGACCGGCCCATGGACAGGCCTATGAGGCCGCCCAATGCCATGGCCAGCGCAAAGGCCCAGATCACCCGCAGCAGGGTCGCCCCGATACTGCGCTGCAACTCTCCGGTGCCCAGCTCCTGTTGGAACCGGGGGATCAGATCCCAGGGTTGGGGCAGGATTTGCGGGTCTGCGGTCAGAAACGCGGCGACCACCCAAAGCAGTATCAGACACCCGATAGACAGCAGCGGCGTGAGGCGCGGGTCCGGCATTGACGGCTAGTCCACGTTCGCAAATAGACCCTGCGGTACCGCAGTGGCGTCACCCACCAGTTCAGGACCGCCCAGTTCGGCCATCAATGCCAGCATGCTGTTGGCCGCTTCGGTGTCCACCGGGCCCCGGTTCGGGATGCCCGCAATCCAGTCGGATTTCAGCTGTTCGAATTGTGCATCCGATTTGGCGTTCATGCGCGGCCTGATCACCTCCCACGCGTCAGGAGAGGTTGCGAGCAAATCCTTGGCCTCGCGGCTGGCTGAAAACAGGTTTTGCGCCAGATCGGGATGATCTGCCAGGAAGCTTTCCTTCAGATAATACCCCAGCAAAGGCGTATCGGTATCCAGACCAAGCGCCTGCCCCGCGTCTTCAACGGAAATCAGTTCCCGCATGCCAGACGCTTTCATCTTGGCCAGAAAATGCCAGAAGTTGATCGCGCCGGCATAGTCGCCGCCAAGTGCGGATTTGAAGATCAGCGGCGGCGCACCAAAGACCTGTTCGGTGTCGGCTTTCAGGTCCATGCCGTATTCCTGTGCCGCATAGGCGCGCAGGATCAGCCAGGATTTATCCAGCGGCCCACCGGCAATTCCGATCTTGCCCCCGGACAGATCCTTGAGAGTGCGCGCAGGGCTGTCGGCGGGCACGACCACACCGCCGACGGCTTTCGAATAGGGGATGAACACATAATCCTTGCCAGCAGCCCGTTGCCGGGCCACCCAGATCCAGTCTGCCACGGCCAGATCAGCCTCCCCCCCTTCTACGGCGATACGGGTCGCGCCATTGTCGGCAAAGGGCTGCACGTCGAGGATAAAACCGTGTTTCCTGTCCAGACCATTTTGCCGGATGGTCTCAAGCTCCCAATTCACGGTGCCGATTTTCAGGACAGCGGCGCGAATGGTCGGCAGGGTTTCGGCCAAGGCCGCCCCCGCCATCAGAACAAGCGCAGCGCAGGTCGCGAACAGCTTTGTCATCCCGTCCTCGCGTTACTCAGCCCTGCGGCTGACCTCGTTCAGATCCTTGTCCAGCTTGATGTCGAACTGATTGCCGCCCTTGCAGATCACATCATCCAGATCGTAGCCGTCATCCTCGACCTCGATGTCATCGGGGTCCATCTGACATTCAATCGACGCCAGATAGGCTTCGATCTTGCTTACAGTTTCGGCATCCAACTCATCTGCCAACGCCGGAGCCGCCAGAACACCTGCGAATACCACTATGCCAAGTTTCTTCATCCTCTGTCCTTTCGTTATTGAATGCTGACCGTGATGCGTTGCGAGTCTCCGGTGGAACCGGGGATACGTATTTCATGGCTGCCGGGCTTGATGGCGATGAAGGACAGTTCGGCGACGCCTGCCTTGTCAAACTCGATACTGTCCACGGCCATGGGGCGGATTTCGATCTTGTTTATGACAATCTCGTTCATCCAGATTGCCCGAAAGAAGGATGGCCCCTCGATTGCCAGTTCCGCCGAGCCGTCTGCCGTGATCTCAAGCTTGTAATAGGCACCGGATTGCAGCACCACATCCTCGCCCAGGGGTTGGCCCGAGGCCAGCGTCAGCTTGATGGTGTCGCCACGATTGCACTTGGCCAAGAGCCCGGCGAACCCAAGGTCGTCGCAGAGCGGGGCTGCAGCCACCGGCCCGCCCAACATTGCAACCATCGCTGCGATTGCTAGTTTTTTCATTCCCGTCCCTCCCAGAACCTTAGTCGATTGTCACCACGCCCCAGGGCTGCTGACCAACCTGAACCGATTTGATGGCCTTTTCTGCAGCCACGTCGATGATCGTGATGTCGTTGGAATTGCCGTTTGTGGTCAGCAGATATTTTTCATCCGGCGTGAAATCCAACTGCCAGACACGCTGCCCCACAAGGATGTAATCCAGCACCTCAAGGCTTTGCGCATCCACCACCGCAACCCGGTTTGCCGGTCCAAGGGCAACGAACAGACGCGTGCCATCCGAGGTGACTTTCGCCCCCACAGGTTGCAGCCATTCGGGCTGAACGCCGGGTACTTCGAACCCGATCTTGCCGACAACCGTGGGGGTGCCGTCTTCGGCAATGTCCATCACCGACACCGTACCGCCGATTTCCGAGGTCACGAACAGCCGCGTCCCGTCTGCCGTATATTGCGCATAGCGCGGGCGTTGATCGACCAGCACGTTGTGCTTGATCGTATAGTCCTCGGTCGAGATGAAATGGGCCATATTGGTGGTCTCGGACGTGTTGACCACAAATTTGGCATCCGGGCTCATCCCCATGCCTTCGGGCTCGACCCCAACCGGAACCTCGGCCAGAATTGTGCGGGTTTCGGTGTCTGTGACCGTCACCAGATTGTCGTCTTCGTTGGCGATGTAAAGCCGTTTGCCCGAGGGTTCGAGAATGAACAGTTCCGGGTCCGGGCCCGAGGGCAGGCTGGGCAGTTCTTCGTAGGTCGTGGTGTCAAAAACCCGGATGATGTTGTCATCCGAGGCGCAGACATACAGCTTTTGGCCATCCGGGCTGACAGTGATGCCGCGCGGGCGGTTGCCGCCGGGAAACTCGGTCAACACCTCCCATGTCTCGGTATCGACCACGGTGATGGTGTTGCCCCGCTCGTTCGACACAAAGGCCTTACCGGCCAGCGCGGGGCCTGCGGTCAGGGCGGCAAGAGCAGCGGTCAGCAATAATCGTTTCATCAAGTCCTCCGGTTACTCAAATGCCTGACAGTTGGATTCCGGGCGGTCCAATCCCATCGTGTCGAGCGGTGATGTCTGATGCAGGAACCCGTCTTGCGGGCTGACGCTGACGGTGATCGAGCCGTCATACAGAAGGATCGGTTGGCGCAGTTGCCCGTTCCAGTCGCGAAAGGTCACCTTCTGGCCCTTGAACGCCGCCAGTTCGAACTCATCCGACAGGGCATAGTCCCGTACCCCGTCGGGTTCAGCCGTATTGGCGCGTGTAATCGCTTCGCCGATGACGCGCAGGGCAAGCCAGACATTGTAATCCTCGGGCCGCACATAGCGACCGGTCAGGTCTTCGAAACGGGTCTGAAACTGCGTGGCACCCCAGGCCTCGTGCGCGCCATGGATCGTCACCGGGCGCAGACCGCCCGACCCCATCACCGGGCGCGGGGTCCAGAGGTGATAGGACAGATAGCGCCCGAAATAGTCGCTTTCATCCGCAGCGATTACCACGTCGTGGTCCCGAACGTCCTGTGTGTCCAAAGGCAATTGCCGCTGCACCAGAACATGCCCCGAATCCGTACGACGAGAGCCGCCGGTATCTTCAAAAACACGATCCTCGACGAGCTTGGCGCCGAACTTGGTGGCGGCGCGGCGATAGGCATCGGCCAGCTTCGTATCGTCGGGGTTCGACCCTGCCAGCAGGAACCAATCGCCCCATTTCTTCCAGACCGCAAACTGCGCCACCGCGTCCGCCTTCATCGCCCGCGACGGCGCGATATGCAGCAGGTTGCCACGACAGTTTGCATCCCGCAGATCGACATCCGGGGCCGAGGCGTTGAACACAAGCGCACCGGCCTCGGCCGCCTTGTCCGTCAGGCGCAAGACATCCGGCGCATCGGCCAGAAGGATGATCAGCCTGGCCCCATCGGCCAGAATCTGATCCATCGCTTCATCGGCCTGTTCGGGCTGAGTGGCCACCGTGGTTGTTTCGTATGTGTGGCCCAGAAAGCCACCTGTGGTGCTGTTATCTTCGGTTCCAAGCAATGCACCTGCAAAGCCCAGATCATCGGGTTTCAAATCGTAGCGAGAGATCGGCAGCAGGCTGGGATAGTCAATCCTCAGGACCGCTGCTTTCACATCAATCGCCACTGCGTCTATCGCAGAAACACACCAAAAGAGTGCCGCAAAAAGCGGCAGCGCGTTCATGTTCAAGATGTCCTCCCGGTCCCTGCCAGGTGTTTTGGCAGGCTCTTATTCTTCAGCGCAATGCGCTGTAAAACGGAACCAATACTTTTGGCCGTGTTGTGATCTCAAGCCTATCAGCTTCATCATTAACCTCGATTCTTATTTTATAAGAATGCACGTATGCGATTGAACTTGCTTCTGTTTCCCGCCGTGCCCGTCAATGTGGCAGGTGTTCGGGAAGGACAGAGCGGGTCTGGTCGCGTGCCGATCCGCGCTGGCAGTGCAACCCGCCTGGGCCAGCCATCGGCGCAGCTAGGGAGGATACCGAATGAAGCGACGAACCTTTCTTGCGGCAACCGCCGCCGCTGTGGTTCCGGCCGTTGTCTGGGCCCACGGCCCGACCCGGCAAAAAGTCACCCTGACCACCGAAGTCGCCGCCCCACCGGACGAGGTCTGGGCCGCCATCGGCAATTTCGACGACATGTCCTGGCACCCTGCGGTTTTCTCGACCGAAGGAAATGGCGGCAATGCAATCGACGCCACCCGCCTGCTGACCCTTGGGCAAGAGGGCGGGCCGACCATTGCCGAGGTCCTGTATAAGTTCAGCGACGAGAAGATGAGCTATTCCTACCGGATCACCGAGGTCGCGGTCGAGGTTCTGCCTGTCACTAACTACTCGTCTCACCTGACGGTCAAGCCACGCGATGGGGGCGGGTCGATTGTCGAATGGCGCGGTGCGTTCTATCGCGGCTATCCGAACAATGATCCGCCTCCCGAACTGAACGACGAAGCCGCGATTGCGGCTGTGACCGGTGTGTATCAGGCAGGTTTGGATGCACTGGTCGAGCGTTTCGGTGCCGCGAGCTGATTGCGGCCTGATCCTGCTGATGTCGCTGTTTGCTGATCCCGGTTCGGCTGAAACGGCCTTTGTCACCTGTCAGAATGGCGAAGAACTCAGCCGGATCGAGCTTGCGGACATGCGCGAAACCGCCCGCTGGCCCCTGCCCGGCAAACCCGCTGGCGTGGCGGTGGGGCAAGATGGCGTTGTGTTCACAGTCTCCCCCGACAGCAAACACGTGCGGCGCATTTCGGCAGAGACGGGGGAAACGATTGCCCAGGCCACGCTGGACGGCGGTCCGATCGGGATCGCACTGGACCCGCAGCGCAGGCGGGTGTTTGTGAGCGATTGGTACAATGCCCGAATCTGGGTTCTGGACAGCGAAACCCTGTCGGTTCAGGCCGACCTGCCGACCGGGCTGGCACCGGCAGGCATTGCGGTATCGGATGACGGGCGATTTGTGGCGTCGGCGGACAAGGACGCCAATCAGGTCTCGGTATTTGACGCCGAAACCCTGCAACCCTTGCTCCAGATTCCGGTTGGCATACGCCCCTTTGGACTGCGCTTCGCGCCGGACGGGCGGCTGTTTGTCGGCAATGTCGGAAGCAATGATGTCAGCGTTATCAACCTCGATGCTGCAGCCGTCACGGCAACCGTTCCGGTCGGCGAACGCCCTTACGGCATTGCTTTTGCCCAAGGCTGGGCATTTGTGACAAACCAATATGCCAATACGCTCAGTGTGATTTCGCTAGAAACCCTCGAACCTGAGGCCCTGATCGAGGTTGGGGAATACCCCGAAGGCATCGACGCAACCGCAGAACAGGACCTGCTGGTTGTCGCAAACTGGTTCGACAACACGGTCAGCATCGTGGACCCGAAGGCTCTGACTGTGGTAGAAACTTTGGAAACCTGTGACGGCCCGCGCGCCTTCGGCACGTTTCTGGGAGGAGGAATGCAATGAAGACTTCTCATCTGGTGGCAGCTTTGATCTGGGTGTCAGCGGCTCCGGCCATGGCGGCTGGCGAAGCCTGGGAAAACGTGCGTGCGCTGCTTTATGGCGATCGCCCCATGCAAAACGGGGACGCCTTGATCGCGATTGATGCCCCCTATCGGACCCCTGACGATGCGCGGGCGGAACTGGCCGCGCAGGTGGTTGCGCCACAGGGAACCGAAGTCGCAAAAGTGACGTTGGTGCTGGATGAAAACCCGATGCCGGTTTCCGCCGTGTTCGAACTGGAGGAACCGCTGCCCAGCTTCTATTTCGATGTGACCATGCGCGTGAACGGGCCCACGCCCATGCATGTGATCGCGGAAACGACGGACGGACGCCTGTGGGTTTCAGAGACCTATGTCAAAACCTCCGGCCTCGGCGCATGTGCCGCGCCACCGGGAACCGACCCGAAACTGGCCCTTGAAAACCTGGGAACGATGGAGGCCGAACTGGTCGGTCGCGTTCCGGCGCTAAACACGCTGACCCGGTTGTCCCAACTGGGTACGGGTCGTGCGAACAAGATGGATCTGAACATCGACCACCCGTCGCATTCCGGGATGCAGATGGATCAGATTTCGCTGCTGTTCATCCCGATGCGTTACGTGGAAACCGTGGATATCGACCTTGACGGTGCAGGTTACATTCAAATGACCGGCTCGATTTCCCTGTCCGAGAATCCAAGAGTCGGCATTTCAGTCCCCAGCCGCGCGCAGGCGGTTGATGTGACCATGACGGATACTGACGGCACGGTTAGCCATCTGCATAAGAAACTGGCGGGCTTCTAGCTTACCCGTCGCCGGTCACGGGCTGACCGGGGGCCGGTTTGACACGTTCCGTCGGATAGTCCCAGAGCGCCCAGCCATCGGTGCCTTCGGGAAACCAATAGACGTTGGAATAGCCCCACTCGATAGCACGCCGGGCGGCATTCCAGCTCATCCAGCAATCTTCGAGGCAGAAGAAAACAACGGCCTGTTCGGCGTCATTCGAGGTGGCGGTTTCGAGCCCGCTGCGAAAGTAATCGGCGGTGACATCGGCAATGGCACCGTAGCCCACATTGGGCAGCCAGACCGCGCCGGGAATGCTGTTGCGCGGCTTGTCGCGCCAGATCGTGCCCTTGGGCAGATTGGCGGGCTTGGGTGCCTGGGGGAGCACGTCAATGAAAGCGGCGCTCTTGTCCTGCCACAGCGCGTGCGCCTCTTCCGGGCCTATGGTGATGCCGCCGGTAATCCGGTCCGGCACCGGTGCCCGGTAATGATCCATGCGATAGTCGGACGGCTCTGGAACGGTTTGGGCCGCCGCAGCGCCTGTGCAGATCGAAAACGTCACAAGGGCGCTGATCATTGCGAC
>NZ_JBQFOW010000031.1:0-12207 GCF_056533855.1 Ruegeria sp. F11 | reverse complement strand
GGCGTCGGGTTGATGGCGGTCATGTCAGGTCTCCGGTTCAGGTGGGCCACACGGCATTTGCTGCCGCGCGTCCGCAATGCTATCCATGTGGATAGGAACTGATTACTATCCACATGGATAGAAAAAGCAAGGAGAAATCTGTGGCGCGCAAACGCAAGACGGATCACGACAGTGCAGTGGCAGGGGCGCTGGACCTGTTTTGGCGGCGGGGATATCACGGTGCCAGCACGCGAGAGCTTGAGCACGAGACGGGGCTCACCCGGTTCACGCTGCAAACCACCTATGGGGGGAAAGAGAAGTTTTTCCTAAAGACGCTGGACACTTATCTGGAAAACGCCGAGGCCCGGTATTTCCCTGATCCCGAAACCTATTCGCTGGATGATCTGGCCGGTTGGTTCCGGGGCATCGCCTCGGCCGAGCGGATGCCAAAGATCGAAGATGCGGGGTGCCTTGCCTTTAACTCGATCAGTTCATTCGACCGCTCTGACCCCGAGGTCAACGCGCGGATCGAGCGCTACCTGACCACGCTGGAGGGGCGGTTCGCGGCGATACTAAACCGGGCCAAGACAGACGGGGCCATCCGGTCCGAGGTTGACCCGGATGAGGCCGCACGGGTGCTGATCGGCCTTTTGCTGGGCCTTCATACGATCATGAAAGCCCGAACCACGGACCAGTTTCCGCAAAGCTACGCCGAGGCGGCGGTCGGGCTGATTGACGGCTGGAAAATACGGTAGCTTCGCGCAGCAAGGCCCGCTAGTCGACCTCATCCAGATCGAAAACAGGGTCAAGCACAAGGACCAGACGCGTTTCGCCAGTGCCCGCGATAGGCGGTGAACGGTGCAACAGGCCGGGTGATGGGGTTTGCGGCCAAAGCGTGCCGCGCATGATCATCGGGGCTCCGGTGGCGAGGGTGAAGACCCGTTTTGGCTCCTGACCATCACGCGATATTCCGTATTGCGTGCCGGTGCCCCGATAGGTGCAGATCAGGCGTGCGTGGATCGCGTCGATGTGGAATTTCCGGCAGGCGTTCGTGCTGATCGGGTCCAGACGAAGCCGCAGATAGGGCGCTCGCATGATATCGGCAAACCGGGTCGCCAGATCGGCGATATCGTTTTCCAGCCAGCTCCGGTGGGTTGTGTTTTCCATGGCTGCGATCTCGTACAGATGCTGAACCGCCTCGGGCACGGCCGTTGGACGCAGGATCAGACGCCCTTTGGGCAGGTGTGCCGGGTCGAGCGCATTGATCCATGCCTGAAAAGCCGAACCGATCTGGCGTCGCCAGATTGCAGCAGCGCATCCGGGCATTCCGATCCGGGCCAACCCTTCGGGCGTGTCGGCAATGCCAACACCGACGGCGGCGTTTTTGATTTCTGTGCGAACATAGCTCATGCGGCGTCCTCCACCCTGCGCCACAGCGGGAACGGATCCGGCAAGTCCGTCGGCAATGTGTCGGGGCCGGACGCGACGGTCTTTGGCAGCAAACAGTCATCCAGCCGCGATCTCAGTCGCGGCCAGTCAATGCCTGCGCCGATAAAGACCAGTTCCTGCCTTCGGTCACCCCAGGGCTCGGACCAGTGCTGTTTGATGTAGCTCAGCACCGAAGGGTGTTCCGGCCATCGCGTTTCGGGGACCGAGGCCCACCAGGTTCCGATCGGCTGGACGCTCGACAGCGCCCCGGCCAATGAGAATTCTGCAACCCATTGCGGCCGTGTTGCGATCCAGAAATGCCCTTTGGCCCGGATCACACCGGGCAGGTCGCCGTTCAAAAGGGCCAGAATCTTCTCGGGCTCAAAGGGCTGGCGGGCGCGGTACACAAAAGACGAGACACCGTATTCTTCGGTTTCCGGAACGTGGTCTGCAAAACCGTAAAGCTCTTTCGCCCACATTGGATGCTGGTGCGCTTTTTCGAAGTCAAAGAGGCTGGTGTTTAGAATGGCGTCGCTGGCGACCTGCGAATGGTTGGTTTCGATGATCCGGGCATCCGCGTTCAGGCTGCGGATGATCTTGCGCGCGGCATCGGTGCGTTCCGACCCCGCATCACCGACCTTGTTGAGAATGACCACATCGGCAAATTCGATCTGATCCGTCAGAAGGTGGACCAGGGTTCGCTCATCCTCGGCCCCCAGAGTTTCGCCCCGGTCGCGCAGGAAATCATGGCTGGAAAAGTCCTTGAGCAGATTTACCGCATCCACAACGGTCACCATCGTGTCCAGACGGGCGACATCTGACAGGCTGTTGCCGTCTTCGTCCCGAAAATCAAAGGTCGCGGCGACAGGCAAAGGTTCCGAGATGCCGGTGGATTCGATCAGCAGATAGTCGAACCGCCCTTCCGCAGCCAGCCGCCGCACTTCGGCCAGCAGATCATCGCGCAGGGTGCAGCAGATGCAGCCATTGGACATTTCCACCAGCGTCTCGTCGGTGCGGCTAAGCTCGGTTTCCGCGCGCACGAGGTCGGCGTCGATATTCACTTCGGACATGTCATTGACGATGACGGCAACGCGCCGACCTTCGCGGTTGTTCAGAACGCGGTTCAAAAGGGTGGTTTTACCAGCCCCAAGAAAGCCGGACAGGACGGTAACGGGAAGACGGGTATCGGTCATGGCTGGGGGATATCTCGCTTTTTCTGGGCGGTTGGTCCTTTGATTTGCAACGTGATATCATAACATTCCGAAGAAACACAAGCCGGTTGCGCGATGCGTTCGGCGATCTGGCTCGGACAGTATGTCGTCACCGATACGGCTGAACCAAGCGTTTTCAGCAGACCGATGAAATCACCAATAGTTTGATAAGACTTTGAACACTTCAATATCGGCGCGCAGGCCTCGGATGGAATGGCGGCCGACGGACTGGGCGTCATCGGTCATATGCTGCGCGACGCTCTGGGTTACGAGCACCTTTTCGCCCAGCAGTTTACACAGGTCCTGAACGCGGCTGGCCACGTTCACGGCCTGACCGACGACAGTGAAATCCAGGCGGTCGGGGCTGCCGATGTTGCCATAGGTGACCTCGCCGAAATCAATGCCGATTACGAATTCTATGGCCTCCAGGCCTTTGTCTGCGGCGGTGTCGTTGTAGGTGCGCAGGTTGGCCAAGGCTTGGTGCGCCGCCCGAACCGCCGCCAAGCAAGAGGTCTGGGCACTGTCATCCACATCAAAAACGGCCAGAATGCCGTCGCCCATGAACTTGAGCACATCGCCGCCCTGATCCTGAATGGGGGACACGACCATCTCGAAATACTCTCCCATCATGGCAAGCAAGTCAGCCTCGGGCCAGGTTTGGGCCTTTTCGGTGAAGCCGCGCAGATCGGCGAACAGGATGGCAGCGGTGACGGTCTTGTGTTCCCCGCGTTTGATATGCCCCTGACCGATTTCCTCGGCAGGGCCATGACCCAGATAAGTTTGCAGCAGGCTCTTTTGCGACTGACGCATCGCGATGGGCTCCAGGGCAGCGGCAAGCGCGTAGCGTGTGTCTTCGATGTACCGGACATGCTGGTCCGAAAACCCCGCCGCCGCGTTCGAGGTGTAACTGGTGCCCTGAACCGATCCGTTGCCATGCTCCAGCGGGATGGCCAGAAAGTCGGTGGCCCCTGTCTCGGCAAGCTCGGCATAGACCGGATGTTCCGCCGTCAGGTCGATATCGGTCAGGCGTTTGCGCAAGGGGCGCCGCTGGGTGACCACATATTCAAACGGGCTGCCGTGCCAGGCGCTGGTTGCCAGAACCGTTGTCGCCACGGTGTAGCGGCGGGTTTCTTCAGGTGTCCAGATGATGCCCCAGGCGCTGAGCAGCGGGTTGGAGTAATTCTGCGCAATGCGTGCGCGGGACAAGGGCACCCCAAGCTGCACCAGACCCTCGCAATAGCCCTGGACGATTTGCGTTTCATCGCCAAGCAAGCGGCCTTGGGAAATCAGCCAATGGGTCAGGTCATCAATCTGGGTCACGGTGTTCTCGCAATCTGCTTCCGCACCGGCATTCTACCGATCACAGGCCGCGAAAGAACCCGCGCCGGACTGCAGGCTTGCAGTTTTCGATCCGGCGCGGGACAGGTGGGCGTTAGCTGACCGCCGCCGCAAGGGTGGGATCATCTTCCAATTGCTTGAGCAAGCGCGATTGTCTGACTTGGGGGTCTAGTTCGGGATCACTCAGATAGGCCAGCATACGGGGCACGCTTTCGTCGATCTGTTCCAGGGTCGCCACCGCCATCCCATGCGCCACGAAGGGCCGCAGATAGGTCATCCCCGACAGGTTCGCCGTTTGCTGAAACGGTTTCAGAAACTCGGCCATGGTAAAGTTGTTGTAGCCGCCCGCGTGATAGCTGTGCTCGGGCCCGCCGGTCGAGACAAGGATCAGCAATTCGCGCCCTTTCAGTTGATCGCCGCCCGGACCGTAGGCAAAGCCGTAACTCAGGACCTGATCCATCCAGGCTTTCATCACCGGGGGTGCCGAATACCAGTAGAAGGGAAACTGAAACACGATCCGGTCATGCGCCAGCAAGAGCGCCTGTTCAGTTTCGATGTCAAAGCGCATTTCGCTGCCGCCAATGGCGGTCAGATCGCGCGTCGTTACGTTGGATGCATCAGACAGGGCGTCGAACCAGGCGCGGTTGATCCGCGATTTGCTCAGGTCCGGATGAGCGGTGAGAACGAGGGTTTTCATGTATTAGCCTCTTGCAGGAATGTTGCGGAATAATGGGTGAACAGCCGGCCGGGTTAATCGGCCAGCCGTTCAGGCACCGGGGCCAGCGAGTATTGGGACCAGAAAAACGTGTTGGCCGCGTCCTGATCGGCGGACAGGTTGGTCGCCTCGACGATCTTGCCATCCTCGATCCGGTAGACCAGCGCCCATGTCGTATCGACATTCGGCTTGCCATCGGCGTTCGACCAGCCACGGTGGATATCGACCACATGGGTCTCGTCCGCGCCGAAATAGATGGGTTCGGCCTGAAACCCCGCGACGCCCAGTTGTTCGAAAAAGGCCAGCACTTCGTCCCGACCAGTCTTGGTGCCAGACAGGGGGTGGCGGCCGGGGATGTGCCATTTGACGTTCTCGTCCATCACCGCTGCGATGCCGTCCAGATCGTTGGCGCCATAGGCGGCAAAGAAATCCTGCACGACCTTGATATTGTCTTCGGGGGATGCGGCCAGGGCGGTCTCTCCTGCGATCAGAGCGGCGGTGAGGGCAGCAATTTTGGTCAGAGTGTGCATCTTGTGTCCTCCTGAATATGTGGTGACACAAAGGTAATAATCTCGACTAAGCGCGATAATTCACCCTGTAAGCACTACTTTCATGTATGATATCGATTAATTGAGCTATTCGAGGACAGGATGCGCCTGCCACTTGCCACGCTTGAAATCTTTACCGCCATCGCGCGCCACGGGTCTTTGCGTGCTGCGGCCGAGGCGCTGGGTATCAAGCCCTCGACCGTCAGCCACCAGTTGAAAGCACTGGAAGAGCAGTTGGGCACCGCGCTCTTCATTCGCACAACGCGATCCATCAGTCTGACCGAAGCCGGGCGCGCCCTGATCCGTGGCGCGGGGCCCGCCTTTGATCAACTGTCCGAGGCCGTGGAAAGCGCGCGCAGCACCGGTCACGCCGCGCGCGGTACGTTGAAGCTGGCAATGCCGGAATTTGCCTATCACCTCTATGTCGGTCCGATCCTCAAGGGCTTTTGCGCCGAATATCCCGAGATCGAGTTGGAACTGTCCCTGACCGATGCGCTATCGGATATTCTGGGCGAGGAACTGCATGCCGGGTTCCGTTTGGGGGACCGCGTGGCACAAGACATGGTGGCGGTGCGGCTGACACAGCCGTTGCCTGTGACCGTTGTGGCCAGCCCGGACTACCTGTCGACCCGAGGGGTTCCGGAAACGCCGCGAGACCTGCTGGGGCATAACTGCATCCGCTACAGGTTCCCGTCCTCGGGCCAGATTGCGCCGTGGAGCTTTCAATCGAGCGAGGGGGAGTACTCCGTCGATGTTCAGGGCAATCTGATCGCAAACGCCCTTCCAGCCTCGGTCGATCTGGCTAAGCGAGGGCTTGGGCTGGTCTATACGTTCAGCGCCTATGTCGCCCCGCAGATTGCTTCGGGAGAGTTGCAACCGGTTCTGAACGATCATTTGGGCCCGACCCCCGGTATTTTCATGTATTTCCCGCGTGAATACCGGTCGATGATGCCGCTCAGGCTGTTCATCGACCATATCAAGCGCCGGTAAAGCGTTTGACCCTGTGCGTGCAGACCCCACATATCGACTATTGCCAGCCGGAGCCGCTCATTGCCCCTAAGATACGCTGATATCTATCCGTCAGAGCCTTTGCTCAACAGCGATGCGATGCAGCGTCCTTCGGCGGCGGGGTTGATGTCCGTGCGGTATTTTCGGGCCGAACCTGATCGGATGCCGGAAGAGGTGTTTTCGGAACACCACGTCCTTCTGAACCTGCAGGAAAAGGGGCATCGTGTTCAAAACTGGCGCGACGGCACGCTGCGGGATTTCACCTTTTGCAAGGACGAGGTCATCGTGACCCCGGCAGGCATGCGGTCGGGGTGGCGGTGGTACGGCCAGTCCGATGTGATCGTGATCACCTTGCATCCAGACAAGGTCCAGCGCTTTGCGCAGTCCGAGCTTGGCATGCTGCTGGCCCCGGAACAGTTTCACGACCAGCCGCAGTTTTCTGATCCTGACCTATGCGCTGCGGGAGTTATTCTGCGCGACGCGCTTGCGACCGACGATATGTCCTCGGCGGTGATGTTCGAAGCCATGAGCCGGGTGTTTCTGGTCAAACTGCTGCAGAAATACGGCAAACGCCGCGCGGAAGAGGTTGAACTGTCGGCGCGCTTTACCTCGCAGCACTATCAACGGGTGCTTGCCTATGTGCAGGACCGTTTGGATCAGACGATCACCGTCGATCAGATGGCCTCTGAGGCGGGCATGAGCCCCTCGCATTTCGCGCGGGTGTTCAAGGAAACGCTGGGCTCGACCCCTATGCAATATGTCATGGCCTACCGGGTCGAGCAGGCGATGAAGATGATCGAGGACCCTGCGCGCCCTCTGGGGGATATCGCCTTGGCCTGCGGGTTCTCGGATCAGGCGCATTTTACGCGCAGTTTCAAACAGGTGGTGGGCCAGACCCCGCGCGCGTTCCGTGCAGCGCGGGCTCTCTGAAGCAGAATCTTTCAAAAACACGGCAGTCCGGTGCAAGTTTCCCTGCCGCCTACAGCGTATCTCGGGTGTCATCGGGCTTGTGCCCATCCAGACAGATTTTGGGAGATACCGCTATGAACACCCTCGCTACGACCACCGCCGCCGCCTTGATGGCATCGACAGCCGCCGTCGCGCAGGTTGAAACCCGCAGCGTCACCTTCGAGAACGAAGGCGCGACCCTGTCCGGCACGCTGTACCTGCCGGAGGAGCGCGGGGCCGAGCCGCTGCCGACCGTTGTCGTAACCGGGGCATGGACCTCGGTTCAGGAACAGATGCCCGCCAACTATGCGCGTGAGATGGCCGAACGCGGCTTTGCTGCCTTCACCTTCGATTTCCGTGGCTGGGGCAAATCGGGCGATCTGCCGAACAACGTGCGTTTCGTTGAAAGCCCCGAGGCCAAGACATCGGACATCAAAGCAGCAATCGATTTCGTCGCGACCCTGCCCGAAGTGGACGCCGATCACATCAACGGTTTGGGGATCTGTGCCTCGGCCGGGTACATGGTCGATGCGGTGTCGGGCAACCCACTGGTTCAGCGGCTGGGTCTGGTTGCACCGTGGTTGCAGAACGCCGAGATCGTCGAGGCGGTCTATGGCGGCGCTGACGGTGTCGCCGGGCTGATCGAGGTCTCCCACGCTGCCGAGGCCGCAGGGGGTCAGATCATCCCCGCCGCCGGTCCCGAGGGGGCCGAGGGCGTGCTGATGCCAATCGGTGGATACTACTACGAGGCCGACCGCGGCGCGATCCCGGAATATGACGACAAGTGGAACAATGCGGGCTGGGAAGGCTGGCTGACCTATCACCCTGCCGACGATCCGCAACGTTTGGATAAGCCGCTGGCCATTGTGCATTCGGAAAGCGCGGCGATCCCGCAGGGCGTACAGACCTTCCTTGCCGGTTTCGCAGGTGATGCGACCGCGCAATGGCTGGAGGATGTCACGCAGTTCGACTTCTACGACAACCCCGAGGATGTGACCCGCGCGGCGGATACCGTCGCTGACCACTTCCGCGCCGGTTCGAGCAACTAAGCCCTGTCCGGACGCCGAGCAATCGTCCGGCGTCCGCCCTCATCTATTCGGAGCATCCTTATGCCTAGAAAACTCGCATCGACCCTTGCGGTCGTCTCGATGATCGGAACCGCAGCTTTTGCCGAGCAGCAGGCAGGCATCTCGACCGCAATCACCGATATCGCGGCGGGCGCGGATCGCCATGACTGGACCCGCGTGCGCGGTGCCTTCGCCGATACCGTCACGACGGATTACACCAGCCTCTGGGGCGGCGACCCGGTCACACAACCCGCTGACGAGCTTGTGGCAGGTTGGTCCGCCTTTCTGCCCGGTTTCGATGCAACGCACCATATGGTGGCCAATCACACGGTAACCTCTCTGTCCGATATATCCGCCACAGCGCAGGCCGATTTCACGGCAACCCACCGTCTTGACGATGGCTTGTGGGTTCTGGGCGGGCGCTATGATTATGAGCTTGAGAAATCGGACGACCGCTGGGTTGTCACGTCGATGACAATGACCGCCCTGTGGGAAACCGGCGATCGGGGTCTTGTCGCCATCGCTGGCCAGCGCGCGGCTGAAGCGAATTGACAAGTAAGACAGTGACCGGAGCCTATCGCGGTATTCGTTCCGCGTCCGGTTTGGGCTGCGAAAACAACTCGGCATAAGCCCGCCACTGGTTTCATCCGGTGGCGGGCTTTTCTGACGAAGGTGCCGATCTATCGGATCAGAGCTTGATCCGGAACGCGGCGAAACCGTCTGCGCCGTCTCCGGCTTCCTCGATCGAGACCCCTTTGACGTCTTCCATATAGTCCCGCGCCTTTGGGCCGGTTTCGAACAATACGGTCGTGTCCGCAAGCGGAGCGAAGGACCAGTTGGCGTCTGCTTTCGGGTCGATTGTACCTTGCTCGACAATATAGCGTACGATGACGTCCCGGTTGGTGTCGGGGGCTTCAAACACAACCGTGTCTCCCAACGCACCCGGGAAAGAGCCGCCGCCAGAGGCGCGGTAGTTGTTGGTGGCGATGATGAACTCCATGTCATCCGTGACCGGTGCGCCATTGAAGGCAAGGTTCACGATCCGGGCGGCATCGGGGTTGATCTCTTCGCCCTTTGGGCCGAAGCGGGAAGGCTGGGACAGGTCGATCTGATAGGTCACACCGTCCATCACATCGAAGTTGTAGGACGGGAAGTCCGGGTTCAGCAGAATTGCGTCGGTCGAGCCTGCCTCGACCTGATTGAACATACCGGCGGACCGTTCCAGCCAGCCGCGAACCTGCGCCCCGTTCACGCGAACCGCGCGCACGGTGTTGGGGTACAGATACAGGTCGGCCACGTTCTTGATGGCAACATCCCCAACCGGAACATCGGTGTAGTAGTCCGGGCCGCCACGGCCACCGGCCTTGAAGGGCGCGGCCGCCGACAGGATCGGCAGCGCTTCGTGCTCGGTGCCTTTCAGCATCTCCGCGACATACCATTTCTGTGCGATCGACACGATCTGCACTGACGGATCATCGGCGACCAGTGCGAAATAGCTGTGCAACGGGGCCGAAGTTTTGCCAACCGCGCGACGGACATAGGCGAGCGTCTCGTCATGGTCCTTTGCAACCGAGTCGAGCACCCGCTGATCATCCCCGACCAGCGCGGTTACCGAGCGATCTTCGTTGCGCTTGGAAATCGGGCGCGCCTCGGACGTTGTCGTGACTACGCGCCACGCGGTCCCGTCCCGCTCCAGCAGCAGGTCGAGCAGACCAAGATGTGAACCCCAGAAGCCGCCCATGACAGCGGGTTTGCCCATCAAAGTGCCCTTTTCCACATCGATGCCCGGACGGTCGGCAAAAGTGGGGGACGGGAAAACGAGGTGGTTGTGACCTGTAACCAGCGCGTCGATCCCGTCGACGCCTGCCAAAACGACCGACGCGTTTTCCATGCCTTCTGCGTGGCTGGCATCCCCAATCCCTGAATGCGACAGGGCGATGATCAGGTCACAGCCCTGTTCCTGCATCTCGGGCACATAGGCCTGAGCGGTCTCGATAATGTCGCGGGCTTCGACATTGCCGTCCAGATGCTTGCGATCCCAATTCATGACCTGCGGGGGTGTGAAACCGATAACGCCGATTTTGATCGGATGTTGGGTGCCGTCGCCCATTTCAATCTCGCGGTCGAGAATGGCGTAGGGCGGCACCAGGGTCTTGTCGTCGCGCGGGTTTGCGCCTTTCTGTTTTGCCACATTCGCCAGAACCACCGGGAACTCGGCCCCGGCCAGCGCTTTGTCCAGGAAATCCAGACCGTAATTGAATTCGTGATTGCCCAGCGTGGCCGCATCGTAACCGACCGTGTTGAACGCGGTGATGATCGGGTGGCTGTCCCCGTCCTTCATGCCGCGCTCATAAGCGATGTAGTCGCCCATCGGATTGCCCTGCAGGAAGTCGCCATTGTCAACCAAGAGCGAATTCGTCGCCTCGGACCGGATCTCATTGATGATCGAGGCCGTGCGGGACAGGCCCACCGTGTCGCGGGGTTTGTCTGCATAGTAATCGTAGGGGAAGACGTGGACATGGATGTCGGTGGTTTCCATGATCCGCAAATGTGCCTGGTTGTTGGCCGCTGCAGCCGAGAATGGATGCAATGTGATGGCCGCGACGCTGGCGGTAGATGTTGCGAGAAACTGGCGACGCGAAACGGAAAAGCGGTCGGAGAAAGACATGGGCTACCTTTCTGGTTGGTGATTAACGCCAAATGTGCCAGCTTTTCTCAACACCCGTGTGACGAAGGGATACGGCACATCTGACGTGGTGTTTGTCGGCTGGAACAGGAGCCAGCATACTGCAAATTCACGCGCGCGCTAAGGTCCGGCGCGACCTGAACTGCCATTCTACAGGTCCCAACAAGACTATTCGGGTATATTTCGGTCGCGCATCGCCAATTCCGGATGCGCATAGGCCTGGGGGTATTCCATGGGCTCGAAGGGACCCAAGGGTATGACTCCGTTCCAGCTGCGCCCGAAATACCCCTGCCGGCAATGGTCCAGAGAGCTGCTCTGAGCAACGCCGGGTAGGCTGTGAACACGGCACAGCCAGCGCCACAGGTGGGGGTAGTCAAGGACCCTGGCACCGTTCAGCTTCATACGCAGATAGTAGACCGGATCATGCCGATACAACGTCGGAAAAAGGCGCAGGTCGGCTTCGGAAAAGGTCTTGCCGGTCAGAAACGGGCGTTCATCTTTGGCAAGATGCGCTTCAAGCCAGGACAGAGCTTCAAAATATGCGGTGAACGCGTTGGAATAGACGGCCTGATCCGAGGAAAACCCGGCTTTGTATGCGCCATTGTTGATGGTGACGTAGATCCGTTCATTCAGCGCGTCGATCTCACGTCGAAGGGTCGGATCGTCGGGGTAGAGCCTCGGCCGCAAGGGTTCGGTTTTCGGACGGCCCAATGCGGTGACATGGGCATCCAGCATGCGAATGATCTCGGCGCTTTCGTTGTTGACGATGCGGTTTGTCTTTTTGTCGTAGAGTATCGGAACCGAACGTTCGTCCGCGCCTTCTGCGCGGTAGATGTCACGGACCAGCCTGAAACCCTGACCTGTGCCGGTTTCAGCCGTGCATTCCGGCAAGACGGTGCCGGTCAGCGCTGCCACTTTGTCAGGTGCGAACTGCCAGTGATTGGGGCCGTCAGGATCGTCCTCGCCCGTGCGGTTCGGAAAAAGCACGTCCATCGAGATGCCGTGCTGCAAGCCCAGCACATTGCGGGCCAAGGTCACGCGGTGACACCAGGGACAGTTCAGGGCGACAAACAGGTGATAGCGTCCGGATTCAGGCGGGAAATCCGGATCGCCGATTGCGTTTCTGAAACCGCTGACGCCACGCACGAACTCTCCGCGAGCGCGGCGCGCTTTTGCGTGGGACTGATCTTCCTGTTTCGAACGGTCGGTCATTCGGATGCCTTTAGACCCATGTCGTCTGGCATGTCCGAAACGCGATTGCGGTCATCCGGCGTTTCCT
>NZ_JBQFOW010000030.1:0-16037 GCF_056533855.1 Ruegeria sp. F11 | reverse complement strand
CAACCGCCACGCAAACAGGCCGGACACACGACTGTACTGACAGACCATCGCAACTACAGAAATCTCTTGCAATGCAGGAGCCATCCACACAGGACATTGAACTTCGCCAACAAATACTGCGACGCGGCCAGCCCAACCTGCCGTTCGCCACGAGCGTAAAACCAGAGGCCAACTGAACACCCACAACGCGACACTCAGAGGGTGTCAGATCCTACCCATCATCGGGCATGGAGCTTCATCACCCAGCCAACTGCTTCGGATATGTCATCTGCCACGAAAGAAGGTACCAGATCGTATCGCTTTTCCTCGCCAGGGCGGTACTTCCCGGTGCGAACCAGTATGGCTTTGCCGACACCCGCTTTTAGCGCTCCGGCGACGTCGTTTTCAGCGTCATCCCCTATCATGATGACTTTCGCGAGTGGTAATCCCATGCTGTTAGCAGCCGCCCGAAAAAACGTGGCCGATGGTTTCCCCAAGACTTGAGCTTCGACTTGGGCCGCGTATTCAAGGCCATGCACGAACGCTCCGGCATCAAGACTGAGCGCGCCGTCGGCATCGCGAAAAACCCGGTTCGCTGCCAACGCTAAGAAAGGGGCACCTTGGTCAAGAGCGCGAAACGCTGCATTTAGGTTCTCGTAGTTAAAAGACTGCCCCGCATCACCCAAAACTACAGCGGCAGGCTTTCCCTGAACCACCCCTTTAAAATCCTCTATCAGGTCTGGATGTACCAAAAGGTGAGGAGAATACCCGTTTTGATTCAACCAGTCACAAGCAGCCCGAGAAGGAGTGATGACCTCGTTCGTGTCGACTGCAAAGCCGAATTGATTCAGCCTTTCGACAATAAGCCGCTTGGGTCTGCGAGTGGTGTTTGTGAGAAAACGGATTGGGATCTCTTGCGTTCTACATCGATCCACCGCTTCCTTGGCGCCCGAGATCACTTGCGTTCCGTTGTAAAGAACACCCGATATATCAAGGAGAAGACCACTAGCCATGACACCTCAATGCTAGTGCAGGTCTTCTGCTTTGATCAAGCAGGAGACCCAAACGGAAAAAGCTCGTTTGTAAATTGCCTCAGCTTGGATGGAATCCATACTTGAATGCTGCCGTAGAGCCTTAGCGACAGATGCCACGGTATGAGCCGCCAAACCGAACCTTCTCTGTGTGCGTAGAAGCTGCCGCTAAGTGACAGTTTGCCCTAAAGGGCCTAGCTGTTCGCCGACTCGCTGGCCAGTGTCGTGGCTCAAGGCTTGAGGTCCTTTCCAGCACGAGTATGCTGGCCTTGAGCAATGAAAAGCGAGCTATTTTGAACGAGCAAATACAGAGTCAGCAGGCTGACAACCCGAAGTCAGTGCTATGCTTCGGGGATTCGTTGACCTGGGGGTTCGATCCGCGCGGCGGTGCTGACTTTGTCCGGTACGATTTCACTGAACGATGGACGAGGCGGCTGCAGGCGGAACTCGGTACAGCCTACCACGTGATCGAAGACGGGTTGAATGGCAGAACCACAGTCTTCGACGATCCCATGATCGGCGAAACGAGCGGTCTCGCCCAATTGCCAATAGCACTCAAGACGCACATGCCACTCGATCTTGTCGTAATCCTTCTGGGATCAAATGACGTTAAGACTCGCTTTAATGTAAATGGCGATGAAATCGCCCGTGGTCTCGGCCGCCTTCTGGAAGTCGTATCGAAATCGAATGTGGGGCCCGGTGGCCGGGCCCCTGCTACGCTCGCGTTGGTGCCGCCTGCAATGGGTGACGTCAGCAGAACTTGGCTGGCACCTTTGTTCGATCCCGTTCAATGCCCAGCAGCGCTGCAACGGCTTCGCGACACATATCCCCCGGTCACCGCCACGTTTGGCGCGCGGTGCTTTGATATCAATGAAGTGGTCGGTCCCGGCACCATTGATGGCGTACACTTCGACCCCAATTCGTTGCAACCGGTCGCTGTTGCGCTCGCTGAAGTCATCCGCGACATGTTAGATGGATCGAAGACATAGGCGTCTTCGAACAGCAATGAGCGAACGCTGCGAGGTGCGTTTAGAAAAGGACTGCTAAACTGAATGAGCATTTCTGGAAAAATGCCACCGAGCATCAGAGTATACCCGGCTGACGCTGCGCCGGATGAGGTAATTGATGCTTATATTTTTGAGCTAAAAGAACAGATCAATCGCACACCTGCAAATTTGAACAACATATCGAAGGATATGCTTACCGCACCGGGAAACAACCTTGTCGTGGTATTTGAGAATGGCAAAGTGCTTGGTGGCCTTTATACGAAACCCGAGAGTTGGGATGGCCTTCGAATCCGCAAATTGAACGGCTTGTTCTCAACACTAAAGGGCCAGGGATTGGCACGTCATATTATTGCCCGCGCAATGAGTCTGCCTTGGGACACAGACAAACTCGCCGCTGTTGTCCGAGTTATGCCATCGGGCGAGGTCAATGCAGCCGCAGCTCGGGCGTTTGCATTGAACGGATTCTTTCCAACTGGAATAAGGCGTTTTTCGATTTCTGACAACGCACTCGATTCACACCTTTATGCAACCGCCGAACCTGACGGGGAAACTTATCGTGCCGTGATGCTTGTCTCGCGATTAAAAGATCAGGGAACCGGCTAGTACAGTTCAAAAAACTGCCGGACCCGTAGCTGCGGCTCCGAGCCGGTGCAAATCAGTTTGTTCATCAAAACGCCTTGCCGGACAAGTGAGCCTCAAGAAGCAAAATCCAACCAACCGTAATCCCAGTCGAAACTAGCCCGATGGGCATGACATCCTTCATGAACTGGGTGAACGTCACTTCCTGCGCCCCCATGCGATCCGCCATTTGCAAGACGATGACATTGCTAGCCGCGCTGATGATGAAGACGTTCCCAGCCAAGGTCGAGATACCGGCAAGCATCATCAGATTTGGCACATCGAAAGAAGGCATCAGCTTCAGGTACATATCGACCAGTGGCACGTTTGAAAAAATCTGGCTGCCAAAAAAGCTGATACCGGCTGTCACCAGCGGTTCACTCATATGCTCGCGCTCTTCGCCCAGAATAGTCTGCAACGATCCCGAATTCAGCAGCGCACCTGTTACAATGAACATGGATACAAAGAATACCAACGTAGGCCAGTCGAGGCGGGCAAAGGTTTTCAGCCGGGCACTATCAAACAAGTAGACTGGCAAACAGGCGATGGCCGCTGCGACCCCCAGCGGATACCCGAAGTCTGATCCGGTGGCTGCCAGAACACTCTCAACGGTTACAAGAACGACAAGGACAATAATGGCCAGAAGCACTGGCCATTTAACCCCGCCATTTTCCTCTGCTACATCCGCCTTTTCCACGCTTGGAGTCGAAACCACCATTCGCTTGGAAAGCCAAAATGCACTGCCTCCCAAACAGATCAACGTGGGAACAATGAGCCAGTGAACAAACGTAATCATGGGGGCCGGAACTTGGCCGCTGGCCGCAATCAACAAGTTCTGCGGGTTCCCAATAGGCGTGGCCATGCTGCCGATCGTGACGGCAACGCAAAGCGCGATCAGAAAGGTTCGCTGGTCGGCTCCGGTTTGACGCGCCAACATCAGCGCAATGGGTGTGCCGATAATGGCAGCCGCGTCGTTGGTCAGGACTGCGGCGATCAGCGCGAACAGAAGCATGAACGCCACGAGTGAGACGCCGGGCGTTCGCCAGCCTACCATCCAGCCCGCGATCCGATGCGAGATACCGTTTTCATACAGGGCGCGCCCGATGGAGAAGACGGAAAACAGGTAAAGCATGACATTCCAGTCTATCGCTTCAATGGCAGATTTCGGAGTTATGGCGCCCGTGACCAGCAGAGCGAATGCACCTGCGGTCATGACATGCCATATTTTGATAGACGCGGGCAGCCATTCGCGGATGGCAATCAGAGTGAAAACGGCAATTGAGACCCCAAGACTGAAGGACAATGTGCTACTCCGGTTAAGATTGCGCGGCGTCAGGCTTGTTCTGATTGCGGCTTGCATGCGGAGCCGTTTCCGGCATCAGAGTGGCGAAAATCAACGCCCCCAGTAGCGAGACGGCTGCAAGAAAGTAAAACGCCATATCGTAACTGCTTATCTGCACGATCTCTTCTGCCGCCAGGTTGCTGACCGAAGCTCCAACTCCGACGAGGGTGGCCAACGCCCCTTGTGCGATATTGAACCGCCCGGTTCCTTTAGTCACATCCGAAACGATGAGCAAAAACAGAACGGCAAAGATTCCGTTTGCTACGCCGTCCAACGACTGAATGGCGACAAGCGCCACGCTATTGTCTGTCAGAGTATAGAGAAAGGCGCGGATCGGAAGAATTGAGAAAGCAACCAAAAACAGTGGTTTGCGACCCCAATGATCTGCGGTCCGGCCACAGAGAACTGCCATTCCGACCATAATGAACTGTGCCGAGATGATGCAAGCCGAAGTGAACGCAATCCCGGCCTTGGTATCGCCTCCGCTGGCGACCTTCTGGCTCACCAAAGGTAGCATACTGGCGTTTGCACAGTGAAACAGGACGATCGAAACGCCAAAAATCAGAAGACGCCTGTCACTGAAGATCGTGGCAAAGCCGCTAGGCTTTTCGGCGCCCGATCTGTCCTCGGCAACGCCACCACGGGCAGTTTCGTGGTCAATATCGTTGGGTCTGATCAGCATGGTGCAAAAAATCATGCCCACACACATCACGGATATCAGGATAAACACCCCATTTACATAGCCTGCCAATGCTAAACCCGCGGCAATCCCCGCCGCCACCACGTTCCCTGCGTGGTTCCATGCTTGGTTCGCGCTGGTTTGGCGGGTAAACGCCCCTCGCCCGACAACGCCCAGCGTCATGGCTGCAATCAGCGGACCGAGAAAAGCCAGCGCGACACCCATTGTCGCTTGCGCGCCATAGATCGCAATCGCCTCGTTAGATACAACAAGGGTCAAAGCCGCCAAACCCACAGCTGCGACACAAACAACCATCAAAGCGCGCTTGGCGCGTATCCAATCAATCAACGCTCCGGCCGGTGTCTGTGCTAGCACCGTTACAATTGATCCGAGGGCAAGTGCGAAACCGATGTTCTGGGGCGACCAGTGAAGTTGGGCCAAAAGGTAGATCGCCAAGTAGGGGCCGAACCCTGCGGTCACATCTCCGGCAAAGAAATTCATACCCAACAAAGGTCGGTTCAACCGCGCATGCGGTACCGTATCCACCGGCGTGTCAGTCAAATCGCCTTGCACAAAACAAGCGCCTCCATGTCAGCACAGCAGATACCCCTGGAGTTCACTTTGGTTGATTGGAAGTTTTTATTCAACCCAGGCGCGTTTCCTGCATGGAACTTGTAGCCCATTAAGGGTGAAAGCCAGTTTGCTCTGATAGGAGCCGGCGCTAACCAGTCATTCGTGGGCGTGCTGTCAGACGAATTCGAACCAGTCTCAGGTTACCGCGGAAACCGCGAACCTATCCGGAACAAATTTGACGCCACTCGCTAAGAGCGGCGGCGCGTGTCAGCTTGAAGGCGTCTCGGCTGGCTAGCGATCTTTCCTGGTTGAAGTGGTTGTAGACGGAGGAATGGACGGCGGCGAATTTCTGTAGACTTCGTATGCGCCTGAAACGCTGCATCGCGCGTTCGCGTCGTCGGAAAGGAAGGTGCGAATTCTCGACGCGGTTGTT
Organism: Ruegeria sp. F11; assembly: GCF_056533855.1. Classification (NCBI taxonomy): domain Bacteria; kingdom Pseudomonadati; phylum Pseudomonadota; class Alphaproteobacteria; order Rhodobacterales; family Roseobacteraceae; genus Ruegeria; species Ruegeria sp. F11. Next base: position 10,375 of record NZ_JBQFOW010000030.1, on the reverse strand, counting down.
GAGCCACCTACCCGTCCTTTGTTTTTCAAGCGCGCCCATTTCTCTGAGCGCAGCCTTGTAAGAGGCGAAGCAATCTGTGACGATCTCTTCGGCGCAACCGTGCCGCTTCATCAATTTCTTGAGGAATTTCGGTGCTGCAGCCTTGTTTCGGCGTTTGGTGACAACGGCTTCCAGCACCTCACCTTCGTGATCAACGGCCTGCTAAAGATAATACCGCTTGCCATTCACCTTCACAAAAACCTCGTCCACGTGCCACTTCCATTTGGAGTATGCTCTCAATTGCTGAACACGCTTCCGCCTTATCTCAGCAGCAAATATCGGGCCAAACCTGTTCCACCAATATCGGACGGTTTCGTGGCTCACGTCGATGCCTCGCTCGTGCAGCAGATCTTCGACATTCCGAAGCGAAAGCGGGAAGCGAATGTATAACATCACCGTAAGGCGGATGATTTCGGGACTGGTTTTAAAGTACTTGAAAGAGGCAGGTCTGGTCATGGAAAAAAGCTACGCAACACCCCTGCCCCGCTCAAGCAAAGCTCTTTTGACAAGACCCCAGAACACTCGTCCCAATCGCGAATGCACTGTGCAAATCACGGCAAAAGTGGAACGCTCAACTCGCATGGCAAATACAGTTGCCAGCTTCGTTCCGTCGTCGTCAGCTTTCATTAGTGCATTAGTTAAACAAGTTGACAGCTTACCCAAGGTAAAGAGTAGATTGGTGTTCGTGGGACCGCACTGCCACGCAAGAGGCCGGGCGCCCTATCGAAAAAGGGAGGACCAAATGACTTACAGGAAAGTTCTTTCTGGGCTTATGCTCGGGACCATGCTTGCAGGGCCGACGCTCGCCCAAGACAACATGGACAAGCTCGCCAACATGCAGAAAACGGACGCTACGTTCACCTTCGTCGATCAGGAAGGCGAACGCGCCGAAGCGCTGAAAGCGATTGTGCCGAATATCAACGTACCAGAGGGTTTTGAGGTCAGTCTTTATGCTGTCGTGCCGGACGCGCGTTCAATGGCTATGGCCCCTCAGGGCACGGTTCTTTTTGCTGGAACACGCAAAGACAAGATGTGGTCTATCGTAGATCGCGACCGTGATCGCGTCGCGGATGAAGTAAAGGATTTTGCTCCCTCGATTGCTCTCGATATTCCAAATGGCCCCTGCTTCTCGCCGGATGGATTCCTTTTCATTGCAGAGCGCAACCGGGTCCTGGTTTTTCCGGCGGCCGAATTCTTCTTCGAAGGTCCAGATCCAGCCGTCGGCATCGTGGTTCCGCAGGGAGAGCTGATCCCGCCAGAGGAAGAGAGCTTCAACCACACCGCGCGCGTTTGCGATATTGGCCCGGATGGTAAGCTGTATATTTCGCTCGGCCAACCTCACAACGTGCAACCTAAAGACAAGATTGAGCTCTATGACGAGATCGGCATTGGCGGTATTATTCGGATGAATACCGATGGATCCGACCGCGAAGTCTATACACGTGGGGTCCGCAACTCGGTAGGCCAGGATTTCAACCCCGCGACAGGCGAGCTTTGGTGGACGGACAACCAAGTCGACGGCATGGGTGATGACATTCCGCCGGGCGAGTTGAACCGACAGACCAGCGCGGGCCAGCATTTCGGCTTTCCATGGACCAATTCTCGGGTTGAGATCGTCTCGGAAGCTGATTACCCTCGACCTGAAGGCGTGGAATTCGTCGAACCTCAGCTTGAGTTGACCGCGCACGCAGCTGACCTTGGTATGCGCTTCTATCACGATGACAGCTTCCCGGAAGAGTACCACGGCGGCATCTTTTGGGCGCAGCACGGCTCGTGGAACCGCACGACGCCAGTTGGTGCACGTGTAATGTTCACCGCGCTTGACCCCGAAACAGGCGATGCAGTCGGAGCGCAGGTTTTCGCGGATGGCTGGCTGAACGAGGATACTGGCGAGTATCTTGGCCGTCCGATGGACATCGAATTCCTGCCCGATGGCTCCATGCTGGTATCCGACGACTTCGCGGGTGCGATCTGGCGAATCGCATATAATCCCGCGCCTTCGGAATGAAGGCTGGAGAACTTATCACCCTTGGCGGGCTCATGCTCGCCTTGGGAACCTACGCTTTTGCAGATGATCCGGCCGAGGGACGAAAAGTCGCCAATATGTGCCGTACTTGTCACGGCGTTGATGGATATTCGCAAATCCCCATCGCCCCGCATATCGGTGGTGAGCCGAAGGAGTATCTTGAGGCTCAGTTGATGGCCTTCAAGACTGGCCAGCGCGAACACGAGATGATGTCTATCGTGACAGCAAGTCTTTCGGCGCAACAGATCTCGGACGTCGCGGCTTGGTATGCGTCGCATTCCGCAGTGGCTACGCTCCCCGACGGTGTGAGCGAGGAGGACGCGCCCTTGGCCTGCGTGTCTTGCCATGGGGCAGACGGAATATCGCAACTTCTTGATGCGCCAAACCTTGCAGGTGAGGTCAATATCTACATTGATACGCAGCTCAAAGCGTTCCGAAATGGCAATCGGCAGCATGAGATCATGTCCGAGATCGCGGCATCTTTGACGGATGAAGAGATTCGAGAGATCGCAGACTGGTATTCGAACGTACAATTGGGGATCGAGCCGCCCAAGTAATTTGGAGGGTGCTGTCAGACGACTTCGAACTAGTCTTAGTTTGCTGCCAAAACAGTGAACCTATCCGGAACAAAGTTGACGCCACTCAGCAAGAGCGGCGGTACGTGTCCGCTCGAATGATTCTCTGCTGGTTAGGGATCTTTCCTGATTTAAGTGGTTGTAGACGGAAGAATGGACGGCGGCGAATTTCTGTGAACTTCGCATGCGCCTGAAACGCTGCATCGCGCGATCCCGTCGTCGAAACGGCAGGTGCGAGTTCTCGACGCGGTTTTTGAGGCTATTGAAATCTAGCAAAGTCGGGCGGCCCTCAGCTGCCGTTCGACCCTGGTCACCTTCTCTGCGGTGCGGCGCGCCAAAGCTGCCGTTTGCTGCAATCGCAAAGCTGGAAAGTAGAAGATGATCTGGAGCAAAGTTCTGAGCAGAGATGTAACAGTAACGGTCGATGTTGCAGCTCAGCCCACAAACCTGCCGCCATTGGATTGCAGTTTCGTTTGGCCAAAAGAGAGGGTAGTGATTTGAATGGCCTCTATGGACTGCGAAATCTCATATTCAAACCAACATCACAAATCGACCATCTGTTCAGTCGGACTTGGTGTTCTCCAACGCTTGTTCCCTCAGCCAATTGACCGCCGGGTTGAAGCGGCTGCGCTCGTGGCGGACCAGGTAATAAGGGAAACCGCAACCCGGCCGAAACGGCGCTGAACAAAGTGGGGACAATTTTTGGACCTGCTCGGCCAGCCGTTTGGCACAGCCGCTACCGCATCCGTCTATCCGACAAGGAAAGGCAGCGTGGTGAAGTAGGGCTGTTGGAATACGGCATTCGAACCGTCTCCGTCTTCCGGCATGATCGTATCCGGTTTCAGGCCCGTGGTGCCTGGAAAGCTGAACTCGATTAGCCGTTGTTCGCTGCGAGCGTAAAGTCAAAGGTCGGCTGAGCTCAGGTTCGCCGCATCCGCACAATACGCTTGGGCCACCAGGCCATAGGCTGAGCCTAGTGACTTTACATTTGGTGCGATTTCCAAGTTGAACATCGCTGTGCGTCGATACGCACGGATCGTCCGCAATTGGGTCATATCGATCAGTCATGAGGCGAGCGCAAACGGTACCCATTACATGAAGAGAACCAAGGTTTCACAAATACACAAGAAAACCGGAAATCTTCGAGCTGTTCAGCTTTTTTTTGTTAGCCACACCAAGGTGGACAGCCCCGCTTTTCCGAATACTCAGCTCGCGGCCAGCCTCAGCCCTGAGGCTGGCCCAGCAGTTCAATGTCCCGTGATTTACTCACCAAGAATTGTAGGACAAGTACTTGCCCGACATCTCAACCTTGACCCGGTCGCCTTTTTCGTGCGGAACGCGGGTGACCTGCATGTCGAAATCAATAGCGGACATGATACCGGTTCCGAATTTCTCTTCGATCAGTGCCTTGAGTGTCGGGCCATAGACGCCGACGATTTCATAAAACCGATAGATGCAGGGGTCGGTGGGGACAGCCTGCTCCCAGACTTTCGTGGGCGGTTCGGACAGAGCGCTTGCGGCCTCTTGCGGCAGGCCCATCAGGGCGACCATGGCGTCGGCCTTGTCGGCAGGGAAGGCGTTCATGCCCATGCAGGCGGAATGGGTCCAGACCGGCGACATATCGATTTTCTCGGCGATGCCTTCCCATGTCATCCCGGCTTGTTTCTTGGCTGACAGGATCATCATTGTGACGTCCTCTTTGGTCATCATGGCGGGGATTTCGATTGTATCTTTCATTGGGGTTCCTCCTGATTGGATTGTCCGTGTGGGGGTCTTTCAGTCGTTGACCGCCCGCAGTTGGGGGTTGGTCTCGGGCACTTCGGGTGCCGGGTCCGTCAGGTCGATCACCACCGACTCGGGCCGTTGTGCTGCGCCGTCGCTTGCTTGTCCGGCGAGCTCTTTCGAACGCTGCCCAAGGAACTGCACCAGATGGTTTCGGGTCGCGTAGTAGTTGGGGTGATCGACGATTTCCGTGCGGGTACGAGGCCGGGGAACGGTGATCTCGACCGACTCGGCCACCCGTGCAAAGGGACCATTGGTCATCAGCAGGATGCGGTCGGCCAGCAGGATCGCTTCGTCGATGTCATGGGTGATCATGAACACTGTCTGCTCGGTTTCGCCCCATACCTTTAGCAATTCGTCCTGAATTGTCCCCCGTGTCAGTGCGTCCAGCGCGCCGAAGGGTTCGTCCAGCAACAATAGCTTGGGCTGGTTGGCAAAGGCGCGCGCGATGGACACGCGTTGCCGCATACCGCCGGATAACTGACTGGGTTTGCGGTGCACCACATCGCCCTCAAGCCCCACCTTGGCCAGGAACGCGCGCGCGTGTTCTTCGACCTTGGCGGCGGTCCAGTCGGGATAGCGGGCTTTGACACCGAAGGTCACGTTCTTGAGTGCCGACAGCCACGGCAACAGCGAGTAGTTCTGGAACACCACACCGCGATCCAGCGAGGGGCCGGATACTTCGAACCCGTCCATCTTGACCACGCCTGACGTGGGTTTTGCCAGACCGGCCAGGATGTTCATGATGGTCGACTTTCCACAGCCGGAATGGCCTAGGATGCAGACGAATTCGCCCTTTTCGATGCCAAAGCTGGCGTTTTCGAACACGGTCAGGGTACCGCCCTGACCGTCGGGGAATTGCTGGGTCAGCAGTTCGATATTCAGAAACGGCTTGCTCATGAGTATTGTTCCTTATTCGGCATAGGCGACGGCGCGCTGCAGGTAGGCAAAGGCCGAGTCCAGCAGCATGCCAACAATGCCGATCATGAGGATGGAGAAGATCACCGAGGTGAGGTCGAGGTTGTTCCACTCGTTCCACACGTAATAGCCAATGCCGGTCCCACCCACGAGCATCTCAGCCGCCACGATCACCAGCCACGCGATGCCGATGGATATCCGCATGCCCGTAATGATCGTTGGGGCTGCGGCGGGCAGAATGACGGTAAAGGCGGTACGAAACGGCCCCAATTCATGCGTGCGTGCGACATTCACCCAATCCTGCCGGACACCGGCGACGCCAAAGGCTGTGTTAATCAGCATCGGCCAGATCGAGCAGATGAAGATCACGAAAATCGCGCTCGCCTCGCTGTCCTGAATGATGAACAGGGCCAGCGGCATCCACGCCAACGGAGAAATGGGCCGCAGCACCTGAATGAATGGGTTGAACGCCTTGTAGGCGACCTGACTCATCCCGATCAGAAACCCCAGCGGGATCGCCACAAGGGCAGCCATGAAATACCCGGCCAGAACACGATAGATCGAATAGCCGATCTGAATGCCGATCCCCTTGTCATTCGGGCCGGCGTCATAGAACGGGTTCGACAGCTGCTCCCACGCCTTGGCGATGACCTGACTTGGGGGTGGCACACCTGCCTTCTGCGCCCCACCACCGGTCAGGCGCTCGTATTCAGTCAGTTCTCCGACGGATTTCTGCGCGGGAATGGCGGTCTCCCATATCAGAAGGCCGACCACCAGCATCACCACCGACAGCAGCGCCGCGCGCTGATTGATCGAGAGGTTGTCCAACATTTACGACGCTTTCCCGATTGCAAAGCTGGACACATACCTTTCGGGATCTTTCGGATCGAAGGTCTTGCCCATGATGGTGTGGGTTTTGTAGGTCACGTCCGGCGCGTCATAGCCCAGATCGGTCATGACCTTTTTGGCATCAGCAGCCAAATAGACCTGCTCGGCCACGCCTTTGTAATCCACATCGCCCTCGACATAGCCCCAGCGCTTCATCTGCGTCAGGATCCAGACCCCCATCGAATGCCAGGGGAAGGGATCGAAATCGATCCGGTCGGGCACTTGCTGCACCTCACCCAATCCATCGGCATAGGTACCGGTCAGAACCTGCTCGATCACTGGAACAGGCTGGTTCAAGTAGTTGGTTGGCGCAATCGCTTCCGAGATATCCTTGCGGTTATCAGGGTTCGACGCGAATTGCGTGGCGTCGATGATCGACTTGAGCAGCGCGCCATAGGTATTCGGCAGCTCGGTTGCAAAACTCAGCGGCGCGGCGAAGGCACAGCAGGGATGGCCTTCCCAGATGTCCTTGGTCAGGGTGTGGATAAAGCCGATCCCCTCCCATACGGCGCGTTGGTTGAACGGGTCGGGCGACAAGTAGCCGTCGAGGTTTCCGGCGCGCAGGTTCGCAACCATTTCTGGCGGCGGTACAACACGGATCTGGATGTCGACGTCCGGGTCCAGCCCGAACTCAGCCACGTAATAGCGCAGCAGGAAGTTGTGCATCGAGTATTCGAACGGCACGCCGAAGGTGAAGCCCTTCCACTGCTTCGGGTCGCGTTTGTCCAGATGTTCATTCGATAGAACGATGGCCTGTCCGTTGATGTTCTCGACGGCAGGCATGATGTAAGGCGTCGCGACTGATCCCGCGCCCATGGTCATCGCCAGTGGCATGGGTGTCAGCATGTGACTCGCGTCGTATTCGCCCGACAATGACTTGTCGCGGGCCACCGCCCAGCCGGCTGTTTTGATGACCTGAGCATTCAGGCCGTAGCGTTCATAGAACCCCATCGGTTGCGCCATGATGATCGGCGTGGCGCAGGTGATCGGAACAAAGCCGATGTTTAGATCGGTTTTCTCGGGCGTGCCCAGATTGTCGAGGATGGCCGCCTTGGCCTGCTCAAGCGGAAAGACCGAGGCCAGCGCCGCCGCAGCGGTCCCGCCACCCAGCATCCCCATGAACGACCGACGGTTGATGTCGCTTTGCCCAAACACAGACCGCACGATCGCGCTTTCGACCACGCGTTCGGTCACCTGTTCCGAGGTCATAACCTCGAGCTCGGCATAGTCCTTGTCATGGCCGTGGCCCGACAGGCACCCCTCGCAACCGCAATCGGCCCCGTGGCGCAGGTCGGTCTTGGCAGAAAACGGATTTCCAAGGCTCTTGATCGTCATGGTTTTCCCCTCGTGTCAGTGAAGTTGACATGATGGTGCCAGCCGGAATGGCGCCAAAACAGGGGGCGCACAAAATTTGTGCATCGAATAAAATCAATTGAAAATAATAGTTTACTCAAAATGAGGTCTGGCAGATTTTACGATAAATCGTAAATTACGAAATCTCGAATTCTGATGCCGCGCCGCAGCGCTAGACTGCGAATATGACGCTTGCCCTGCTGCCCCCCGATTCCCTTTTGCACGCGCTGCCCGAGGCGGCGCTAGTGCTGGACACCTCTGCCGACCGGATCGTCGATTGGAATACCCACGCTAAAGATTTTCTGGGTGCAGGGCCTGATACCCGGCCTTTACCCTTCTCGCGCTATCTGCGATCCGCGCTGCCGCAATTTGTCGTGTTTATTGAAGAGGTCGACCACCGCAGCGAAAGCTGGACCCGTGACATTCCCCTGACCTCGGCCAATGGAAAGGTGACGCGCTGCGAACTGCGCGCACGTCAGATGCCGGGCAAACCGGGTTGGTTGATGATGACGCTGGCCGATCTGGAGGCGTTGGACCACCGGGCCGAACTGACCGCGATGGCCGAGACCTTTCGCGGCGGTATTCTGGAATGGAAACGGACCGAAGGGTTCTTTGCCGAACTGGAACGCCAGAACCAGTTGATCCTGAATGCAGCCGGTGAAGGCATCTATGGAGTCAATGCCGAAGGCAAGACCACCTTCGTCAACCGCGCCGCGCAAGAAATGTTGGGCTGGACGACCCAGGACCTGCTGGGCAAGGACATCCATTCGATGATCCACCACCATCATTTGAACGGCGAGGTTTACCCATCTCAGCAATGCCCTATCTATCGTTCCTTCCGGTTCGAGCAGGTGAACCGGATCGAGGATGAGGTGTTCTGGCGCAAGGATGGCAAACCAATCCGCGTCGAATATGTCTCGACCCCAATCTACGACCAACAGGTTCTGGCCGGGGCCGTGGTGATTTTTCGCGACATCACCGAACGCAAGGAAAATGAACGCAAGCTGCACGATGCGCTGGGTGAGGTTGCCGCCCTGCGCGACCGGCTGGAGCAAGAGAACGCCTACCTGCAAGAGGCGATCACCTCGGAACGCGCGCATCATGACATCATCGGCACCTCGCCCGCGATCCGGCAGATCGTGACACGGATCGATCTGGTTGCCGGCACGGATGCAACCGTACTGATCTCGGGCGAAACAGGCACCGGGAAATCCCTCGTAGCGACTGAAATACACAAAGCCAGCCCGCGCGCGCGCCGTCCACTGATACATTTCAAATGCAGTTCGGTGGCCCCCGAAGAGGTAGAGGCCGAGTTGTTCGGACAGGTGCGCGGTGCCCATAACGGGGCCACGCGGGACAAACCCGGCAAGCTGGAACTGGCCCATGGTGGAACGCTGTTCCTGGACGATGTGGAAGATTTACCGCTGGAGATTCAGGGCAAGTTTCTGGCGGTGTTGCAGAACGGCGTAGTAACACGGTTGGGCGACACACGGGCAAAGCCGATCGACCTGCGCGTCATCGCCGCCACCTCTCTGACCGAAGCGCAAGTACGACGGGCAGACCGCATTCGTGAAGACCTGTATCTGTTCCTCAACGTTTTCCCGATCACCTGCCCTCCGTTGCGCGACCGGCATGAGGATATCCCACAATTGGCTACCCATCTGCTGAAGATCGCTTGTCGAAGGCTGAACCGGCCCGTGCCGGTTTTGACCGAGCACGGGGTGCAGCAATTGCAGAGCTACGACTGGCCAGGAAACGTCCGTGAACTCCACAACGTGATCGAGCGTGCTGCAATTGTTTCTCAGGATACAAAGCTTGTAGTCGAACTTGAGGGCGCGATGCCGAGCGCACAAACAAACGCTTCCTTTAAAACAGAAGCACAGATGCAGGACCTCGCGCGATCAAACCTAATCGCCGCTTTGCGTGAAACACAAGGGCTGGTTTCCGGCCCCTCTGGCGCCGCAGCTTTGCTTGGCGTCAGGCCAACGACTTTGTATTCGCGGATCAAGTCCATGAACATTGTTGATACCGAATGGCAATAGATCAGATTCGCCTGAGAGTTTCAAATAATGGCCAGATCACCCCCAAAGCACCCAACCGAATGAAAGTCGAATACGAAATCAAATTCAATCGAACCCTGGCACATGAACACAAGGGCGAGCGTCTGGAAAGAGCGGGCTCCGTTGCTTATGGTCTGGCCCAACTGCTTTATGTCCCATCAGATGGCATAGCGCACGCTGCAGCAGCCGTTGATGAGTTGATCCACGTGTCGTTCCCGGGCGAACCACCTCAGCAGCAAGCAATCACTAGGCCTATCGCCTTTGCACGACCGAAGAGTGAAGTGGGGCGCTGTGCACCTCTACCGCTAGACGTCATAAAGACGCCCACGATCGAGAACCTGTCAGCGCCGTTCTCGCCACCTGCGAAAACCTACGAATAACAGATCATCACGCACGCAATGTCGTCCAGGGTGAGCACTTTCGGTACGCATTCGATGCGGCGCATGAAAGTGACACAAGTATACAATAAGACTGGCAATTCACGCGCAATTCAGTCGCTGTTCAGCCGCGCCAAGATGGACAGTGCCGTTCGGTCTCTCGGGGCGTGGCTCGAAGATGCATTGGACATCGCAGAAGACAATGAAATCTGACGTCCTGAGCTGTCCTCGCGGGCGGCCCAGAGCCGACCTTGAGCAAAGCAGTCTGTTTGACGTCAGCGCCAATGGGACAGTTTAGGGTGATTTGATAAGAGAGGGTTTCTGGCACATCGTAACCACCGAGGAGTGGAGATGAGA
>NZ_JBQFOW010000029.1:0-18116 GCF_056533855.1 Ruegeria sp. F11 | reverse complement strand
CGCAAATCCGCCGCATAATCAAACAATCAGATGCGCCACACCCTCTCTTAGATCAGGCAGCCATCTGTCCCATAATCCCTGACGACGGACACTCTTAGAAGTGATGCAACATACGCTGCATGTGTTTGATATAGCGATGTTCTGGATGGGAATGCGCGGCGGGAGAAGCCTTAGAAAAACTTCCGGAAGGGGCAGTTCGAAAATTTGCGAACCCTAATTCCCACTCAGTTCGTACCAAGGCAAAAGTTCCACCGCATTGATCTTGGCTGCTAGAGTTACATCTCCATAGTCGTCGCCTGCCGTCTTCCCGGCATGCCCTTGGATGGCATCAACCACGCGATCTGAGATACCAAGTTCACGGCACTGCGTTTTGAAACGGTGCCTCCACGCATGATTGGGCAGCAACCCTTCTGGCGCCAGCCCGGACTTGGTTAGCCATTCAGCTAGCTGATTAGCTATACGCTTGGCCTTTCGTGAATAATCCTCATGCTTCGTGCCGCCGTGGAACATTGGGCCGGGTTTATGGGATTCAACAAAGTCAATGAAGCCTTCGCTTATGATCTGGGAGTGCAGTGGAGCGTCACGATATCCACCTGTCTTAACCGAACCGGCGTCGGGCGTAATCCGAACAACCCAATGCCCATCGATCTTGCGCACGTCTTCTTTGCGGATCTGAGTAATCTCTGAAACGCGCGCGCCAGTGAAGGCGCATATTATTGGTGCCCATCGTTTGGCGGCAACCAGATGTGATTTCTCTCTGATATAGCCGCGCTCATCTTCGTTGGGTTGGTAGGATCGGCTCGCCTTCAAGACCTTGTTTGCCTCGGGGTCCACATATCCACGTTCCCGAGCGTGCTGTTTCTTAGGCTTTGCCTGCCGCACGTTGGCTGCCGGATTCTCATCCAGCAATTCATTCTCGACTGCCCACGCAAACAGTGACCGGATGGTTGAGAGATACACATCGCTAACCGTCTTGGCCGACAAGTCGCACATCAGGAGATCACGCCATGCCAGCAGGTTTTTCTTAGTTACTCGTGTTGCGTCGTTGTGCTTTAGGTATTTGACCAGCTTATCGATAACCGGCTGTTGTCGACCTGTGCCAGACCGCATGAACCCGGCTTGCTGCCTGTGCGCAACGTAGTCTTTCCAGAGCTGTTTGATACTGACTGGAGTAGGGACGTTTTCCGGGGGCTGTGCATCCACAATGATTGGCGCAGTGGGTGTGCCCGTGAAGTCGCCTTCGTCGCGTTCAGCGGCGTGCGCAAGGGCTTCAAGTTCTGCTTGGCAAAGGGCACGTGCTATCGCGCGCCATTCGGTGCTGCCCGGAGCTGCATCCAGATTGCCACTAGCCCGGAAGCGTTCGATCTGCGCGCCGACCAGTTCGCCCATTTCTGCGTCGTTCGCGCTCCCAGCTGCGGCAGTGCGTAGGCGGTCAACCAACAGGTCATCTATGCCAACAGCAGAGTAGCGTGGATCATTTCTAAGCTGATCATCAAATGCCATGCGCTGGTGATAATGGCTGTGCGCAATCTGACCCGGTGCCAGTGGGTAGCGGGCCGGTGTGTTTGGCGGTTGGTTAGGATTGGCTTGCTGTTCTGCTGTGGCGATCTGGTGTTGAAGCTGAGCAACCGCCCCCGGAAGCAGCTTAAGCGCTTGACGGCGATCACCACCTAACGTGGTGCGGAGTTCTGTCTTGCCGATGATTCCACGCAGTTCTTTGGGCACCACAAGCCGGGCATGATACCGGCCATTGCGGTTGATTAAGTGCATCACCTTGCCTGCCATGGGAACACCTTTTGTAACTAAAGTTGTAACCTTGAAACGGACAAACGCCCTTATTTGCAAGAGTTTTCTTTAGTATCAAAGGGATAGTATGGTGGGTGATGAGAGACTCGAACTCCCGACATCTTCGGTGTAAACGAAGCGCTCTACCAACTGAGCTAATCACCCGTGACGGTGCATGTAGCCAAGCCTGCGCGTGGGTGCAAGAGGGTTGGCGCGAATTTCTTGGCCGGAGTTTGCGAAAGGCGCGTCAGGTGGACATCTCGTTTACGGCGGCCAGAAGTTGGGCAACTTCGCCTTCGGTGTTGTAGTGGCACAGTGAAATCCGGATGCAGTCGCTCAGGCCCAGCGGGGTCAGGACATTTCCGCTGTAGTGATCGGCCTTGCGGATATGGGTGCGAATGCCCTGTTCGTTCAGGCGGGTCACGACCTCGGCCGAAGGCGTATCGCGCACCATGATTGACACCAGCCCCTCGCGGGCGGGGTTGTCCGGGCCGGCCAGAATGGTGACGTGATCCATGTCCCGAAGGCCGGGTAGGTTGCCGGTGCCGTTGATCATCGCGTTGGTTAGGTGGGTTTCATAGGCGTGAATGGCGTGGCCCGCGGCCTCGATCCGGGCGCGGCGGTCGGGGCTGTCCGAGACCTGGCTGCCGAGCCAGTCGAAATAGGCGACGACATCCGACATGGTCGCGTAGGCTCCGGTGTCGCGGGTGCCGAATTCCCAGCCCTCGGCGGGGGCGTCGATCAACTGGTCGTGGGGCAGGGCGGTCAGCCTGTCGGATATCCAGGCGATGCCATATCCGTGGCGCGAGAACACTTTGTAGGGCGAGATCGCGTAGCCGTCGACGCCATAGCTGGTCAGGTCCAACTGGCCGTGGGCGACATGCTGGATGCCATCGACGATGATGAAGCAGTCCGGGGCCACGTCGCGGATGACTTGGGCGATAGCGGCGACATCCATGCCCATGCCCGTAACGGGTGAGGCGTGCAGGATGGTCGCGACAGACACATCGGGTGACATCAACGCGGCATAGGCGTCAGGAGTAACCAGACCGGTGGCGTCGTCATGGGGAACGTTGACGTAATCCAGCCCGGCAATCCCCGCCCAGCGGCGCGCGGCGCTGCGGCTGGCGGGGTGTTCGATGGAACTGCCGATCACTTTGCTACCCTTGGAAGCGTTCACGCAAGCAGTGCGGATCATGCGGAACAAAAGCTCGGTCCCGCTTTCGCCGACAAAGAACTGACCGCCCGAGGTGTTCATGAACACCGACAGGTCCGACTTGGCCGTGTTGATAATATCGACCAGTGCATGGCTGGCCACATTGTCCCGGCCCTGATTATCGGGAATGGCCGCGAATTTGGCCGAGGTCTCGACAACGGAGTTCAGGGTCAGCGCGCCACCGGCATTTTCGAAGAAGATGCGGTTACCTTGAAAAGGGCAGGCCTCGACATGGGCGAACCTGGCGCGGATGGCGTCAATCAGGCCGGGCGTTTCGTGCAGCATTGTCGATGTCCTGTCATGTTGGTTTGGCCGGGGCGACCTTGTGCCAGATTTCACCGGGTCGGTGGGCGGGATCAAGACCGATTGCGGCGTCTGTGGCCGTTGATCTGGCGAAAACGCCTCTTGGTGGGCGATTTTGCCGTGTTTGCAGCGATTTGAATGCGCTTCAGCGTCCAGAATTGGCAAAGATGCTTGCGTGTCACCTGCGGCCTCCGATATTCCCGTTGCGACTGTAACCCTTAGGTCCGGAGCGCACATGACCTTATCCTCGGTCCGCCGAGTTCTGACTGCGGTGCTGGTTCTTGGCGCATTGGCATTGGCACCGGTCCGGGCCGGGGCCGAGGGGGTTTTGGTGTTTGCTGCTGCCAGCCTTAAGACCGCGCTGGATCAGATAGTTCCGGAATTTGAACAGCAGACAGGGCAGACCGTTACGGTGTCATACGCGGCGTCCTCGGTTCTGGCGCGGCAGATACAGTTGGGGGCACCGGCAGATGTCTTTATTTCTGCAAACCCCGACTGGATGGATGTGCTGCAGGATGGAAAACTGATCAATGCTGCCTCGCGCTTTGATCTGCTGGGCAATGGTCTGGTACTGATCGGTGATGCGGGCAAGACCCCGGTTGGGCAGATCGGGCCGGACTACGATCTGGCGGCTGAACTGGGGCAGGGCTATCTGGCCATGGCGCTGGTCGATGCGGTTCCGGCAGGGATTTATGGCAAGGCCGCGTTGCAGGGGCTGGGGCTTTGGGACGAGGTACAGGATCGGGTTGCACAGGCGGATAATGTGCGCGCTGCTCTGGCGCTGGTGTCTGCCGGGGCCGTGCCCTTGGGGGTTGTGTACCGTTCCGATGCCCTTGTCGATCCCAGCGTCAGCGTCATCGGAACCATTCCGCCAGATACGCACCCTCCGATCATTTACCCAGCGGCGGCGGTAACTGCGGGGCCGAGCGCGCAGGCGTTTCTGGATCACCTGAAGACAGATGCAGCTGGTGCCGTATTCAAAGCGCAGGGTTTCACCCTGCCGCAAGGATGAGTGGCATGGACTGGCTTGGCCCTGCGGAACTTGAAGCGCTGAAACTGTCGCTGCGCGTGTCGTTCTGGGCCACGCTGGCGACGTTGCCGTTTGGCATCTTCGTGGCTTACGCCCTTGCCCGTTGGCGGTTTCCTGGGCGGCAGATTCTGAACGGGCTCGTGCATCTGCCCCTGATCCTGCCGCCGGTTGTGACCGGCTATCTGCTGTTGCTGACTTTTGGTCTGCAAGCGCCTGTGGGTCGGTTTTTGGCCGAATTCGGCATCGTCTTTGCCTTCCGCTGGACGGGGGCCGCGCTGGCGGCTGGCATCGTGGCTTTTCCCCTGATGGTCCGGGCTATTCGCTTGTCGATCGAGGCGGTGGACCCAAAGCTGGAACAGGCGGGCGCAACGCTGGGTGCATCGCGCCCGTTTGTCTTTGCGACTGTGACTTTGCCGATGATCCTACCCGGCGTGATCGCCGGGGCCATTCTGGCCTTCGCCAAGGCGATGGGAGAGTTCGGGGCCACGATCACATTTGTTTCCAACATTCCGGGACAGACACAGACCCTGCCCTCGGCGGTCTACGCATTTCTGCAGGTGCCGGGGGGGGAGAGTGCGGCGACGCGATTGGTCGTCATCTCAATCATCATCGCTATGGGCGCGCTGCTGTTGTCGGAATATGTCGGACGGCGCGTGGCGGCACGGGTGGCCGGGTCATGAGCCTTTCCGTCCGTTTGCAACACCACTTGCCCGGGATCGATCTTGACCTCGATTTCGAGGCTCCGCGCGGCGTGACGGTTCTGTTTGGCCGGTCAGGGTCTGGCAAGACCACTGTTGTTAACGCGGTGGCTGGGTTGCTGCGACCCAGCGCCGGACGCGTTTCTGTCGAGGGGTGGGAGCTGTTCGATACGGCAAAAGGCCACTGGCTGCCGCCCCATCGGCGCCGGCTGGGATATATCTTTCAGGAAGGACGGCTGTTCCCGCATCTGACCGTGCGTCAGAACCTAGCTTATGGCCGCTGGTTCGCCCCGCGCGGCGCGCCGCGTGAAAATCCGGATAAGGTGGTCGAAATGCTGGGGGTCGGTCACTTGCTGGACCGCCGTCCGGCACGCCTGTCGGGCGGGGAGAAGCAGCGTGTCGCCATTGGCCGCGCCTTGTTGGCCAGCCCGCGCCTGATTCTGGCGGACGAGCCTTTGGCGGCGCTGGACGATGCGCGCAAGGCCGAGATTTTACCCTATTTCGAGAACCTCAGGGACGAGGTGTCGGTGCCGATCCTGTATGTCACCCATTCCGCAGCAGAAGTGGCGCGGCTGGCGACTTCGGTCGTCGCGCTGCAGGACGGCAAGGTTTTGCGGCACGGACCCGCATCCGAGATTTTGTCGGACCCCGCCGTAGCGCCTGCGGGGGTGCGGGCGGTTGGTGCGGTGCTGCAGGTTCGGGTGGTGCAGCATCATCCGGACGGGCTGACTGAGCTTGACGCCAGCGGTGCCCGCTTGTTTTTGCCGCGCATCCAGCACAAGGTCGGAGAGATGTTGCGCATTCGCATCCCGGCGCAAGAAGTAATCTTGTCCAGCAAGCCGCCCGAAGGGTTATCGGCCCTGAACGTTTTGTCCGGAACCGTCGATGCCATCCGGGCCGGGGAAGGGCCGGGGGCAATTGTGTCGATCAAAACCCCGGCCGGGGTAATTCTGGCACGTGTCACCCGCCGGTCGGTTGCCGCGCTTGATCTTCAGCCTGGGACCGCTTGCCATGCGGTTATCAAAACCGTCGCTCTGGCCCCTCAGAATGTGGGTGGGCGCATACGGTCGGCGGACTAAGCCGGGACGAGCGCCCGCGCCTCGTGCGCGCGCAGGATCAACCGCGCGGCCCGTCCGAACCCCGGCCCCTGCGGCGTCGGGCGATCCGGGAAAATGGCTGCCAGTTCCTGCAGCCCGTCCGAGGACAGCCCGTACAATGCCTCATCCCCCAGAAACAGGCTTTCGGCCCGCGCGCCCTCGGCCATCAGGATCTCGTGTCGGTCCAGCAAGATGTGCAGGTATTCGACCGGCTCGTCAGAGGTTTCAACGGATATTCCGGGCCACGTGCAAAGATGTTTGGCTGCGATCAGCACTTCGCTTGCGCCGAACAGCAACTCGACCCGTGGGCCGCTAACCAGAATGCGGTGCTGCTGCGACACCAAAAGATCGCGATTGGGGGCGTTCGGGCCAAGACTGCCTGCGGTGATGCGAACCGGGCGCAGGGACGGGTTTCTGCGCAATCGATCCGGCGGCAGGGTATTGCTTTCGATCCAGCGAATGGGTTGCCACCCGTGGTCGGCGGTCCAGACCGCATCGCCCGCCGCAAGCGTCTCGATCAGCTGCGCGCCCTGTTCGGTTTCGATCAGCGTCCCGGCGGTGAAACACACGCCTTCGATCCGGATGGTGATGTCGGTCGTGCCGAAGAACGGCAGGTTGCCGATACCGGTGGCAATCGTACCGGTGACGTTGACCGTGAACGTGTCGAACACCACCTGATTGTTGTCCAAGCTGTCGAAGAACGCGGGGTCCACGGTATAGGTCCAGTCGCCCGTATTCGGATCAATGGTGGCGGTGCCATTGGCGGGCGGCGTGGCAATCGTCCAGTCCTGGGTGACGATCGGCAGGGTGCCATCGCCCAGCGTCAGCGCCCCCGTCGCTATGTTCGGAGGGTCCCCGGTCACGCCGCCGGTCAGGTCGCCTGTGACTGGAATTGAGACCATTTATGACTCGCCCTGTTGCAGTTTGCGTTCGAACTCTTTCTTTCGGTACAGGTGCATCGTCACCTCGCCTGCTTCGTCGCGCGTCCACTCGACGATCCGGTTGCGGGTCAGATCGCTGTCCATGCGGTTGGTGCGCACGCGCGGGTGCGGAATTTCCGTCTTCAGAATATCCACGATTTGGCTGGTTTGTCCAAACGGAGCCACCATATCGATGATCCAGAAGGACGGACCGCTGGTGAAATCGGCGTCGGTCAGGGATTTTTCCTGCACTGCATACCGGTATTCCGCTTCGGTACTGAGACCGGCAAAGGTCACGAAACCGCGCGGAAAGCCGTTCTGCCGGAAGATGTGGTACTGCCCCAGCCGCAAGGGGGTTTCAAACGCGTAAAGAACCTGAGCAAGGCTGCGTTTCTGATGCGTTTTGGTCAGGCCAGCCAGATAGAACATCGCCCCGAAATCCGCGTATTTTTCGGGCGGGATGTCGAACCAGTCCTTTGGAAACGATCTGCTCAAGACGCACCCAACGTTCAATCATATCTGGATGTTAGCCAAGCTGGTGTCGTATTGATACCGTTTTCTCGGGCGCGCGCGAGGCAAAGTGAACAGCTTTACTCACATGGCCGGGGCCTTATGTTACACGTTATCGTGAGTTTGATTTTCGGAGGGTGCGGGGATGCGGGTTTTCAGAACAGCAGCCGTTTTGGGGCTGATGGTGTTGCCTTGCGTTGCACAGGCGGTCGGCATCGGTTTGAGCGTCAAGCCTCTGAACCGGACCGAGGTCACGCCTTTGCAGAACGGCGTCTATCAAGTGAAAGGCGTGGGGTCTTCAGCACCGGTGAACTATTGGTGCGGGATCGGGGATTATGCCATCCGCACGCTTGGGGTGCCGAACTCGCAGCGCATCTACATCACGAAAGCCTATGAACCCGGTGTGCGCACGGTCGAGTTTTCCATGACCCCGCCGCCTGACGTTGACACCAATCCGGGCTATTCTGTCACCGTCAAGCGGGTGGGCGAGAACATGTCGGCGGTTTCGGCGCAGCAGTATTGCTATGACAACTTCATGGATTTTGGGTTCTGAGGGTCAGACCCATTTGGCCAGCGGCGGCAGGCTCATCAGAACCGCGTCCGGGTCGTGGCCGGTTTCAAGACCGAACTTGGTGCCCCGGTCGTAGATAAGGTTGTATTCGGCATAGAGCCCGCGATGCACCAGTTGCGTGTCTTTTTCGGCATCCGAGAATACTTGCACCCGGCGTTTTTCGACCAGCG
Organism: Ruegeria sp. F11; assembly: GCF_056533855.1. Taxonomy (NCBI): domain Bacteria; kingdom Pseudomonadati; phylum Pseudomonadota; class Alphaproteobacteria; order Rhodobacterales; family Roseobacteraceae; genus Ruegeria; species Ruegeria sp. F11. The sequence continues at coordinate 9,816 of NZ_JBQFOW010000029.1, read as the reverse complement.
GCAGAAAGGCGGGCAGGAAGGCCCGGCCAATATCCTGTGTCAGGGCAAAATCGGCCTGCCAGTCGCCGGTGCAATAATCATCCATGAAGATACCGCCGACACCCCGCGAGCGTTTGCGGTGCGGGATGTAGAAATACTCGTCGGCCCAGTCTTTCAGGCGCGGGTAGTGCCCCGGCCCATGCGGGTCCAGATGCGCTTTCTGGGTCGCGTGGAAATGGCCCGTGTCCTCATCATATTCGATGCAGGGGTTCAGGTCGGACCCGCCGCCGAACCACCAGGCATGTGGGGTCCAGAACATCCGCGTGTTCATGTGGACCGCAGGCACATGCGGGTTTTGCATATGCGCCACAAGGCTGATGCCCGACGCCCAGAACCGGGGGTCTTCGGTCATGCCAGGAATGCCCTTGCGCGCGGCCATCGCCTGTTGCGCCCGTTCGCCCAGCGTGCCGTAAACGGTTGAGACATTGACACCGACCTTTTCGAACACCCGCCCGCCGCGCATCACTGACATCAGGCCGCCCCCAGCGTCCGAGCCATCGTCGGATTGGCGCGTGGTCTCGCGGACCTCAAAACGCCCGGGTTTGGCATCTGAAAACGGGCCGGTGTCGTGGCTGTCTTCAAGCTGCTCAAAGGCGGCGACGATATCGTCGCGCAATTGGCGGAACCAGCCCGAAGCGGTGGATTTTTCGGTGTCAAACATGGGGGGTTAATGCGCCGGGGCTGCGACGGGGTCCAGCAGGGTTCTGCCGCCGTCGATTGTCAGGATTTGGCCGGTGATGAACCCGGCCGCGTCCGAGGCCAGAAACTGCGCGGTCTCGGTCAGTTCGGTGGGCGCCGCGATGCGGGCCAGCGGGGTGTGCTTTTCGATATCGTCGCGGAAATCCCGGTTTTCCTTGAGTGTCGATTGTAGCGAGGCGCTCATCACCGATCCCAGCGCAATCGAGTTTACACGGATTCTGTTCGGGGCCAGCGCGACAGCCAGAGACCGGGTCATCTGATCCAGCGCTGCGGTGGACACGGAATAAGCCATGAGGTCTGGATGGGTCCGGCGCGCGGCGATGGACGACAGGTTGATGATCGACCCCGCGACCGAGTCGTTATCATCCCCCGCCTGCTTGATCATGCGCTTGGCGACCGACTGGCTCAGGCGCAGGGCCGGCATGAGGTTCTGGTTCAGCAGGGTGCGGACTGAGTCGTCGTCCGTATCCAGCGGGTCCGACTGGATCACCTGCCGTGCGCCGTTGATCAGAATGTCGACCTGATCGAACGCGTCCAGCGTGGCAGAAAGCAGGTTGGCAATCGTAAGTTTCTCGCGCAGATCACCCGCGAAGTAGCGGATGTTGCTGTCATCGGCCTCTTTCCCCAGCTCATCGACCAGGCGCTTTTCGTCCATGTCGGCGAACATGACATTTGCCCCGGCATCCGCGAAATGCCGCCCGATGGCCAGCCCGATCCCGTTGGCACCGCCTGTTACAATCGCTGTCTTGCCAGCTATGGAAAAGGACATCCGAATCCTCCTGAGTTGCGGGGCAGGTTAGCGGGCCTCATCGCCGAGGGCGAGAGGCGTGAAACACCTTGAACCGATTGTCGCCTGCGACTTCCTGAACCTTCTGGAACGTGTCGGTCAATGTGGCCTCGTAGGGCAGGTGGCGGTTAGCGACCATCCACAGATCGCCGTTGCGGGACAGGTTGCGTGCGGCTGAGGCGATGAAGCCTTGCCCCAGCGCCGGGTCGGCGCTGCGTGAGGTGTGGAAGGGCGGGTTCATAATGACGGTGTCGAGGGGCTCGGGGGCCTTCCACCTCACCGCATCGGCCCAGTGAAACTGCGCGCGCTCATTTCGTACGTTGGCGCGGGCACAGGTTAGGGCGGTGTGGTCGGCCTCGACCAGATGCAGCGATGTGATCTTGTCGCTTTTCAGACCCGCCGACAGATACCCCCATCCGGCCCCCAGATCGGCCAGTTTTGGGCCAAGCTGCGCGGGCAGGGATTGCAGCAGCAGCGCCGAGGCAGGATCGACCCCATCGGCGGAAAACACGCCGGGGGCGGTGTGAAATCCATCGACCATCTGCGCTTCGGGCGCAGCCCAGTCCGCAAAGGCCTGTTGGTCGGACTGGAACCAGAAAATCTTGCCATGTGCTTTGGCAAGAGGCCCCTGAACCGAGGCGCGCTTGCGAATGTCTTTCAGCACGCTGTCCACGCCGTTGGTCTTCGCGCCATCCACAACGATCACACCGCTCGCCCGCGCACATGCCTGATGGATCAGCGCCCGGGCCTGCGCCTTGGCGCGGGGCAGAAACACAACCGCGTCCTGACAGGGGCCATCCGCCTCGGGCACCGTGGCAAACCCGAGGCTGGCGAAATGGTCGTGAAACGGTTTGAACGGCTGCACGATCTGCGTCTCGCGCGGCAGGTCGGACAGGTCGGTCTCGGGCGTGGGGCCGATCACCGCCAGCGGCTGCGACAAAGACAGGCCGCTTTGCAAGGCAAGTTCCAGACGTGGGGACATGGCTGATTCCGATTAGGCCGGGCGCGTTATTCTTCGCGCTCCATGGTGCATTGCAGCGGGTGCTGGTGCCTGCGGGCGAAATCCATCACCTGACCGACCTTGGTTTCGGCAATCTCGTGGCTGAACACCCCCACCACGGCCACGCCTTTCTTGTGGACCGTCAGCATGATCTCGAACGCCTGCGCATGGGTCATGCCGAAGAAGCGTTCCAGCACATGCACAACGAACTCCATCGGGGTGTAGTCGTCATTCAGCAGCAGCACTTTATAAAGCGGCGGACGCTTGGTCTTGGGGCGCGTCTGTACCAGGACAGACGCATCGGCGTCGTCATCCGGGTCGTCAGACATCATCCATTGGTTTTCCAGCATCGCGTGCAACCGTCCGATTCAGGCTTTTGGTTTATCTGGTCGCTTATATAACGTGGGCGCGGCCAGAGAAAAGAGCAAGCAGGCGGAAATGGGATGCAGAAAAAACTCACCACAATCGGGTTCGATGCAGATGACACGCTGTGGCATAATGAGCGGTTTTTTCAACTGACCCAGGACTATTTCGCCGACCTGCTGGTCGATCATGCGGAACGCGACCACCTGATGGAGCGTTTGCTGTCCGCAGAAAAGCGCAACATTCAGCACTATGGGTACGGCATCAAGGGCTTTACCTTGTCGATGATTGAAACCGCCATCGAGGTGACCGAAGACCGCGTTCCAGCCTCGGTCATTCGTCAACTGATCGAAGCGGGGCAAGAGATGTTGGCCCATCCCATCGAACTGCTGCCCCACGCACGCGAGGCGATCGAGGCGGTAGCGGACTCTCACCGCGTCGGGCTGATCACCAAGGGCGACCTGATTGATCAGGAGCGCAAGCTGGCGCAATCGGGGCTGGGCGATTTGTTCGACTGGGTTGAGATCGTCTCGGAAAAGACCGCCGGAACCTATCGCGATATCTTTGGCCAGCATGGCGATGGGCCGGACGCCGCGATGATGGTCGGCAACTCGATGCGGTCAGATGTGGTGGCTCCGATTCAGGCGGGCTGCTGGGGCGTGTACGTCCCACATGGGCTGGTGTGGGAGGTTGAGCACGCAGAAACCCCGGCAGACAACCCGCGATTCCGCGCGCTGCAGGATCTGGGGGATTTAGCCGATCTGGTGCGCGCGCTGAGCTGATGTTGCCATTTCGCCTCAGTCATCAAAAATCCGTGCCCAAACCTGCCTCGTTCCCGCCATGATCGCGCATTTGGTGTGCGTTAGACCTCGGTTCCGCTAGATATAGAGGTCGCAGAGGGCCCTTCAAATCCTGCGCTTCCTGCAGCTTTCGGTTTATTTGATGGCTCTCCTGTGCTAGCCTGAATGCTAACAAAATAATAACAGGCTGACCGGGAATACCCGGCGGCGCGAGGCAGACAGAGGCAAAGATCGTGCAGATTCGGCGGACAGTTCCGGCCCGGACGGGCTTATTCCTCATAGCAATCCTGTGTGTGCTGGCGTTTGCGCCGCTCAAGGCGCTTGCAGCACCCTACGCCGCGATGGTGATCGACGCCCGAACGGGCGAGGTTCTGCATTCGCGCAACGCCGATACCCGGCTGCACCCGGCTTCACTGACCAAGATGATGACGCTGTACATTGCGTTCGAAGCGGTGCGGAACGGTGAGATTGACTTGGACACGCAGGTGCGCATCACCAAGAAGGCCGCGGCTGAGCCGCCTTCGAAACTGGGTCTGCGTTCGGGGCAGCGGATTGCTTTCCGCTATCTGATCCGGGCGGCAGCGGTGAAATCGGCCAATGACGCGGCCACGGCCATCGGGATCGCCATCAGCGGGTCCGAGGCGGCCTTTGCCCGCCGCATGACCCGCACCGCCAAGGCGATGGGGATGAGCCGGACGACCTTCAAGAACGCCCATGGCCTGACCGAATCCGGGCATCTGTCCACCGCGCGCGACATGACCACGCTGGGGCGGCATTTGCTCTATGATTATCCGCAGTATTACAACCTGTTCTCGCGCCAATCGACTCATGCGGGGATCAAGACGGTGCCGAACACCAACCGGCGTCTGCTGGCAGCCTATAAAGGCGCAGACGGAATCAAGACTGGTTACACCCGTGCGGCGGGGTTCAACCTTGTGGCCTCGGCCAAGCGCAATGATGAACGGATCATTGCCACGGTGTTTGGTGGCAAATCGGGTGCCTCGCGCAATGCCAAGGTGGCCGAGTTGCTGGACATGGGCTTCCGCCGTGCCCCGTCGCGTGCGCCGATCCGCAAACCGGCCCGCCCTGCCTATGCCGGGAACACAGGGCTGGGCGTTTCGACCGATATCGCCCGCTTGACCGGTGCACCCAAGGTCAGTCTGCGCCCGATTGGGCGTCCGGTTGTGACGCAAGTTGCCAGCAACGTGGCCGAAACCGCAGACCAGAACCGCGACCGTATCCAAAGCGGCATCGCCGCAGCAATAGCACAGGCCGATATCGCGCCGACGGCCCCGCCGGTCGAAAGCTCGGACACACGTCCGGCGCTGCGGCCTGACAATCTGGTGCTGGCTTCGACCGAGCCTGCCGCACAACCCGAGCCCGAGCAAGAGGTCGTCACTCGTTTGTCCTCCTCCGGCGGGCATCTTTGGGGTGTCAATGTCGGGCGCTACACCACCCGATACGAGGCCGAGAAGGTTTTGCTGAAAACGGCCCTGTCGGAAATGACCACTCTGGAAGGCACGCTGCGCAAGGTGAACCAAAGCTCGCGCGGCTTTGAGGCGACATTTCAGGGCATGACCCGCGAACAGGCCGATCTGGCTTGCCGCCGGTTGCAGGCCCGGAACGTCACCTGTTTCATGATCGGGCCGTCATAAGACCCGAAACACTCTCTCCTGAATAATTCAGGGCCGCGATCAGATCGCGGCCCTTTTTTGTCAGTCAAAGACGTGGCCATGCTCGTATTGCTCGTCCTGACCGGCGGCAGCAGTCAGAGCGGCGACGTTATCCTTGGTGAAGAACCCGTCATAGTGATGGCAGCGTTCGATATACTCGGTGATCAGCAGCGTCAGTTTCGAGTGCTTTGAGAAGATCTGCTTGAGGTTCGGATCGTCTTTGCATTCCCCCACCACATGAGCCAGGAACGGCACGCCTTTGTCTTTCAGCGTGTTGACCACGAAATCGACGTTCTTTTCACCCGCCGCATGATCGCCATCCTGAATCTCGACCGCCATGTGATGTAGGCGTCGACCATAGTTGCGCACGAAATCCTCGGTCGGCATCGGCAGCTTGGCGAAAGAGTTCACGAAGGACGGCGTGTTGTTGGCCGTAAACACCTTGGCTGGCGACTTCTTGTCGTCATCCACATTGGCGTTGCGGTTCACATTGGTGGACGAGTTCATGTCGAAAATGTTGTACGCCCCCCAGAAATAGTAGGGCACCATCGTCAGAAATTCGAGGATCGCATCTTCGCGCTCACCCGCCAGAACCCGCGTGGCAAGGTGGTCGAAGCCCAGCATCAGGGGCCCGATCTTGGTGTCGGTGGCAAAGGCGGCGGCCTCGGCCAGACGCGCCTCTTCCGCATCGCTCAGCAGAACCTTGTCGCCCAAACCCAGACTGTCGGTGTCGTTGAAATCCAGCGTGGAATAGCCGACCCGGTTACAAGTGAAATCCGAGGGCGTGGTGAACAGGAAGCCGGGTTGCGTGTAAAACGGGTTCTCAGTGTCGCCCGCATATTCGAACCGGATGTTCTGATCTTCCAGTGTTTTGCCAAGATCTTTCAGATCGCGCGCCCCGAAAACCTCACCCACATATCGCGTCTGCGGGGTGCCCCGCGCCAGCGGGTACATGCGGTTGATGCGGGGGATGAAATCCTCGAACGTCTCACTCAGCGGGGCCATCAAGATCAGCGCCGGATATTCGGGATGCGAATGCAGGACGGCGAACTTATGCGTCGAGCCCAGATAGCTGGCCGTGTGGCGATAGGGCGTCATCACATACATCTCGACCATGGTGTCGAAAATGGCGTTCGGCTCGACCTGAATCACAATCGCGCGCATCGGCCCGACCTGATCGGCAACACCGGAACTGTCGCGCCGCTCGTAGATCATCGGCAGGTATTCGTGAAAAAACTCCGAGTTCTTTTTGTCGCCCCGAGGTTCATAGGACATCAGATCGAAAGACATGGGTGCCTCCTTGCGCAAAGCCTGGCAGCGGTCGGGGCGGCGGGGCCGCCCTGTCGCGAATTACGTTGCTTGAATTACGGGTTTCAGAACATGCACTTGCGGGCATGCTAGGGGTAGATGCCCGCCCGGGCAACAGTAAGAAACTGGGTAGTCTGTATTGCGCGGGCGTGACTATCTGGTGAATTTCGTCACATCCACGCCGCCGCTTATCAGATTTTCCCGGACCGAGCGGGCGATTTGCACCGCTGTTGGCCCGTCCCCATGCAGGCAAATCGTGTCGATTGAGGTTTCCAACCGCTTACCGGATTCGGTGATGATCGCCCCCTCCCGAACCATGTTCAGGATACGAGGGCCCGCGATATCGGCATCATGGATCACTGCGCCGGGCAGGCTGCGGTCGACTAGCGTGCCGTCGTCATTATAGGCGCGGTCGGCAAAGATCTCGCCCACCCATTTACAGCCCAACTCGCGCACGGCCTCTTCCTGTTTGGTGACGGCCAGCACCATGATGATAATGTCGGGGTCCACGTCCAGCGCACCCTGATAGCAGGCCCGTGCCATATCGATATCGACCGAACACATATTGGCCAGCGCCCCGTGCAGTTTCAGGTGGCGAACTTGGGTCCCGATTGCCGCGGCCATGCCCCGCGCCGCGCCCAGTTGATAGCGCACTAGGTTGCGCAAGGAGTCATGGGGCACTTTCATGTTGCGGCGACCAAAGCCCTGCAAGTCTGCAAAGCCCGGATGCGCCCCGATGCCCACATCGTTTTCAGCTGCCAATTCCATGGTCCTGGCCATCACGTCCCAATCCCCGGCATGAAAACCACAGGCGATATTAGCCGAGGTGATTATCTTCAGCAGGTTTTCATCATCGCCCATGTTCCAGGGGCCAAAGCTTTCCCCCATATCGGCATTCAGATCGACGCGCGGCATCGGCAAGTCTCCTTAGTCGGTGGCAGAGATCACTCCGCCGATCAATTGGTAGGACAACAGGTCCGGGATGTCATGAGGGTCGCGCACCAGCGGCTCGACCCGTTGGGGCAGGCGCGCGAGGTCGGATTCGAAAGCGGCCTGAAGCGCGATGGCCTGTTCCAGCGTTACAAATTCAAACCGGAGCGCACCGCCCGCCGGTGTCTGCGCGGCGCGCGGCATATCGCAGGGCAAAACGGTTGCGATACGGGGGTATCCGCCCGTGGTCTGGCATTCGGGTAGCAGGATGAAAGGGTTCCCGCTGCCGGTCATCTGGATGTCGCCGGGGGTGATGACCTCGGACAGGATGTTAAGCTGGCCTTTGGCGGCGAACCCGTCTCCGTCGCTTTCCAGTTGCATACCCATCCGGTTGGCGCGGGCGCCGCGCTTGAAATCCGTCCGCGTGAAACGGTCCAGCGTGGCCTGATCGAACAGCGGGGTCTGGAAACTGGCGATGACATGCAGCACGCCGCCCGAAAACCGGTCCTGCGGGATCAGGCGGAGGCCCGCCTCGCCCGTGTCGGCGACAGCTTCAAGCACATCTCCGTCCTGAATGGCGCGGCCCACCTTGGCCGTCAGATGCGTGGACCGGGACCCAAGGAATAGGTCGGATTGGATGCCGCCGCCTACATGCAGATACCCATAGGCACCTGTCAAAGTGGCCCCAATTGCAAGCTGCTGGCCCGTTTCCAAGCGATGCGAGGCGTTCCACGCAACCGGAGCACCATCAATACTGGCTTGCATAGGCGCACCCGTCAGGGCGATGCGGGTGGGTTTGGTGGCCTCAAACGCACCGCCCATCCCGCCCATTTCCAAAGCTGCGCAATCGGGACTTTGGTGCAGCAATGCCGCCCCTTCGTGCAGCGCCAGGATATCTGCGGCACCAGATCGGGACAGGCCTTGTTCCAGATACCCCGCGCGGCCTTGATCCTGAACCGTGCAGGCGGGGCCGATGCCGTGGACGATCAGGCTCATGACCCGATCTCCTGACAGGTCGCGCCGCCCATGCCGTCGCTGTTGTTCGCCCGGATGTCTTCCAGCTTCTCGCGGGACACGGGTTCAAAGATCATCTCATCGCCCGGATTCAAGGCAAAGCTCTGCTCCATCTCCGGGCGGAAACACCGGAACGCGGTTTGCCCGACATGCCGCCAGCCTGTGGGGGTCGGGCCCGAGAACAGGACGAATTGCGAAATCGCCAGAACCAATGCGCCTTCGGGGACCATGGGCGTCAGTTCCTGCAGGCGGGGAATATTGAATTCGGGCTCTAACGGCCCGAGATACGGTTGCCCGGGCGCAAAACCGATCGTCAGCACCCGAACGCGCGACCAGCCCAGACGCTCTATGGCGTCTTCCGGCGACAATCCTGCCGCCGCCGCCGCGTCCTCAAGCTGAGGCGCAAGATCCGTCCCGTAAACCGTCGGCACCCGCCAAAGCCTGCGTTGTTCAGGCAGCGGCGCGGTGTACCAATCCTGTTGTTCAAGCAGTTCGGACAGGCGTCGCGCGATCTCCGCATGCGCCAGGTGCCGCGTGTCGAACCTGACATAGGCGGATCCCAACGTCGCGGAAGTCTCGGTCACTCCGTCCCAGCGCTGTCGGTCAACGGCAGTTCGAAAGGCCAGCGCCGCCCGGTTCGCGGCCTCAGTCATCGTGTCGGAAAACGTCACCAGAACGCCGTCGAAACCAACGGTGCGAACAACCGGATACTGGGTGGCAAGCGTCATGAGCGTCCCGCATTTGGATCAGTAAGTCCCCTGACCGGACCAGACCGCATCCCGGCCTGATGCGCAAGGCTGGGAACAGCGGCACGCTTCGGTGCTTTGGGCCGTTGTTTTGACCGGTGAGGCCGGATTTGGTGAATCGAACAAGTGCTTCGAGTCGCGCAGCCTAGTACCTGCTTCGCTGGAACTCTCTATATATAGTGGTGAGCCATTTGAATGAATCGGGTTGGCCGTCGCTTGTGTTCGTTAAAAGCCGTGGAGGCGGCCTGTTTTTCGGCATTGATCTTCAATTAACATTTTGATTTTCAATGTGAAAAGATGAAAACGCAAAAAAATTGGCCTTTTTGTAATTTTCTGCTTGCGGCGGTTGTTTGTAGACCTTAGAACCCCCTTCACCGGCGCTGCTGAGGCGCTTGGGACGCGGCGGAAGCGGCGGTGACACACCGGAGAGACGGTGGGCATCTGAGGGAATGTGTTG
>NZ_JBQFOW010000028.1:0-19912 GCF_056533855.1 Ruegeria sp. F11 | reverse complement strand
CTGCTGCTTCTGGGCCTCATCGCCTTCCTGCAAAAGGGCCGCGCCGCCCGCACCACCGACCAAGAGGTAACACCATGACCAAATCCGTCCTCTGCGCCGTGGATATCAGCAATGATGATCTGGATGCGGGCGTGTTGCAGCGCGCGGCCCAACTGGCCGATCTGGACGGCGCGCAGCTGGATGTGGTGACCGTGCTGCCCGATTTTGGCGAAAGCTGGGTATCGGGGTTTTTCGACGCCAGTTTCCACGAAAAGGCGCTGGAACAGGCCCACACCAAGCTGGTCGCCCTGTGCGAGACCGCGCTGGGAACCGAACGTAACACCCAGATCCGCCACGTCGTCGCCACCGGCACCGCCTACCAGCAAATCCTGCACACCGCCCAGGAAGCCGGCAGCGACCTCATCGTCATCGGCGCCCATAAACCAGACCTCAAAGACTACCTACTAGGCCCAAACGCCGCCCGCGTGGTCAGACACTCCCAAGTGTCCGTCTATGTCGTCAGGTAGGAGCTCAGTACCCGGTCATCTCTAGATAGCCGCGCCCCTGATGTGAACCGGACACAGTAACCGGGCCTTCCCAATACTCGAAACGGGTCGCCATCCATGCGTCTGGCGTGAGGGCGGACACTTCGACATCCAGACTGCGATCCGGTAGAGAGACACGCCATTGCACCGGGATATCCCGCCCGGCGACGCGGGCGGTTTCAAGCGGCGTGAAACGCGCTGAGCCATCGGGCAGGGCGGCCGCACTGCCGTCAGCGCTGATCCATGTGGCCGCTGTGAAATCCCCCCGCCCGCCGCGAAGGCGAAAGGCCATCAGCTTGTCTCCACCCTCGAAACTCAGCGAGAACCAGTCCCAGCCACTTTGGTCCCCGGCCAAAGGCTGCGAGGACCATTCGCGGTCGAGCCAGCCATTGCCGGTGACGGTGACATCGCCTTGGGGCAGATGCAGGACACCTTCGACGGCGTAGGACGGTTGCGAATAGTAGTAACTGGCCTGACCATCGGCGGATTTCACCGAAAACCCGGCATCGCCGTGAAAGACCAGGGGGCCTTGGGCCTTTAGCGACAGGTCGTAACCAAAGTCCTCGCCGTTTGCGGTCAGAGTCAGGGTGTCGAAATCCGGACCCGCCATGCGCCATTCGTCGATCCAGGCCTCGAACGGGGTGGCGGTGACACCGGCCTGACCGATGCCGCCACGCGATAGGCGTTCGGCGAAATAGTGGGTTTCCGGCGTTGTCAGCGCCGCGTGTCCCATCCAGAGTTGTGGGCTTTGCCAGCCCTGCGTTTCCTCGGGCTTCAGAGCAGAGCGGAACAGGGTCCACTGAATGCCATAGTCGCGCCCGTCTTCGTCTTGCAAGTTTGCAGTCAGGTACCACCATTCGATCCGATAGGTCGGGTGTGGCCCGTGATCTGCAGGGAAGTCGAACTGATAGCCTCGTTGAGGGATGGCGAACCCTTCGGCCGAGCCTCCGAGATCGGCATATCCTTGCGCCCAGCCTGCGACCGGGAGCAGAAGCAACAATGCCGTTAGGATGGTTTTAACGTTCATTGGCAAACACTCTCAGCAAATCCGCTGGTGGGAGGCGCAGCAATCGCAACGCAGGCAGGGCGGCGGCGATCAGCGCGGCAAGAAGGGTCAGAAGGAACAGGTAGAGCCAGTCCCACGGGAAGACGTACATCGGCAAGCGCCAGCCAAAGGCCTGTACGTTGACAACCGCCAGCAGCACCCAGGCCAGCACCAATCCCAAGGGCAGGGCCAGACAGGCGGTTAGTGCGGCCAGCAACACACTGCGCAACAGTTCGAGCTGCGCCAGTTTCGCCCGGTTCAGCCCCAGCGCCCAGACCGGCGCGATCTGCGGTAGGCGTTGGGTCCACAATATCAGCAGGCTGGTGAGAATGGCAAAGCCCGCCACCCCAAGCGTCAGCACGTTCAGGGCCGAGGTGACGACAAAGGTCTTCTCGAAGATCGCCATCGATTGCGCCTTCATCGCCGCCTGCTGGATCACGGCCTGACGGGGCAGGGCGAAACGCTCCCTTAACGTCTGCGCCATCTCGGTTGCTTTGGCCGGGTCCATCCGAATACCGAAACGCCGGGCCTCGGTCCCGGGGACGATCCGGTCCAGTTGCGACATCGAGACGATGGCCTGCCCGGTGGGGTTTCCGTAATCGGAATAGACCCCGGTGATTGAAAGGGTATGGCCATTGCCAAGGGTTAGACTATCGCCGGGCCAAAGATCGGCGCGGCGGGCGAGTTGTTCGTTGATCAGAACGGCGCTGCCGGTCATGACCTGATCCCAGACGTCCGTAGACGATGCGATCAGGGGCCAGTGTTGACGGTAGACAGGGTCATCGACGACACCGTACAGAAACAGCGGGCCGGACTCGTGGGTCAGTTCCACGTTTCGGATTGGCAGGACCGCGTCGACTTGCGGGCGTAGCCACTCGGATATCTCGCGGCTTTGTTGCGCGTCCTCTGCGGTTACATACAGTTCTGCGGTCAGGCGCTGGTCCAGCCAGCCGACGAAGGTGAGGCGAAAGCTGGACACCATCGTTCCCACGCCGATATTGGCCGCAAGCGCCAGAAGCAGCGCCATGAGGGCCAGCGAAAGCCCCGGTAGCTGAGCCCGCATGTCAGCCCAGACCCATTGCGCAACCGGCCCTTTTGCGGTGCGCGCGCAAATGGACAGAGCAAAGGATAGGAAGACGGGTAAAAGCAGCGCCGCGCCGGTCAGAAGTCCGGCCAATAGGGCGAAACCGGCAAGTAGCCCTCCGACACTGACATATGCGATCACGCCACCCGTGATCAAAGCAAGGCCCGCGATCCCGGTTAGGCCCCGAGCGACCACATTGCCTTGCCAGGCCTGCAGGCCCGGCCCGGTTAGAAGCGGCATACGGGACAACCGCCAGAGGGCGTGCCCGCTGGCCAGCAGGGTACCCGCAACGGCCATGAAAAGACCAGCCGCCGCCCATCGCGGTTGCAGTGACAGCTCGCCATTTACGGGCGCGCCGTAGAGGCCACGCAGGGTGGCGGCGACATCGGGAAGCAGGGCTCCGGCAAGGAAGAAGCCGATGATCAGGCCCAGTATCCCGCCGATCAGCGCCAGCAGGGTCAGTTCCGCCAGGATCAACCAGACCAGCCGCCGCATCGAGACACCCAGCGCGCGCAGCGTTCGGATCATGCCGCGACGCTGGGCAAAGGCCAGACCGACGGTGCCGTTTACAATGAACAGTCCGACCGCGAAGGACAGCAAGCCAAAGGCCGTCAGGTTCAAGTGAAAACTATCGGTCAATTGCGCCGTATCCACCTGAGCGGTTGGGCTGATCCGCTCCAACTCGGGCGCGATCTGGGATAGAGGGGGCAGGCTGCGCGGTTGATCGGGCAGCACGACCAGCCGTGAAATTTCTTCTGGCCGGTTCAGCAAGACTTCGGCAACGCCGATATCCGTCAAGATAATGTCGGATGGCAGGGCCGAGGTGGTCAGGATCGGTGGCATGTCCTCCTGATCGCGAAGAAACGGCTCAAGGTCTGGGGACACCAAAAGACGACCCGGCGCGGTCAGGATGTCGGCTGGGCCGGGCGGGTTTGCGCTTTGCTCCGTTTCAGTGACGGCGGGCAGGGCGGGAAAGGTCACAAGGTCCACGCCCATCAGGCGCAGGGTCCGCCCACCTACACGATACCGGCCCTCAAGTACGGCAGCGACCTGCCAGCCTGCGCGGCGCAGGTCGATGTATCGCGACAGGGGGATCGGGCCCGAGGGGTCGCGCAGCTCGTCAAACTGGCCGAATGCAAGCTGGGCGTTGGCCCGTGCATAGCTGGCGCGGGCCTCGGCATTGATGGCCTGAACCGCAGACCAAAGCCCGGTCGCCAGCGCGATACCGATCAGCAGTGTCGCCAGTTGCAGGCGATGCGCCCACCAATGCGACAGCAACGCCTGCACGACTGCAGCGGTCATTGAACATGCCCGCCTGACAGATGCACCCTGCGGTCAAGTCGCACTGCGATATCCTGCGAGTGCGTTACCAGCAGCAGCGCGGCCCCGGTATCGGCCACAAGCGACAGCATCAGGTCCAGAACGTTGGCGCTGGCGGTTTCGTCCAGATTGCCGGTGGGCTCGTCCGCCAGCAGCAGTTTGGGGCGCGAGGCCATGGCGCGACCTATCGCGACGCGTTGCTGCTGGCCGCCCGAAAGGGTCTCGGGGTAGCGATCCAGTAATTCCGTCAGACCCAGCCTGTCCGCCAGATGCGCGGCCCATTCAGGATCAGGACACGCCGCTAACCGCGCATGAAACGAGAGGTTCTGCGCGACTGTTAGCGATGGGATCAGGTTGAACTGCTGGAACACCAGCGAAACGCTGCGCCGCCGTAACGCAGCGCGGCCCGCATCGTCGAGCGCGGACAGAGGCGTTCCATCCAGCGTGATCTCGCCGCCGTCAAAACCGTCCAGCGCGGCGGTCAGGTTCAGCAGGGTGCTTTTGCCGCTGCCGCTCTCCCCGGTCAGGGCCAGCGTCTGACCCTGATCCAGCGTAAGCGACACGTCACGCAGAACGGGCCGGCCGCCGGGATAGGATTTCTGAACTCGGTCGATTGTCAACAGCATGGTCTGCCCCGTCTTGCCTAGCAAGATGTGCAACAAGTTGGCGGAGTGTCCAGTGCAGAGATGCGCCCGGTGCCATTCGCCGCAGATCGGTTTGGTGCGGATCAGACTTGTGCACAAAGGCCCAAGCAGTCATTCTGCTTGGAACATCCCGTAACGTAATTCAGGACGTAAAAACATGACATTGCCAAATCAAATCTTCCTCGGCAGTGTCTTTCTGGGCCTGTGCTTTGTCGTCGAGATCTTGCTGCTGACTTGGTGCACAGTCGTTATCCTGAAGATGGAGGCCAAAAGGGCTGAACGCGGTATCTTTGTGGGCACCGCCGGGCCAATTGCCATAGCGCTGGGGTTTATCGTGGTGACGCACACTATTCAGGTCTGGATATGGGCGATTGTCTGGGTGCTGCTTGAGGTTCTGCCGGATTGGAACACCGCGATCTACTTCTCGCTAGTGACATTCACGACCCTTGGTTATGGCGATATCGTTCTGGGTGAGGCGCTGCGCATCTTCGGGTCTTTTGCGGCGGTTGCGGGGCTTTTGGCCTTTGGCTTGTCGACCGCGTATATGGTGGCGCTGATGACCCGCGTGTTTCAGGAAAACTTCTTTTCCTAGAGAATGGGCGCGAACAGACGGGCCAGAGGGGCCCCGAACCGGATATGCCTTGGCTGCTTGTCCAGCGAATGGGTCAGTTCATAGCTGGCTTCGAAATCCGTCAGTAGCATCTTTTCCACAGCCTGCGCAGCGCGAGCGTCGAAGAACAGGGCCATCGCCTCAAAATTCAGACGGAACGACCGGTTGTCGAGGTTGGTGGTCCCGACTGCAGCCAGAGTGTTGTCTATGACGAATGCCTTTTGATGCATGAAGCCATCGGTATAGCGAAACACCCGCGCGCCGCAGTCGCGGATTTCGTCGAAATAGGCAAAGGCGGCCAGCCAGGGCAGGCGGTGGTCGATGACCTCGGGGACGAGGATACGCACATCGACACCGCGCATCGCTGCGTGCTGCAAGGCGGTCATGATGTCGATGTCGGGAACGAAATAGGGTGAGGCGATCCACACCCTCTCTTTCGCTTCGGCAATGGCCGAAAAGAACATCATGGCACCGGTTTCGGTCTCATCCCCCGGGCCGGTCGCAACCAGTAAGGCATTCATATCCTGATCGGATTCGCTGCCGGCCCAGTCCAGATGGTCGATCAGGTCTTCGTCATGGGCCCAGTGCCAATCCTCGGTAAAGATCAGTTGCAATTGCCGAACGATATGGCCGGTCATTTTCAGATGGGTGTCGCGCCAGCGGCCAAAACGCGGGCTCTGTCCAAGGTATTCGACCCCAATATTGTGCCCGCCGATAAACCCGGTTTCGCCGTCAACGATCACAGTCTTGCGGTGGTTCCGGTAGTTGAGCTGAAACCGGAAATTCGGCCCGCGCTGGTCCCGAGGGTTCGCGACGTCGATCCCGGCGTTCTGCATGGCTTCCAGATATGCGTTCGGCAGGCCATAGCTGCCGACTGCGTCGGTCATGAACCTGACATGTACGCCACGCTTGGCCGCCTCGATCAGCTTGTCCTGCATCTTTTTGCCCAGCGCATCGTCGCGCACGATGTAGAACTGGACCAGGATGTAGTTCTTCGCGCCTTCGATGGCTTCGAAAATGGCGTCGAACGTTGCTTGTCCATCGATCAGCAACTCGGCACCGTTCCCGCGTGAGACCGGCAGATGGGCCAAAAGCTCGAACGGGCGGGGATTGATCGACATGGTGGTCGGATCGGGCTTGGAGTAGTCGGCGAAAGTTTTGATCCCCTCGACAACCTGCTCGCTGTGCTGCCGGGCGATCCGATAGCCGCGAAACCGGTGATGGCCCAGAAACAGGTACAGAGGCACCCCAAAGAACGGGGCAGAGATCAGGAAAACCACCCAACCCACCGCGCCCTGCGGTGTCCGCGCGGTTTGCGCCGCGCGGATCGAGAACACTACAGCAGTGACGTAGAGGGCAAATACGAAGGTGGAAACCAGTAATGTCCACATGAGGTTAGGCGACTCCGGCGGGGTTCAGTTCCCACCAGTGTAGATACGAGACCAGTCCTGCGCCATATCCACAATGACCCAGCCCATATCAGGCCCCTTGTCCAGCCCGTCGACCAGCTTGCCAATGGGACTTTCGCGATCATAGGCCCATTCACGCTCGGCATCCGTGTGATGGATCAGCACGCCCAAACGCGGGCCGTCCCCGGCTGTTGTCCACTCCATCATGGCAAAATCGCCGTCCGAGTTGCCCCCGGCCAGAATCGGGCGTTTTCCAATGGTGCGTTCTATGTTGATCGGCTTGCCTTCCTTGTCGTCGATAAACGCGATGCCGGGCGCTTTGACCACCGTGGGAACACCATCGACTGTCTCATAGGTCGTTGTGCCATAGGTGCCGAGGATTTGCTCGGGCGGGATACCATAGGCATCTTCTGCAAAGACCCGCATGAAATGCAGGCCACCGCCGGACACGATATAGGTCTTGAACCCTTCATCGCGCAGATAGCGCAGCAGTTCGGCCATCGGCTGATAGGTCATCTGGTTGTAGGGCAGGTTGGTGTCAGGGTGGCGGGCTGAGTCCAGCCACTCGGCAACGGCCGCCTGAAAATCGTCGACGCTGAAGTTTGAGTGCGAGGCATTCACCACTTCGATCAACGCGTCATGCCCGCCCTGCAAGACCGTTGCCACGTCGCCTTGTGCTGCGGCCTTCAAAGCGGGGGTTGTCAGGATGGAGGGGTCCTGTTCCGCCAGCTCCGCCAACCGATCCATGGCGAAAATAAACTGGAAATACACCGGCTGCTCGGCCCACAGCGTGCCGTCATTGTCAAAAACAGCGATCCGGTCGGCAGGGGTGACGTAGTCGGCGTTGTCCGGGTTCGTCACAGTATCGACAAAGGCGATGATTTGCTCTTTTGATCCTGAGTCCGTCCAACTTGGCAACGGGTCCGCCAGCAAAGTCAGTGGTGCTGCTGAAACGAAGGCGGCAAGCATCAGGTGTTTCATGGAAATTCCCTTTATTCTCAATCTGAAAAGGGCCGCCGTTCAACTGGCGGCCCTTTGATTTCTCATGAGCCGAACTCAGTTATTTGTCGGCGTGTTCAGCTTCTCCATCACCTGTTCCAGATTAAAGCTGGCTGCCTTCTGGCGCGGCGGGAATTCCTGGAAGGTGGACAGGAACGTGCCGACATATTGCTGCGCAGGCACCAGGAAATAGGCGCGGTCCAACAGCCAGTCGTAATAGGTGTTGGAGGTCCTGTAGGCCCGTTCATACGGGTCGCGGCGCAGGTTGATGATCAGCGGGATGCGCAGCTCGGTCCAGGGTTCGATCCAGGCACGCAGGGTGGCCCAGGCTTTCTGTTCCAGGAAGATCAGCTTCCAGTCATCGAAGCGCAGCGCTGTCAGGTCGCCATCGTCGGAGAAATAGAAAATCTCACGACGCGGGCTCTCCGTGGTTTCTCCGGTCAGCAGCGGCAGGATGTTGTAGCCATCCAGATGAACCTTATAGTCGCGGCCCATGCCTTCCGAACTATAGCCAGCCTTCAGCTTTTCCTTGATGTCCGGGTCACCGGCAACGGCAAGGTAGGTAGGCAGCCAGTCCATGTGATGCACGATCTCGTTGGTGACAGAGCCCGCCTCGATCTGACCGGGCCAGCGGACCATGGACGGAACGCGCCAACCGCCTTCCCAGTTGGTGTTCTTTTCACCCCAGAACGGAGTCGCCGCCGCATCCGGCCAGGTGTTCATATGCGGGCCGTTGTCTGTGGAGTAGTGCACGATCGTGTTGTCGGCGATGCCCAACTCATCCAGCAGGTCCAGCAACTGGCCCACATGCATGTCGTGCTCGATCATACCTGCGGTGTACTCGTCGGCGATACGACCAGCGATCTCATTGGCCTGCGCGCGCATCTCATCCTTCACATGGGTGCGGAAATGCATGCGCGTGCCGTTCCACCAGACATAGAAGGGCTGACCCTGCTCATGCGCGCGTGTGATGAAGTCGATGGCCGCAGCGACGGTTTCATCATCCACCGTTTCCATGCGTTTCTTGGTCAGCGGGCCGGTGTCTTCGATTTCACCACCGGCGCTGGATTTGATCACACCGCGGGGACCGTACGCGTCGCGGAAGGTGCGACCGTCGGGTAGGATGGCGTCGCCCGGATAGTCTTCGTTTTCCGGTTCTTCTTCTGCGTTCAGGTGATAGAGGTTTCCGAAAAACTCATCAAATCCGTGATTTGTCGGCAGATGCTCATCTTTGTCGCCAAGGTGATTCTTGCCAAACTGGCCGGTGACATACCCGTGGTCTTTCAACAGCGCCGGGATGGTCGGGTCCTCGACCTGCATACCCAGATCGGCGCCGGGCAGGCCGACTTTGGACAGGCCGGTTCTGAACACCGATTGGCCCATGATATAGGACGACCGACCGGCGGTGCAGGATTGTTCGCCGTAGTAGTCGGTAAAAATCATGCCCTCTTTCGCGACGCGGTCGATGTTCGGGGTCTGATATCCCATCAACCCCATCGTGTAGGCCGAGATATTGGATTGCCCGATATCGTCGCCCCAGATCACCAGGATGTTCGGCTTCTGATCCTGAGCCCAGGCGGGCAGGGCCAGCACAACGGCGGCGGATGCCACGGCGAACCGACGCAAGGTGCTGCGCCAGTGGTCTGCAATCGAACGGGGTGGTGACATGGTTTTCTCCTGATCTGAGAGAGGGGTCGGAGGACCCGAAGACTTAAAGAAAATAGCGGCCGCGTAGATAAACACTGAAACGGCCGGAAAGCGATTCAGCCCAACTGTTTGTTTCCGGGGGCTGGAATACATTCACCTTAGGCTATGTTAGATATGTAAAACCCATCAAATGATGATATTGGAAAGTACTAATGTTAGATAAATCCAATAATTTTAAACTCTTGCAGGCGGGCGGCTGGTTCAGCCAGCGGCCCAAGGCATTTCAGCAGGACCTGCTAGACTGCGGAATTTCCAAGAGTTTTGCGGCGCGTGAAGCGATTTATCATCACGGGGACCCCGCAAACGGAATTTACGCTGTTCTGCGTGGCGGTGTGCAGATCAAGGCCCCGGCGGATGACGGTCAAGAGTTTGTGCTGCACCGCGAAGGGGCCGGGTTCTGGATCGGCGATCTGGCCCTATTCGCTGGCGCTCTGAGGCTGATAAGTGTTGTGGCTACGCAGGATACTCTGGCCCTGTTTTTCCCGAACACACGCATCAACAAGCTTGTCCAACAAAACCCCGACTATATCCGGGATTTTTACGCGCTGACCCATGAAAATATGGAGACCGCGCTGCGTATTCTGGCGAATCTGGCCGTGACTGGGACCGAGAAAAGGCTGGTGCTGCGCCTGCTGCATCTGGACGAATGCAGGCCGAAATCCGAGGGGTGGATCATAATCCCACAGGAGGAACTGGCCCAGATGATTGCCGTCTCGCAACCCACGCTTCATCGCAGCCTGCACCGGCTTGCGGATATGGACCTGATCGAGCTTGGTTATGGCCGTATCCGTCTGAAAGACAGACGTGCCCTGATCGCCAGTTGCCAGACTTGATAATCGATTTACATGCGCTCCGCAAGTAATTGTAAATCAGCGCGGATTTGATCTCGGACCTCCCCATGGTTCGGAGCGTCCCGCAGGGTTTCATGCCAATGCCGGGGCGGCTGTTTTCCTGCGGCGCGGTTCCATTTCAGATCGCGCAGAACGGATTGGGACTCGGGGTTTAGAACGTCAGGGATGTCGAGCCCGTTAAGGGTCGCCCAGACACCGCTCCACAGCCTTGCCACAGACCACGGATTGTACCCTCCGCCACCCAGCACCAGAAAGCGGGGGGCCATACCGCGCAGGCTGGCTACGGTCTTCCAGTGGGCATTGTTCGAAAGGGTTAAGCGAGACAAAGGGTCCTCGGCCACCGCATCCGCGCCGCATTGCAGGACGATGGCCTGCGGGTTGAAACCCTCGGTCGCGGGCAGGATCAACTGGTCGAGGATGGCGTGGAACTCATCGTCATTCAGGTTGCGTTCGACCGGCAGATTGAACGCCGCCCCCTCGGCGTCATCCTCAAGCGTGCCGGAAAAGGGCCATCTGCGAGTCTCGTGGACCGAGATCATACGAACCTGAGTCGAGCCGCGAAACGCGACCTCGACGCCGTCGCAGTGATGGGCATCAATGTCCACATAGACGATGCGGTCGAGCCCGGCATTCAACAGGGTCCGGATCGCCAGAACCGGGTCGTTGAGATAGCAAAACCCGCTGGCCCGGTCCGCCAGACCGTGATGCGTGCCGCCCGCCGGGTTGTAGACGATGCCGCCGTCCCGGATCAGTTCGGCCGCCAGCATGGACCCTCCGGCAGCGGTGGCGGGGCGTCGGAACATCTCGGTAAACACAGGGTTTGACAGGGTGCCCAGCCCATATCTTTGGCGGGTTTCGTCAGAGACCGCCTGATCCCTCTCGGCCTGTTGCAAGGCAGCGATGTAGTCCGGCGTGTGAAAGGCGGTCAGCGCTTCGGGCTTTGCACGGGGGCTGACGCGGTAGTTCGAAGGGGTCAGCCATCCCTGCGCTCGGCACAGGTCGATGACAGTCGAAACCCGGGGAATCGCAAGGGGATGTTTCGATCCATAGGTCGAGTGGCGATAGATTTCCGATCCGATGAACAGTGGGCTCTGCATCGGTCAGTCGGTGGACTTTGGACGGCTATCGTCCCCCAACCGACCATCCAAAGACATCAGGATCGCAATCGGGCGCAGCGCCGGGATGTGGCTGAACACGATCAGGATACAGACGGTCAAAGGCACGCTCAGAAACGCGCCGATCATGCCCCAGATCGTGGTCCAGAACATCAGCGCCAGGATCACCAGAAAGGTGGACATGTTCAGCGACCGGCCCAGCAGCGCGGGGTCCACAAAATTGCCAATCACGAACTGGATTGTGCCGCAGCCCAGAACGATGATCAGAAACGGCCCCACGCTTTCGAACTGTACCAGCGCGATCATGGCCGGAAAGATCACCGCGATGATGGACCCGATTGAGGGGATGAAGTTCAGCGCAAAGGTCAGAACGCCCCATGTCTCGGCATATTCCAGCCCCAGCGCGCGGAACACGGCATAGCTGATCCCGGCAGTGACAAGGCTGATAAAGGTCTTCACGCCCACATAGCGCTGCAGACTGAACGAAATCGCATCCAGCATGGATGCGAACTCGGCCCCTGTCTGCGGGTTGCCGGCGGCCAACTGAATCTTTTTGCGAAAAGCCAGACGCTCGGCCATCAGAAAGGCGACGTAGAGGCTGATCAGGAAGAA
The DNA here is from genome assembly GCF_056533855.1 of Ruegeria sp. F11. NCBI lineage: Bacteria > Pseudomonadati > Pseudomonadota > Alphaproteobacteria > Rhodobacterales > Roseobacteraceae > Ruegeria > Ruegeria sp. F11. The sequence goes on along the minus strand of NZ_JBQFOW010000028.1, from coordinate 7,992 downwards.
ATGGTTCAGCAGGGACGTCGCGCTGCCCAGAAGAATCCGGGCGACGTAGGACATGTCGATGCTGACCAGATTGTCCCGGATGAATTTGGTGACGTCATTGCCGATCAGCCCGGCCACGCGGTCAACGGCACCGTCGAACTGGTTCTCATAGGTATTGATGCCCCGCGCGAACTGTGTGGCTTGGCTACCAAGGATATACATGATCATGAACAAACCGGCCAAAACCACGGTGACGCCCGCGATATTTGCCAGCCAGACCGGGGCCCGCGTCAGGGCGATCACCCGGTCGCTGAGCGCGATGATCAGCACGTTGATCAACAGCGCCATCGTCAGCGGGATCAAAAAGGCGGACCCGGCATAGAGCCCCAGCACGACCAACGTGGCAACGATGCACGTATCGCGCACCACCGGCAGTTTGAGCCTTGGCTGATCCGGTATGTCGTGTTGATCGGACGTCATCCCAAGCCCTGTGTTGCCGCCAATGCACTGCCCGGTGTCGGGTCAGCCTGCGCCGATCCTGCACAGGCCGGTGGGTTTATGCAATGCGGTCAGGTATTTGAGGGCGGGTTTTTCATCCAAAACGGGTTATCTGTTTCCGACAGGCGCGGTAGGCTTTGGATATGACCTTACCCGCGAATCCCCCGATAGGCCGTTTTGTCAAAGCGTTCTGGCTGGCCTTTCTCCGGTTCAACGCCAAAAACGGCTTTGTCATGAGCAGCCATGTCGCCATGTCGATGATGATGGCGCTGTTTCCCTTTGTGCTGTTCACCGTGGCGCTGGCAGGTTCGCTGTCGCAGGGATACGTGACCGACGAGTTGATCGAGTTGATCTTTGGCGCATGGCCCAAGGACGTTGCCACCCCCATCGTCTCTGAACTGCGCGCGGTGCTCAGCGAGTCCGGCTCGGGCGTGATCACCTTGGGCGGCTTGCTTGCGGTCTATTTTGCCTCGAACGGGGTCGCCGCCGTACGCGCGGCGATGAATCAGGCCTATCATGATTACGATAGCTGGCCGTTCTGGAAAACGCGCCTGCTGTGCATCGGGTTGGTCATTCTGGGCGGCGCTGGCATTCTGTTGATCGCCGCGGTCGAGGTTGTTCTGCCGGTTTACACTCAGTTGGTGACCCGGCACACCGATGTGGATGTGTCGGACTGGTTGTCGGTCGACCGCCTGCGCTGGACCTTCACCGTGGCAGTTCCCATCGGGACGATATTTCTGGCGCATCTCATTCTGCCAACCCGCCGCCACAAGCTGACGCAAATCCTGCCGGGCGTTCTGCTGACCCTGACCCTGTTGGGGGCCGGAGGGTGGGGTTTTTCCGTCTACATCGCCCAATTCGCCACCTATAGCGCCACCTATGCCGGGCTGGCAGGGGCGATGGCGGCGCTGATTTTCTTATATCTCTGCGCGGCGATCCTGATCCTTGGGGCCGAGTATAACGGGGCTTTGATGGATCTTCTCAACCAGTCCGAGGCGTATGATCCATGAGAGCACTCGCCCTTGCGATGTGGCTGATGCCCGGAGCGGCCCTGGCGCAGGCACCAAGCTATGTGGGCTCGGATCAATGCGCTGACTGCCATCAGGATGAAGCCGAGGCCTGGGCCTCATCGCATCACGCGCTGGCCTGGACGGAAGTTAACGAAGGGTCGGTTTTGGCCGACTTCGACGGCACCGGGTTTGACCATGACGGCATGTCCGTCAGGTTTCGAACGCAGGATGGGGACTATCATGCAGAGGTTATGGAAAAGGATGGCGTGACGACCGAGTACACGGTGCATTCGGTTGTCGGGGTGGAGCCTCTGCAGCAGTATCTGTTTGAAACCGAACCCGGTCGGTTGCAGAGCTTTGACGTGGTCTGGGATACTGAGGCGCGACAATGGTTTCATTTGTACCCGGATCAGGACCTGCCACCGGATGACGGTTTGCACTGGACCGGTCCTTACAAGAACTGGAACGCTCGTTGCGCCGAGTGTCATGCCACGGGATTCCAGAAAAACTACCGTGCCGACACGCGGACCTATCGCTCGCAGCAGGCCGAGATCGGGGTCGGGTGCGAGGCCTGTCACGGCCCCGGATCAGCGCATGTTGATTGGGTTGAAGGCGAGAAGCTGCCTGAAGGCGTAGACGAGTATGGGTTCACAATGAACTGGGGCAGGGGGCGGACCGAGGCAGAAATCCAGCAATGCGCCGGATGTCACTCGCGCCGTGAGGCGCATGAGGACGGAAACCCGCTGCCCGGAACCCCGTATCACGATAGCTATAACCTCGCCCTGCTGCGGCCCGGTCTGTACCACCCGGACGGGCAGATTCTGGATGAGGTGTATGTCTACGGCTCTTTCCTGCAGTCCAAGATGTATGCCAAGGGCGTCGGCTGCATGGATTGCCATGAGCCGCACAGCGCCGCGCTGAAGGCGGACGGAAACGGAGTGTGTACGCAATGCCATTCCACTGCGGGTAATCCGGGCTTTTCGTCTTTGACATTGAAGGATTACGACACTCCCGCCCACCATCATCACGCGGATGGCAGCGAGGGCGCGCAATGCAAAAGCTGCCATATGATCGAACGGGTTTACATGGGCGTGGACGGTCGGCACGATCACAGCTTCCGGGTGCCACGCCCCGATCTGGGGCTGGGCGTGGACGCCTGCACCGATTGCCATCAGGGCGAAACGCAGGACTGGGCCGCCCGAAAGATCGAGGCGTGGTTTCCAATCTCCAACCATCGGGGGCCGCGTTACGGGTCTGTTTTTGCCCCTGCGATGACGGGCCAGTTGGACAGCCCCGAGGGTCTTTTGGCAATCGCAACCGATGCCTCGCAGCCCGGTGTCGTCCGCGCGACGGCGGCCTACCTGTTGCAGCCCTTCGGATCGCCCGAACTCGCCGCAGCGACCGCCCCGTTGCTGGACGAGGAAGATCCGTTGATCCGTGCAAACGCGGCCCCGTTGCAGCGGCAGGCCAGCCTGCCGGATCAGGTGCGGCGGCTGGAACCCTTGCTGTCCGACCCGAGGCGCAATGTGCGGATCGCGGCGGCGAAAGAGTTTCTGAACGTTCCGACACAGGCCCTCACACCGGAACAACAGGCTCTGGCGGGCCAAAGCATGGCTGAGTGGCAAGGGGCGATCTCGAACCGGCTCGATTTCCCCGAAACGCATCTGGTTCTGGGCGGGATGGCGCTGACCTTCCGCAATGCGCCCGCGGCCGAGCAGGCGTTCCGCGAAGTGGTAACGCTCGACCCGCAACGGGCTGAGGCGTGGCCGATGCTGGTGCAACTGGCGCAGATCAATCGCGGCCCGGATGCCGCGCGCGCGGTCGTGCAGGAAGGGATAGAGCGGCTGCCGGACGACCCGACGCTGCAGCTGCTTTCAACGCAGCTTGGCCCCTGAACGGGCATGCAAGCGCCCGGTTTGGGCCATCTTACCGGCAGATTTCGACGTTAACCTTTCACCCAATGCTGCTGAAAGGTGATCCATGTCGGACCCATCAAAGACCCAAAAAGCGCCGGTCTCACTTGATCAACGCGTCGCGGAACTGCGCGCGCGCAAACCGGTTGATCTGAACCATGGCGAGGCTTTGCTGCTGCAAGGAATGGCCACCGCATCCTTGCGGGAACAGCGACTGGTCGGGGATCAGATCGCGCTGGATGGTCAAGCCTAGCCGCGAAACCCGGTTGCTACGACGAATTTCTCGGAACTGTCCGACCGGGACGAGGGTGGTTTGACATTCGCCACCTTCTCGAACTTCTGTTTCAGCAACTTTTGAAGATCGCCCTCGGCCCCTCCGGCGAGAACTTTGGCGACAAACGTGCCGCCTTCCTCAAGCACGTCGAACGAGAAATACGCCGCTGTTTCGCACAAGGACATGATGCGCAAATGATCCGTCTGCTTGTGCCCGGATGAGGCCGCCGCCATGTCGGACATCACCACATCCGCCTTGCCGCCCAGCCACTCTTTCACCTTGTCGTCGGCGTCGTCTTCCATGAAATCCAACTGGTGAATTTCGGCCCCGGCGATCGGTTCGACCTCTTGCAGGTCAATGCCCAAAACCGTACCGATCCGCTTGCCGGACTTCTCGCCCAGCGCATTGACCCGTTTGACGGCGACCTGACACCAGCCACCCGGCGCGCAGCCTAGATCCACCACGCGGGCCCCCGGCACGAGGAAGCGGTACTTTTCATCAAGTTCCAGAATCTTGAACGCCGCGCGCCCGCGATAGCCTTCGGCTTGCGCGCGTTTGACATAAGGGTCATTCAACTGCCGCTGCAACCAACGGGTCGAACTGAGCTTGCGCCCGCGGGCGGTTTTCACCTTGACCTTCAGGTCGCGCTGCCCGCGCCCCGAGGTGTTTTTGCCAGTCGGTGTTTTGGCCATAGAGGTGGTCTCCTGAAGACTGCGAGGCCTTTACCGGCTCGTTCAAAAGGTATCAAGCCAATGCTGTTGGCATGTCCTTCAATAACAAATCAGGCCACGGAGAAGAAACACCAAAGGCCAGCCAGCCCAGACCGTTCATCGCCGAAGCAAGAATGGTACTCCGATCAGCGGCGGCCCGGGAGAAGCTGTGCAGAAATTCCAGTGCCTCCTGCGCCTGCGCACCGGGAACGGCGATGGCAATCCCACCAATACCCAACGTGTAGTGTGGCACGGTGTTGGCGATATGAAACCCGGGGCAGAATACGTCGAACTCCGCCGCTTCCAGCGCACAAATTGTGGTTGCGGCGGTCGAGGTTCGGTACGCGACGGCTATGGTTGACAGCGGCATTCCGGGTGGGGTCCCTCAGAACGGTCCGTCTTCCAACACTCCGTCCGCACTCATCTGCGCATAAAGCAGACCCTCGCGCAGCCCTCGGTCCGCCACTGAAAGGCGGTCGGTGGGCCAGCAGCGCAGCAATGCCTGCAAAATGGCCGAGCCGGACATGATCAGCGCCTGCCGGTCATCCCCGATCCGAGGGTCCCGGCGCCGCCCATGGGGCCCGAGTTCCAGATACCCGCGTATAACCTTGTCTATCTGATCGCTGGTCATGCGCAAACCGTCGACCTTGGTCCGGTCATAGCGCTTCAATCCCAGATGAGATGCGGCCACCGTCGTCACCGTGCCGCTGGTGCCGACGATCTGAAACCCCTCGCGGGCCTGTTCGTCCTTGTAGGGGGCGAAATCGGCCAGGTTTTCTTCGAAAAACCAGCTCATTAGCGCAAACCGGGCGGCGTCGTCTTCTACATCGTGGAACTGATCGCGCAGCGTTGCCACGCCCAAGGGCACGCTGATCCAATCCACGACCTTGGCCGCGGGAAAGGGGCTGTCGGCAGTGTGAAAGCCAGCATGCAGCCGCATGATCGCAGCGGGGCGGTCGCGGCGCGGGACTGACGAGATGTCAATCCAGACCAACTCGGTCGAGCCGCCGCCAATGTCCACGACCAGCAACTGCTCGGTCTTGGTCGACACCAGAGGCGCGCAGGAAATCACCGCCAGACGCGCTTCTTCTTCGGGTTGAATGATCTCAAGCGTCAGGCCGGTTTCGCGTTTCACCTGCCGGATAAAATCGCGCGAGTTCTTGGCGCGGCGGCACGCCTCGGTCGCGATCAGACGCATCCGCCTGACCTTGTTGCGTTTCAGCTTTTGCTGACAGATGCGCAGCGCCTGAACGGTGCGCGACATGGACGCCCGCGACAGCCGTCCGGTCCGCTCCAGCCCAGCACCCAACTGCACGGACTTGGAGAAACTATCTACCACATGGAACCCGCTGCCCTTGGGCTGGGCGATCAACATGCGGCAGCTATTTGTCCCCAGATCCAGCGCCGCATACAACGCATCTGGATCGGGTCTTTCCGGCGCGGGGCTTTCGACCGCCTTCGGGAACGCGCCCGCACCTTTGGGACGCTTGGGCGCCATTCGTAACGCCCTCCGATTTTTCGAGTTAGTCTGACCCTAGGCGGCGCGTCGCCAACGTGCAAGTGAATTCAAAATTGAAATTAACGCGTCTGTCACGTAGCGTTCACACGATGATGCGAAGGGCATCTGCGGAACCCTCTACGGGATTCTCTACGAGCTTACAGCCAGATACGGAGTTTACCATGAAAGACGAACGCACCCTTTCTTTTGATGAACTTGACGAAATCATAAACCCTCCGCCGGAAGAATGTGATTTTGATCGCGTAGTGGAACACGCCCTGTCGCGTCGCGGGTTCATGGGCGGTGTTCTGGCAATGGGCAGCTTTGCTGCGGTTGGCGGCTCGCTTGTGCCCACCGGCGCGCGCGCGGCAGCAGACCGGTTCTCGTTCGAGGCTATCCCGGTTTCGACAGCTGATGAGGTCATCGTTCCGCCGGGCTACAAGGCCGAGGTGATGGTGCGCTGGGGCGACCCGCTGTGGTCCGACGCGCCCGAGTTCGACCCCGCGACTCGTGGCACCGCCGCTAGCCAGGAGCGGGCCTTTGGCGACAACACCGACGGTCAGGATGTATTCTTCCATGACGGTCACGTTCTGCTGGTCGTGAACAACGAATATACAAACCGTGGCATTCTTTGGGGCAACAACCCTGACGGCAAGCCCGCCTCTGACGATGACATCGCTAAGGGTATGATGGCGCATGGTGTCACTGTGGTCGAGATCGCGAATACCGACGGCAAATGGGGCATTGTGAAAGACAGCCCATACAACCGCCGTGTTACACCTCAGACCGAAATGACAGTGACGGGTCCGGCTGCTGGTCACGATCTGATGAAAACCGTAGCTGACCCCACGGGCACGGTCGCGAAGGGCACGTGGAACAACTGCGGCAATGGCATGACTCCATGGGGCACCTATCTGGCCTGTGAAGAGAACTTTAACGGGTATTTCTCGGCCGAGGATGAAAACCACGAGGTCAGCCCCGAACTCAAGCGCTATGGCCTATCGTCGAAAGACCGGGGCTATGGCTGGGCCAAGATCGACGACCGCTTCGACGTCTCTAAAAACCCCAACGAGCCGAACCGGGCCGGTTACGTCGTAGAAATCGACCCATCTGATCCGACCTCGGCCCCGCGAAAGCTGACGGCTCTGGGCCGGTTCAAGCACGAGAACGCCGATACCGTTGTCAACAACGATGGCCGCGTCGTGGTCTATATGGGCGATGATGAGCGGGGCGAGTTCCTGTATCGTTTCGTATCGGACGGCGTCTATGCCGCTGGTGTGGATACCAACGCGTTGCTGGAAAACGGCACGCTTTCGGTCGCAAAGTTCAATGAGGACGGCAGCGGTGAATGGCTGGCGTTGACTCCCGAGACTACGGGTATGCCCTCGCAGGCCGATATCAGCATCCATACCCGTCAGGCGGCCTCGGCAGTTGGCGCGACGACAATGGATCGCCCGGAATGGGTGGCCTCGAACCCCAACGCGCCAGAGGTCTATTGCTGCCTTACCAACAACAAGAACCGTGGCGTGAAGCCCAATGCCGGGGGTGATGACACCTCGGCCAACGGTCCGAACCCGCGCAACGAAAACCATTATGGCCAGATCGTGCGCTGGCGTCCCGAAGGGGGCGATCACACCGCGTCGGGCTTTGGTTGGGACCTCTATGTTCTGGCGGGCAACCCTAATGTCCATCAGGACGCCTATGGCGGGTCCGACAACGTGAACGCCGACAACATGTTCAACTCGCCCGATGGCCTGAAGTTTGACACCAACGGCCTGTTGTGGATCCAGACCGATGGCAACTACACCAACGAGGGCGACTTTGTTGGTCAGGGTAACAACCAGATGCTGGCAGGTGACCCGGTCACCGGTGAAATCCGCCGCTTCCTGGTTGGCCCGAATGAGTGTGAGGTCACCGGCCTGAGTTGGTCGCCGGATCGTCGCACCATGTTCGTGGGCATCCAGCACCCCGGCGAAAAGGGCAACAGCCATTGGCCAGAAGGCGGCGACTCGGTGCCACGTTCCGCGATCATTGCCATCACGCGCGAGGATGGCGGTCTAGTCGGTTAAGGCCGGTATCAGCCAAGAAAAACCCCGGACGGCCGCCGCCG
>NZ_JBQFOW010000027.1:0-22583 GCF_056533855.1 Ruegeria sp. F11 | reverse complement strand
CTGGGCTATAGCCCGCCAGCGCCCGAAACCATCATACCAATGGATCGCAGGCCGACGATGCACTAACAATCAATTTGGACCAGTCAGATGACGCTGCTCATTCAGTGGGGCGCTTATCGGACTGGCTGCTTATCAGAATGGGAACCCTTCGGATCGCGCGAACTTATCCTATGGCGATTCTACACGGGCTTGTGGCACTGGCCGTACTGCCGCTCGCCTTTGTGGACAGTCTTCCGATCGCGTTGATCTGCATATCGATCGCTGTATCCGCAGGCCTTGGCGCCAACCCGATCTTTTATGCGGTCATAGCCGACATCGTACCGCAACGCGCGGGAACCTGCATGGGCATTATGAATAGCGGTTTTGCATTGGCTGGTTTTCTGGCACCCGTCATCACTGGCTTCGCGCTGGACGCAACCGGTACGTTTTCAGTCGCGTTCGGGTTGATCGCCTTCTTTGCAGCATCGTCTGTGATCGGGTTGCTGGTGGGGCACCACCCGGATACCAGCGCCGAGGCCGCAAATTAATCGGAGGGTGACACTGCCTGACCTCGGGCAGGGCCTCGTTGCGACGCGCGTGACACACTGCTTTTGAACGACCACACCCTGCAGCCAACCTGAGCCGATTGGCACCGGCCCCAATTCTTCCGTTCGCCAGCGAGTGCCAAATCCGGATCACATTTTTCGCAAGTATGCCCAAGAGACATATCCCTTTAACCCAAGCGCCCGCTTCAGGGAAACCCGGCACCAACGAGTGCCTCCGGTCTGCTCGCAACTGTGAACCCTCAACGCGGTTCCATTTGGAAGACCGACGATCACATTGAAACCTATTCCGGGCCCTGCCCGCAATTTCAGCATGTCTCCGTCTTCAACGCCAAAAACCTCGTATTGTCCAAGCGACGCCGCCGCTGCAGGTTCAAGACTGATGATTGCGGCTAGGACAAACGCTGTTAACGGTGGGAAGGTTAAACTTCGCATCTGTAAGCCTGATTGTTGCCTCATCAACGATCGTAGCGCCTCTGGTCAACAAGAGGAACTGGAAGAAACTGGAAGAAACTGGAAATTCGCGGGAAGCGGAGGCTGCGAAGTTGTCTGGCGCTTGCTTTCTTGGCGCGCTCAAGCGGACCAAAAGACAAATTCATGCAAGTGCTGTCGCGTGACCGCTACCTGAGACTGTGAACAACTTGTTTTGCCAGACCAGCCAAGGGCCGCCTTGCCGCCCAAGGTGCTATTTTGCGATGTCTGACTAAGGACAGGCAAATTCCTGCCGGAGAATTGGCAGATATCTTTTCACAGCCCGCAAAATTGTCGTAGAACTCCAAAACCACTCAAACCGGCAATGAAGCTTCTTGCAGAACAGCGCCCGCAAAACGAATACGATTTGGCCGCCCCTGACCGGCATCGCCCGTGTTGCAATTGCGATGGGGCTCATTGCTCTTGTCTCTGCCTGCACGCAAAACCCAAACGACACGGATATCGATCCGGAACGTCAATTGATGTCGCTGCAAGAGGTCTCAAAAAAGCAGGCTCGCGGGCAAAGGGTTTGGTGCGTGCCCTACGCGCGGAATCTCAGCGGCATCGAGATTCGCGGCAACGCCAAAGACTGGTGGGGCAAGGCGCATAATATCTTTCAGCGAGGCAGTGAACCGGTTGTCGGAGCCGTCATGTCGTTTCGGGCAACCCGCGGAATGCCCCTTGGCCATGTTGCTGTCGTGTCCGATGTTGTCACCGACCGCGAAGTTGTCGTGAACCACGCCAACTGGCACCGCAACAAGGTTTCATTGAAAATGGGCGTTAAGGATGTGTCCAAAAACAATGACTGGACGCTGGTACGGGTCGAAAGCCATCCGGGCCGGTATGGCAGTTTCTACCCAGTGAACGGGTTCATCTATCCGAAAGATGACGGTTAGCCCATACCGAATTCCCTGCGCGCCCAGTACACCAGTGACGACATTCGAGAGGAACTTGACCAGCATAGCATCGAATGCAGCATGAGTGCGACAGCGAATTGCTATGACAACGCTGTCGTCGAATGGTTTTTCGGCGTTCTCAAACGCGAACGTGTAAACCGCGTACGCTACGGCACCAGAGATGAAGCACGTGCCGACCTGTTCGAGTATATTGAAGTGTTCTACAATCGAAAGCGTCGCCATGGATATATTGGCAACGTAAGTCCAGCTGACTTCGAAGATCGGTCAGCTGGATCCTTTCAAACCGTCCACTGAAACGGGGCAAGACGAGCGAGCGGCGTGGCCCATGTCTCACGATCGACGGATGCTGTGCTGCCTCGGAGATCCGGAGCGAGCCCATTGTTCCACATGCTGCCCAATGTAAGAACGACGGTAATCAAAAGAAAGCGGACTTGGCAGCGTTTTGCAGGCGGCCATTTTCCACCAAGCGAGTTTATTGGCGACTACTGAAATCCCGCTCATCGAAACCGCGCAGCATTTGAATCGCTTGCAAATGTCCGGCACAAATCAACAGACATCTAAATGTCCTGTTCGGCTACGTCAGAATACTCTGGAAGTTTGGACAAAGCAGATTTTAGCGCGTCGCCCCAACCTTCTGAAACAGTTCGGAAGTATTCGTCATCTGCCTCGAACCGCGAGCGTTTACCGGCCTCGAGGCTGTCTTCGTTGTAAAGAAGCAGGTCCAGCGGCGCTCCGACGGACAAATTGGCTTTGATCGTGGAATCGAAGCTAACGAGCAAGAGTTTAACGGCCTCAGGAAAGCTCATCTCGGGATCATAAGCGCGGACCAGGATTGGACGACCGTATTTTGTTTCTCCGATCTGAAAGAACGGGGTTTCATCCCCGGCTTCGATAAAGTTGCCTTCCGGATAGATCAGGAACAGGCGCGATGGTGCGTCTTTGATCTGTCCACCCAAAACCATAGTGGCATGAAAGGCGCTGTCAGCTTGCTGGCCCGATTTCGCGTGTTGTTCAATCACACTGTTCAGCGTTTCCGCCACCAATTGTGCAACCTGAAACATCGTGGGCGCTTCGAGGATGGATGGAGCGCGTTCTTTGGGCACTTTGGTACGTTCTTCAAGCACGCTGATCGTTGCCTGGGTCGTCGCCAGATTTCCGGCCGTCAACAGAGTTATGGACCGCTCCCCCTCGACCGTCCAGTTGAACATCTTGTTGAAGGTCGAGACGTTGTCGATGCCAGCGTTCGTGCGTGTGTCGGACATGAAAACAAGTCCGCGGCTCAGCCGCATGCCCACAGCATAGGTCATTGTCTTCTCCGTTACTGCTGTGCGACCTGCAACTGTACTGTCAGTTGCTCGCCCGCTGTCCCTATTCGGCTTCCTATTACCGGGGCTGCCTGCGTGTAGTCCAGACCGGTTGCGACGCGAACATAGCGATCATCTGGGGAAATCCCGTTGGACACATCAAAACCGACCCAACCGAGCCCTTCCAGATGCACCTCGGCCCAAGCGTGAGTCGCATCCTGCAACTCGGTCTCATTCATCATCAGATAGCCAGAGACATAGCGAGCGGGCAGCCCGGTCTTGCGTGCACAGGTGATGAAGATATGGGCGTGATCCTGACATACACCGCTGCCTGCCTCGATGGCATCTTCCGCGCTCCAATCGGGGTGCGAGCTTCCGATCTCATAGGGGACGCAGCCGCGGATTGCGTCGGACAAAGCGTGCATTTGGTCCAACGGTTCACCTTCAGGTAAGGACCGGACCAGTTCGTTGACACCTTTTCCCGGTTTTGTCTGTTCTGTGCTACGTTTGAAAAGCCAAAGCGGCGTTGAGCCTTCATGACGGCCTAAAACACCATGCGTGTCTTTAACTTCGACCACCCCCTCTGAAATCAGCGAGACGCTTTGGGTATTCACGTCAAAGCTGATCAGCTCCACCGTGTTGCGATGATAGTCCTCATAGGTCAGTTCCTTGCGACCACCATTAACCTCAGTCGCCCAGCTTTCGATGCGCTGGTTGCGAAAAGACTTGGGCGTTTTTCTCAATTGCTGAAGACCGAAAGGAATTGGCGCGTCGAAATCGTATCGGGTTTCATGTCTGATGTGCAGTTTCATGGGTTACTCATAGAACCGGTAGTCGATTTCGATCTGGCGGCTTAACTGGCCAAGGTCGCTGAGAAAATCTTCGATGTACTCGTGCAAACCATAGTCGAAAATATCTGATATCTGTCGGCCAAGATACTTATCGGAAAGCCGATTGGATGCTTCGCATGAGGGGCCCGTGAATCCATAATCTTTCTTGAGATAGGAAAGGTTCTCTTGAATTTTCCTGCAACAGAAGTGGAGGCTGCGGGGCATGCGCTGATCCAGGATCAGGAACTGAGCGATATCCGAAGGTGTGGTGTTTTGCCCGTGCGTCATCAAGTATCCGCCACCGGCCCCCACCGATCGCAGGATGCTCTCCCACTGGATATTGTCCAGCGACGACCCGACTGAAAACGTAGTGGGAAGCAAAACATAATACTTAACGTCCAGAATACGCCCGGTATTGTCAGCACGTTCGATAAAATTCCCGATGCGCATGAAGTCAAAGATGTCATTGCGCAGCATCGTGCCAAGGGTTGCGCCACGCACAAGGGCCGTCTGCTGACGGATCAGCTCAAGCGTACCCGGCAGGTCTCGCTCATTCACGCGACGTTTCATTGCCGCGTCCACTTTCATCCAGGTGCCATTTACCGCACTCCAGACATCATGGGTTAACGCCGTTCGCACGAGGCGCGCGTTGTCTCTGGCCTGTTTGATGACCGATTTTATGGATGAGGGGTTTTCACCGTCCCTCAGCATCCAGTCCACAGCATTTTCTTTGGTTATCTCTTCATACTTGGCAAGAAACCCGTCCAGAACGCCCGCTGTTTTCAATACCGAAGCCCACTCCTCGACCGAGTTGTGGGTGCGCGTCAAAGCCATTCGTTGACCGGTTTCCAGCAGTCTTGCTGTGTTTTCCGCGCGTTCCAGATACCGGGCCATCCAGAACAACCCGCCAGCCGTTTTTCCCAGCATGTCAGTCCTCCAGAACCCAGGTGTCTTTTGTCCCGCCGCCCTGGCTGGAATTCACAACCAGTGACCCTTTCTTGAGTGCTACGCGTGTTAAACCTCCCGGAGTGATTTTGATCCCTTCAGGCGAAACCAATACAAATGGCCGCAGATCAACATGTCTTGGCGCCAGTCCGGATCTTGCAAAAATCGGCACCGTCGACAAAGAAAGCGTCGGTTGGGCAATGTAGTTCGAGGGCCGCGATTTAAGCTTGTCGCGGAACGCCGCAATTTCTTTCTTGCTGGCCGTGGGCCCGATAAGCATCCCATAACCTCCAGAGCCGTGCACTTCTTTCACGACAAGCTCAGACAGATTGTCCAGCGCATAGGCCAAAGACTCCGGATCACTGCACCTCCATGTCGGAACGTTTTGGAGAAGTGGCTTCTCGCCGGTATAGAACTCAACGATTTCAGGCATGTAAGAGTAAATCGCCTTGTCGTCAGCTATCCCAGTACCCGGTGCATTGGCAATCGTGATCCCTCCGGCACGATACACGTCCATAATACCCGGTACCCCCAATGCACTCTCTGGGTTAAAGTTCAAAGGGTCCAGAAACTCGTCATCGACACGCCGGTAAAGAACATCGATCGGTTTGTACCCTCGCGTTGTACGCATGCAGACGCGACCATCAACAACCCGCAGGTCATGCCCCTCGACCAATTCAACTGCCATCTGATCTGCCAGAAAAGCGTGCTCGTAGTAGGCGGAGTTGTAGATGCCGGGTGTCAGCACGGCGACGGTTGGCTCTCCTTCAGCGCAGCTGGGAGCACAGGCGGCAAGCGATCGCCTCAGGTTCTTGGGGTAGTCCGATACGTTCCGCACATTTGTAGCACTGAACAACTCTGGGAACATCTTCAACATGGTTTCCCGGTTTTCGAGCATGTAGCTGACGCCTGATGGTGTGCGGGCATTGTCCTCTAGAACATAGAATTCGTCCGGCCCGGTGCGTACCAGATCGATACCAACAATGTGCGTGAAAACCTGACCCGGTGGCGTTACGCCGAGCATCTGTGGTAGGAACGCGTCGTTGTCAGCGATCATCTTGGCGGGAACACGTCCTGCACGTACAATTTCCTGACGGTGGTAAACGTCGTAGAGAAAGGCATTAATTGCTCTAACCCGTTGTTCAATTCCGCGTTCCAGCCGCTGCCATTCTCTCCCGGATATTACCCGTGGAACTATATCAAACGGGATCAACCGTTCTTCTGCCTCTGCTTTGCCGTAAACGTTGAAGGTGATCCCGGTCAGTCTGAAAACTTCTTCAGCTTCGCGCTGTTTGGCTCTCAGCCTTGAAACATCTTCTGCATTGATCCAGCGTCCGATTTCTTCATAAGACCTTCGCAGAGAACCATCAGCATTGAACATTTCGTCAAAATAGTCGCTCATGCAAGAAGTGTGACTGACATGCCCGCAGATTCAAGTGCTTTGGGCTGGACCACCCAAAGCTCTCCGGAAAACGCCTATTTTTCAGGCGAAATAACACGCGGATTTGAAAGGGCTATTCAGTTAAGTACTTAATCGTCGCTGCCAACTGCAAAACAACAATGAGCGGTTTTCCCGTCGATTTGGAAGTTCGTTTAAGAGGATTTTAGAGAAATTGAATACTTCATGGCAAGCGCTTCCAAGTAAGTTGGAAAGTGTATACCGAAGCCCAAACCTCATTCTCAGACCAATTGTATTTTGTCCGGTACTCGTGCGTAGCTAACATATATGGCTAACCTCCAAACGGAGGCTTTGTCCCGCAATTGGATTGGGCATGTACGCTTTAGCGCTGGCTGCGAGCATAGCCAGTTAGGGTGTATGGCAGAACCTTCAATCCAAAATTTTCAACTCGCAGGCCGGAGTAATGTAAGCGCGTTCGTTAGTTGTAAGCATCCGCGGGCGCCAAGATCGTCATTCCTACTCGATCTGCTACTGCCATGATCGCCGGAATGTCTGGTGGTCCATCTGGCGCCGGAATATCGGTCGTGCCATCAGGCATTGCTTCCCCAGCTTCCGTAAAGAATGTGTCATGCATCGCGCCGGGGGCGTTTATGCAAAGTAACCGGCCTGGCCGTTCCCCGGTGCATGTAAAGGCGTGGACTGCACCGTCCGGAACTTTGACGAAGTCACCAGCTTTTACGTTGACTGTCTCGCCATTCACAAAGAACTCGAATTCACCGTCGAGTACATAGAAGCTCTCATCTTCGCCAGCATGATGATTGGGCGGTGCGCCGGCACCCGGCGCCGTCTTTATCTCGACGATTGTGCAACGATCTCCCGTCTCACTGGGAAAGGCGTGAAAGGTCAACAAGTTCCCAAGAAGATGATAAATTCGCGTGCGAGGTCCAGCCATTACTACGACTCCCTTTACTTGAAACATACTTCTCTTATGATACACATATCTAGTTATGAGACAAGTGTATCACAAAAGGCTTGAAATTGGCACCTCGTACAAATCAAATCAACCGAACGCGAGAAGCACTTCTTTCGGCTGCACGTGATCTGATGTCGGAAGGCAAGGAAGTCACGCTGGCAAAAGTCGCTGAGCGCGCCAAAACCAGCCGTGCGACGGTCTATCGTTACTTTTCTGACCCGAGTGTCTTAGCCTTGGATGCGACGCTTGATCTTGAAGTTACTCCAACGTCAGAACTTCTCGAGGGACTGGATGACGTCAGGAACCGTGTACATGTCGTCGCGCGCTACTATCTGGATTTTTCTCGGGTTCATGAGGCTCACTTCCGGCAGTTTCTGGCCGAATCACTCAAGGCATCGCTTGAAGATGGAACGGTAAAAATGCGCGGCGCCAGAAGAGTGGCGGCTTTTTCTGAAGCACTTGCACCAGTTTACCCATTAATTGAGCCGAAGGAAATTGACGACCTGGCGAAGCGGTTGTCCATGACGACGGGCATGGAACAACTTGTTATCCTTGAAGACATTTTGCGAGTGGACGAAGCAACTGGCTACCGACTCCAAGAAGGGTTGGTCGATGCTCTGTTGGACCGATACTTGCCAATAAATTGAGGCCGAATTCAGATGTCGACTGTGTCCAGAAGCTGTTGCAAATATACGCCAGTTTAGCGTCTCCTTGGGGCGGAGAATATGCAGCAAAATCGTTGACTCAGCTCTCCGGAGTGCCTTATCGCTTATGTCATGATCAGATTGTTCTTCGCATCGCAAGACTATTTTCCTCAGCTTCGATAGCTGCGGGTAATTCATCATTGGTGTTCCGCTGCCCCTGACAGCGGTCAACATACAATCGACCTTGTGCCGGGCGGCAAATTCAAAGGTCGAAAAATGAACAACAACAGAAGAAGTCAAAACACGTCGCTAGGCATCGTGGGGTTTGGTGCATTCGGACAACTTGCAGCCCTTCATCTTGGCCAGCATTTCGAAATAACGGCCTACGATCCGTCCCTGGAAGTCGCCAAGGTCGCAAAGCAACACGGAGTGCGTCTGTCATCATTGCACTCAGTATCGCAGGCTGATGTGATCCTCATTGCGGCACCAGTGTCCTCATTTGAGCAGGTTGTCGGCGAGATCGCGGTTGCTTGTAAACCTGGCGCGCTGATTGTCGATGTTGGCTCAGTGAAAGTAATTCCCTCGGAAATCATGCGGCGGCTGCTACCAAACCATGTAGACATTGTAGCGTCTCACCCCTTGTTCGGTCCACAGAGTGCCACGACAGGTATTGAGGGTCTAAAAATTGCGGTCTGCCCAATTCAGGGACGACGACATGCGAGGGTTGCTGCGTTTCTGCGCAAGACTCTGGGTCTGAGTATAATCATGACGACCCCCGAAGATCACGACCGCGAAGCAGCAATTGTCCAGGGGCTCACTCACCTCATAGCCAAAGTACTACAGAGAATGGGACCGCTACCAACGCGCATGACAACGAAGAGCTTTGACTTGCTATCTGAGGCGATTTCCATGGTTCAACATGATGCGCCAGAAGTATTCGAAGCGATTGAGAAGGCCAATCCCTACTCTGAGACCGTGCGCCGGCAGTTTTTTGAGTTGGCCGCAAGTTTGAGTGTCGAGCTGGAAGCGGCACAGAGGACACCGCCCTACAACGTAAGCAGACACTGATGGCGCGGCATCGAAGGACAACAATGTCCGCCAGACCATTGGCTTGCTAACGATTAAGTTTTCCTTGATCATTCCAATGATTTTCTCGTCGCTAAATCTGCGTTTCATAGCCCATCCTTTGCTTGGACGGATTGCTAACACCTCAATGGCCTGATTTCAGGAGGCTGGGTCAATCCGCTTGTCAAACCAGTTTCCCAACTCAAGTTGATGTTTTCTGGCAAGACCGTCGAGACCGGTTCTCTGCAATGTAAACGGGTGCCGCAGAATGGAACTTCGGCACCCGTTTTGTTTGTTAGAAGTCTAACTTTTCAGCTCATTTTGGGCTCTCTTCAGCCCGATGTACAGGCTGACGCACATGGCCAGAAGAACGATGGTGAATGGGAAGCCCGTCGAAACCGCCATGGCCTGCAACGCCGTAAGCGCCGCTGAGCCGCCAACCAGCAGCAGCGTCGCCGCCACCACACCTTCGAAGGTGCACCAGAAGATCCGCTGAGCGACCGGCGCGTCGGTCTTGCCACCCGAGGTGATTGTGTCGATCACCAACGAACCCGAGTCCGACGATGTAACGAAGAATGCCAGAACCAGGATGATACCCAGGATCGACGTAATCGTCGCCAGCGGCAGCGCCTCAAGCATAACGAACAGCTTGAGCTCAAGCGCTGCATCCTGAACCGGTGCGGACGCATCGGTGATTACCTGATGAACCGCAGCGCCGCCAAAAGCGCCCATCCACAGGATGCCGACCAGCATCGGGATAACGATGACGCAGAAGATGAACTCGCGCACAGTCCGGCCACGGGACACGCGGGCAATGAACATGCCGACGAAGGGCGACCAGGAAATCCACCAGGCCCAGTAGAACGCGGTCCAGCCTTCCATGAAATTGCTGTCTTCGCGACCAAATGGGTTAGAGAGCGGGATCAGTTCCTTGGCGTAGGCGACACCACCGGCAAAGATCGTCTCAAAGATCGTGGCGGTCGGCCCGACGATGATCACGAACAGCAGCAGGATCGCCGCCAGCCCGATATTGATCTCGGATAGCACCTTGACGCCGCCATCCAGTCCCCGGATCACCGACACAAGCGCAATCGCGGTAATTACCGCAATCAGGATCACCTTGGCCACGCCGCCGGTGCCCCATCCGAACAGGTAATTGAACCCGGCCAGCGCCTGTTCCGTGCCGAAACCCAGCGAGGTCGCCAGACCAAACAACGTTGCAAATACGGCGGTGATGTCGATAACATGACCCCACCAACCCCATACACGTTCGCCCAGCAAAGGGTAGAACGCCGACCGTAGGGTCAGAGGCAAGCCATTGTTGTAGGTGAAAAAAGCCAGCGACAATGCCACAACGGCATAGATGGCCCAAGGGTGCAGTGCCCAGTGGAAGATAGTGGCCGCCATGCCCAGATCACGGGCGGCAATGGGATCTCCGGCTGCAGCACCCAGCGGAGCCCAATCGGTGCGTGCCCCGGCGTCGCCAGCGGTTCCACCCATCGAAGATGCGAAGTGCGACATTGGCTCGGATACACCAAAGAACAGCAGGCCGATGCCCATTCCAGCAGCAAACAGCATCGCGAACCAGCCTGTATAGCTGTAGTCAGGTGTGGCATCCTGACCGCCCAGACGGATTTTGCCTAGCGGCGACAGCATCAGGAAGATCGAGAAGATCAGGAAGATGTTACCCGCGCTTAGAAAGAACCAGGCAAAGTTGGAAGTCAGGAACGGCCGCAACCAGTTGAAAAACCCACCGGCCTGTTCTTGAAATGCAAGTGTCAGCAGAACAAATGCCAGAATAGAGATTCCGGAAATGGCAAAAACCGGATTGTGAATATCAAGCCCGAACGGATTAACGTTGTCCTGACCGACTTCATACTCTGTTTCGATTGGATGAGGTATATCCTCGGTTTGGTCATCCACAATGTCCGACATAAGTAATTCCTTCCCACATTTGTTGGCGGCATATCCATCCCAATTGCCAATAAGCCGTAGGGATCGAAGGTTCCTGCCGTCACAGTGCCGGTATTTTTAGCCGCAAAAAGTTTCGCCGCGCCATCCAAGCGGCCAGTAGTCGTCAAAAAGCGACATAATCACGTCGATTTTAGATCACGCAGTAGTTAACGGAGGAGCGGGGCCGATCTTTCCCGAAGTGTTTAGGATTCCTCATCCTGCGTCGATGAGTTTTGACTCTGCGCCCTTCATCCGGCTTTGGAACCGATGACCGCGCAATACTTCCCATACGGCGGTTCAGCCATGATCGAGAAACAGCAATCGGGCCCATAGCCCTTTCCGGCTCGCCGGGCGAGTACTTTTGAAGCGCGAAGCTGCCTCTTCATTCAGGCCGAGGCTTTGACAAGAACCCCAAAAAATGAATAAACCTTTCAAAACAACAGGTCGGGCAGGAACAGGGCCAGCGCCGGGAACAGCGTCAGAATCAGGATGGTGAACAGATGGATGAGCCAGTAGGGCACCGTTGCGATGGCGACGCGGCCCAGGCTGACCTCGTTGTTCGTCAGGGCTGTCAGCACCGACAGGTTTAGCCCGACCGGCGGTGTGACCTGACCAATCTCGATGACGATGGTGATAATGACCCCAATCCAGATCGGATCAAAGCCCAGACCGGTCAGCAGCGGGAACACCACCGGCAACGTCATGATCATCAGGGACAGGCCATCAAAGAAGCAGCCCAGCACCAGATAGATCAGCACCACGATCAGCAACACGCTGTAGGTACCCATCCCGCTTTCAGCCACGACCTCGAGGATCTGTTGCGGCACGCCCAGAATGCTGGTCGACTTCGCCAGAATGGTCGCGCCCAGCACTAGAAACCCGACCGAGGCGAACAGCAAGACGGACAGATATACGGCCTCTACCAGCTTTCTCCAGGTGAGGTCGCCCCAGATAGACGAGATGATCACGGCCAGAACCACGCCAACGCCTGCGGCCTCTGTGGGTGTAGCCAACCCTCCGACGATGCTGCCGATGACCGCAATGATCAGGGCCAGCAGAGGCCATATTTGCTTGAAGCCCGCCAGAGTTTCCCGCAAGGGGAGCGGGGTCTCATCGCGGGGGGCTATGGCCGGGTTGCTGGCGCTCTTTACAAACAGATAGGCCATGAACATCAGACCCACCAGAAATCCGGGGATGATCCCGGCGGCAAACAGGCGACCGATCGAGGTCTCCGTGAGCGCGCCGTAAATCAGGAAGGACAGGCTGGGCGGGATCAGCAGACCCAGTGTGCCGCCACCTGCCAGACTGCCGACGATTGTATCCTTGTCATAGCCGCGTTTGGACATCTCGGGGTAAGCCACCGACCCCACCGCCGCCGCCGTCGACAGGCTGGAGCCGCTGACCGCGCCAAACAGGGTGCAGACCGCGATGTTGGTGTGCAGCAACCCGCCAGGGATGCGGCGAAACAGCGGGGAGAAGGCTGAATAGGCCTTTTCGCTGATCCCGCTGCGCAGCAGCACTTCGCCCAGAAGGATGAACATCGGAACAGCGCTGAGGGTGAAGGAATTGAAGACGCTCCAGATCGCATCCACCGCCAGCGACGTGGCCCCGTTCGAGAAAAAGTGCAGGATCAGAAGCCCGGTCAGGCCAAGCGCGGCTCCAAGCGCCACGCCTGTCCCGGCGGTGGCGACGAGCGCGCCTGTCAATGTAAGCCAGAACGACATTCAGGGGCCTCTTTGATGGGGATTCATTCGATGTCAGCTTCGGCGTCGTCGACCCGGTCCAGAATGCCGACCAGGCGCGCCACAAAGATGGACATGGTTAGTATGAGTGAGAGCGGCATCAGTGCCATCCACGGATAGAGCAAAATCCGGGTGGTCTCGGTCTTGAGGTTGCGTTTGAAGGCAAACTCGAACCAAGGGATGGTCTCGACGATCAGCCATAAGAAGAACACGATGCCGACCAGCAGGGCGGCGATCTGCAAGGCTACATGCGCCTTACCTTTCAGCATGTCCGCCAGCAGCGAGACGCGCACGTGCTTAGCTCGTAGCGTCACCATGGGCAGGCCGAGAAACAACGAGACGCTCAGCAAAAGCCCCACGACTTCTTCGGTAATGTGCAGCGGCGTATTGGCGAATTTTCGCATCAGAACGCTGGTCACGATGAGGCCGACGATGGCAATCATCCCCAACGCCGCCGCAGCAGCGCACGCAAGGGCCAGACGGTCCAGCCCCCGCGCTATCAGGTGTTTCGCGCTGTGCGCCATCCGAGGATCAGCGGCCCAATGCGGTCAGAACCCGCTGGCGATATTCGGGTGCATTGCCGCCGGCCTCATCCGCCAGTTCTGCCCAGATTTCGGTGACGTTGGACACGAAAAGGTCGCGGTCCTCCTGCGAGAAGTCTTCGCCCCATGTCACACCTTCCTCGCCCAGCTTGTCGCGTGCGGCCAGTTCGCGTTCGAAATCATCTTCATACTGGTTGGTGCGCTCCCACAAGGCATCTGCCGCGGTTGCAATCGCCGCTTTTGTGGCATCGTCGGTTGCGTCCCATTTGTCGGTTGCCACGCCGATCACATAAGGGCCGGACGCCATCGGGTACAGGAATGACGCGTATTTGGCGACCTCCTGCAACGAAACTGTATGTGCATAAAGCGCCGGGTATAGGGCACAATCCACCACGCCGGTTTTAAGGGCCACATACATTTCTTCCTGCGGGATGATCTGCGCGGCAACACCCAAACGTGTGAACGTTTCAACCTGATCACGCGCCCAGACGCGCAGCTTCTTGGATTTTAGCGCGTCGATGGTGCGAACAGGTTCGTCCCGACAGAAGACCGAAACAGACAACATCGGGATCGGGACATACCCCACCGAGGTCACGCCCCAGTCGGCAAACTCTTCTTCATAGATTTCACGAACGGTCGGGATTGCTTTCTCGAACTCCTCAATCGAGCCGATTGTGCCCTGAACAACAACCGAACTGAGCGCCGGGGCATCACGCCCCAAGTAGTTCGCCCAGATCAGGCTCATCTCGACCGCGCCCTTTGGCAGGAACCTCAACGTGTCGGTATTGGGCAGGCCTAGCGAGCCACCGCTGTACAGCTTCAATTCACTATCGCCGTCGAGGGCGGCGTTTACGTCTTCGACAAAACGTTCCAGTTCCGCAGATTCAGGGCGGGTTTCTGGCAGGAAATTGTTGAAACGCCACTCTTCAGCACCCGCCGGAGCGACAACCGACAGGAAAGCAGCTGTACCGAAGGCCTTGGCCTGGAAAATTCTCTTCATGTTTCTTCCTCCTGATGGGTTGAACGTTCGTCTCATTGTAGAGCACTTAGATTTTGATGTTTTGTGGCGCGCGAGATGAATTTGACTACTGGTTTAAGGTAGATAATCGATGTCGCAACTCTGCCGATTGCAAGCATAGAAATAGCTGGGACTCTTGCAAGTTATACCTGCGTCGGGATCACAGAGCGCTATTGAATCGGACGAGGGCGGCGGCTCTTTGCTAAAGTATCGGAGTATCATTGGCTGAGATTTTGTTGTTGGGTTTTTCCTTTGACTTCATAATCTTTGAGCGAAGTGGGCTTTAGTGGACCAAAAACTGTTACTAGGAAAATTTTATCTCGCCTCCGCCCGAGCTCAAAGCCGCCTCACTGCTAAACGTGGGTTTTGATTTATTGGCAACTCGCACTACAAAGTTCCGACCATCGGCCTTTGTGTGCGATCGCCAGTACCTGAGTGGAGGTTGGCTCATGACCACCTTCAAATGTGTGCAATGTTCTTCTATATCCGATGCGGAGTGTCATACCGGGATCAGGAAACACTCATGCCCGAGCTAGGCGTTCCGGTTGACTACTGCACGCTGAACCGATGGTTCACTCTTTGTTACGGTGCGATCGCAGAAACAGCGCGCCAGCGAAAAGGACCGTATTACCCATCTTGGAGAATGGAAGAGAACGACATCAAATTGAAAGACGCTTAGGTGTGCCACCACTCGGCGGTAGATAGGCTCGGGTTCAAAGGTCTTGCTTCTGCAGCGGCAACATCGGATGGAATTGAAGTGGCGCATATGACTCGTACAGCTTGTTCATACTCTTAACCTATCCGTTGTCCGCCTTTGATGCATAAAAGAACGCAATAGCCTGCGCACGATTTCTGACCGACAGCTTTTCATAGATATTCGAAAGGTGGAACTTCACTGTATTGGTAGAGATTTGCAGCTCTTTCGACAATTCCCTGTTCGACATGCCTTTGACCAGCGCCTCAAGGATCGCAAGCTCTTTGCGCGACAGGGTTTGCAACGGGTTCTGCTGCATCTTGCGTACGTCGATGAAGGGAAAGACCATCTTGCCTTTCGCCACATCGACACAGGTTTCCAGCAAGCCTTCGACCTCACCTGAGCGCGGCGCGAACCCGGCAGCCCCGGCCTGCATGGCCTGTCGCGGCACATCCCCGGCCTCATCCCCGTAAACCACAAAGCGCGGTGCGTTGGCCTGTTCGCGCAGAACCTCGATCAGCTTGGCCGCGCCCAAAGCGGGCAGTTCCCAGGACACGATCCCGACTTGAACCGGTACTCGCATCACCGTGCCCAGAAACCCCTCGGCGGTGGCCGAGGTCGCCACCAAAGAGAATCGCGGGTCGCGTTCGAAAATCTCGGACATGGCCGACAGCACCAGCGGGTTGTTGTTTGCCAGCATGACATCGATGGGGCGCTGAGATGTGTCGGACATTGTTTTCCTGCCTGTTTTCACCCTAAACCACCCATATGGGTAGGGTTAACTATGGTATACATCTGTATATTTACCCATATGGGTAGTAATTTACCCATCTAAATAGGTATCCCAAAGCAGTAGTAAGTTACGTTGTGCAGCGGTGCAAGATTCGGTTTTCCTCTTCGTCAACGCGACCGACAGGGTGTCAGGCCCTCGACCGCTCTGGAGGAACACATGACTTTTCAAATCTACCCCACACTCGAAATCCCCGAGACACTGGCCGCAGGCCCCGGCCCGGGTAACACCGACGCCCGCGTTCTGCAGGCTTTTGCCAGCGCGGGCGTTGCCGATCACATGCAGGGCGACGTGCTGCGCGGCATGATCGAATGCAAGTATATGCTGCGTGAGATTTGGGGTACGGCCAACACCTATACTTTCGCGGTTGCCGGTACAGGTTGGAGCGGGCTGGATACCATGTTCTCGGCCGTTATGCCCGGTGATAGGGTTGTGGCGTTTACCAACGGAACCTTCTCGGGCATCGACGCGCTGACCCTGCGGATCAAGGCGGCGACGCCCGCTGAACACGCCGCAAGCCCGCTGGACCCGCAGGCCTCCAGCGTGACTGTGATCGAAGTTCCCCATGGCCAGCCAGTTACTGGCGAGATGGTTGATGAGGTTCTGGCTCAGCACAAACCGAAATGGGCTTTCATGGCACACTGGGAAACCGGCTCGGGCCGCGTGAACGACATTCAGGGCTTTTCCGATGCGTGCGAACGCCACGGCGCGATGGGGCTGATCGATGCTGTGTCGTCGCTGGGTGCCGCGGATTTCCGTATCGACGACTATCCGGGCGTCGCCGGTTGGGCTTCGTGCCCGCAGAAGGGCCTGTGCTGCCTGCCGCTGACCTACGCGCCGGTCAGCTTCACCGACGCCTATATCGACGCGCTGAAAACTTCGGGCGCTTATACCTACGTCCACAATCCGATTTTCGAGGCCCGCCACTGGGGTATCGTTGACGGACAGGACGTGGAAAAGGGCACCTATCACCGCACCCATTCGGGCTATGCCGTCGCCGCTTTCCATGAATCTCTGCGCCTGACCCTGCAGGAAGGGCTGGCCAAGCGCGCGCATTCCTATCGCACGCATGAGGCTGTTCTGCGCGATGCCGTCACCGCGATGGGCTGCCAGGTCACCTCGGACATGCCCAGCCTTGTGGTGCTGAACCTGCCCGCAGAACTGAAAGGGCGCGAGATGGAGTTGGTGCAGAACTGCCGCGCCCGTGGCTTTGGCATCTGGCCAACGCTGAGCGCCCCGGTTCAGGTCCGCATCGGCATTCTGAACCAGCTGAACCACCAGTCGATCAGCCGTATCGTCAGGCTGTTTGCCGAGGCAATCCGCGAAATGGGTGGCGCGGTTGATTTCGAAGCCATCGAAGCGCTGCTGGAAAGCCGCTACGGCACATCTATCGCTGCATAAACGGGAGGGAATGCAGATGGATATCCACGAATATCAGGCAAAAGAGCTTCTGTCGAAGTTCGGTGTCGAGGTCCCTTCGGGTGCCTTGGCCTACAGCCCGGAACAGGCGGCATATCGCGCGCGCGAACTGGGTGGCGACAAGTGGATCGTCAAGGCGCAGGTCCATGCTGGTGGGCGTGGCAAGGCCGGGGGCGTGAAGTTGTGCAATTCAGAAAATGAAATCCACCACGCTTGTGATGAGATGTTCGGTCGCAAGCTGGTGACGCACCAGACCGGTCCCGAGGGCAAGGGCATCTACCGCGTTTATGTGGAATCTGCCGTGCCCATTGATCGCGAGATTTATCTGGGCCTTGTGCTGGACCGTTCCAGCCAGCGGGTGATGATCGTGGCCTCATCGGAAGGCGGGATGGAGATCGAAGAGATTTCCGCAGAACGCCCTGACAGCATCGTGCGCTCGATCGTTGAACCCGCCGTAGGTCTACAGGAATTTCAGGCGCGCGAGATCGCATTCAATCTGGGGCTCGAGCCGCGCCTGATCCAGCACATGGTGCGCACATTGCAGGGCTGCTATGCTGCCTTCAGCGAGTTGGACGCGACTATGGTCGAGATCAACCCGCTGGTCATCACTGGCGACGACCGGGTTCTGGCGCTGGACGCAAAGATGAGCTTTGACGACAACGCTTTGTTCCGTCACCCGCAGATCTCGGAATTGCGCGACAAAAGCCAAGAAGACCCGCGTGAAAGCCGCGCAGCAGACCGCGGTCTGTCTTATGTCGGGCTGGACGGCAATATCGGCTGCATCGTGAACGGGGCCGGTCTGGCCATGGCCACGATGGACACGATCAAACTGGCCGGTGGCGAGCCGGCGAACTTTCTGGATATTGGCGGCGGGGCCTCGCCCGAGCGGGTGGCCAAGGCCTTCCGTCTTGTGCTGTCCGATGACAACGTTCAGGCGGTTCTAGTCAACATCTTCGCGGGCATCAACCGCTGTGACTGGGTGGCCGAGGGCGTCGTGCAGGCGCTGCGCGAGCTTGACATCGACCTGCCGGTCATTGTGCGCCTGGCGGGCACCAATGTCGAGGAAGGTCAGAAAATCTTGGCCAAATCGGGCCTGCCGATCATCCGCGCGACTACCCTGATGGAAGCCGCCGAACGCGCCGTAGGCGCATGGCGCAACGATCTGTCCCAAAACACCAAGATGAGGGCCGTGTAATGAGCATTCTTCTGGACCGCGACACCCGCGTTATCGTTCAGGGCATCACCGGACGTATGGCGCGCCTGCACACCAAGGATATGGTGCAATACGGTACCAATGTCGTCGGTGGCGTTGTCCCTGGCAAAGGCCGAGAAACCGTTGAGGGCGTTCCGGTCTTCGACACCGTTAAGCAGGCGGTCGAGGCCACCGGTGCCGAAGCCAGCCTTGTTTTCGTGCCCCCTCCGTTTGCGGCGGATTCGATCATGGAGGCCGCAGACGCGGGCATCCGCTATTGCGTCTGCATCACGGACGGTATCCCCGCGCAGGACATGATCCGCGTCAAACGCTACATGTACCGCTACCCCAAGGACAAGCGCATGGTCCTGACCGGTCCGAACTGTGCCGGAACCATTAGCCCCGGCAAGGCGTTGCTGGGGATTATGCCGGGCCATATCTATCTGCCAGGAAATGTAGGCATCATCGGTCGTTCAGGTACGCTAGGTTATGAGGCCGCTGCGCAGCTGAAAGAGCGTGGCATCGGCGTTTCGACCAGTGTCGGCATCGGTGGCGACCCGATCAACGGCTCGTCCTTCCGCGATATCCTTGAGCGGTTCGAACAGGACGAAGACACCGAGGTGATTGCGATGATCGGTGAAATCGGCGGCCCTCAGGAAGCCGAAGCTGCGGAATACATCCGCGATCACGTCACCAAGCCCGTTGTGGCCTACGTCGCGGGTCTGACCGCGCCAAAGGGCCGGACAATGGGCCATGCCGGTGCGATCATCTCGGCCTTTGGCGAAAGTGCCAGCGAGAAGGTGGAAATTTTGTCGGCAGCGGGTGTGACCGTGGCCGAAAACCCGGCGGTGATCGGCGAAACCATCGCCCGCGTCATGGGAAAGGCTGCGTAATGGTCAAACCTTCGGTCTTTGTCACCCGTCGCTGGCCTGCCGCCGTCGAGGCGCAACTGGTCGAAAACTATAACACCGTGCTGAATACCGGGGACATTCCGATGTCCCCGGGAGAGATCCGCGAGGCATTGAAAAAATATGATGCGGTCCTGCCGACAGTGACCGACACGCTCAGCGCCGAGGCGCTGGACGTCCCCGCCGCGCAAACCAAAATCCTTGCCAATTACGGCGTTGGCTACAGTCATATCTGTGAGCCGTCTGCTCGTTATCTGGGCATGACCGTCACCAATACGCCGGATGTTCTGTCCGAATGCACCGCCGATCTGGCCATGACGCTGCTGCTGATGGCCGCCCGCCGCGCGGGCGAAGGTGAGCGCGAGTTGCGTGCAGGTGGCTGGACCGGCTGGCGTCCGACCCATCTGGTGGGCACCAAGGTCAGCGGCAAGACGCTGGGCATCATCGGTTTTGGCCGCATCGGTCAGGAAATGGCCCGCCGTGCTCATCACGGGTTCGGCATGAAAATCGTGGTCCAGAACCGCAGCGCCGTATCGCCCGACGTGCTGAAGCAATTCAACGCCACGCAGGTCGAGACGGTGGACGCGCTGCTGCCGCAATGCGATTTCGTCTCGCTGCACTGCCCCGGTGGGGCCGCGAACCGGCACCTGATCAACGGGCGCAGGCTGGACCTGATGAAACCCGAAGCGTTCCTGATCAACACCGCACGCGGTGAGGTGGTGGATGAGCACGCTCTGGTACAGTCGCTGATGTTCGAC
Organism: Ruegeria sp. F11; assembly: GCF_056533855.1. Taxonomy (NCBI): domain Bacteria; kingdom Pseudomonadati; phylum Pseudomonadota; class Alphaproteobacteria; order Rhodobacterales; family Roseobacteraceae; genus Ruegeria; species Ruegeria sp. F11. The sequence goes on along the minus strand of NZ_JBQFOW010000027.1, from coordinate 2,477 downwards.
ACGATCGGTGGGGCCGCACTGGATGTTTTTGATGGTGAGCCGCGCATCAGCCCCGACCTGTTGCAATGCGACAATCTGGTGATGCTGCCGCATCTTGGCAGCGCCACAAAGGAATCGCGCGAGGCCATGGGCTTTCGCGTGCTGGACAATCTGGGCGACTTTTTCGCAGGCCGCCCACCCCGTGACCGCGTGATCTGACGCACCCCTCTTCAAAGGACCAAACCCATGAGCTTTTATGCCATCGAACAAGCCCCCGCGCGCCTGAACCGTAGTGAACTCGCCGTACCCGGCAGCCAGCCTGGCATGTTTGAAAAGGCCGCGAAATCGGATGTGGACGTGATCTTTCTCGATCTCGAAGACGCGGTTGCGCCGGACGAAAAAGAGCAGGCCCGCAAGAACATCATTCAGGCCCTGAACGATATCGACTGGGGCAGCAAGACCATGTCGGTGCGCATCAACGGGCTGGACACGCATTACATGTATCGCGACGTGGTGGATGTTGTGGAACAGGCCGGAGAGCGTCTTGACCTGATCATGATCCCCAAGGTCGGCACCGCTGCGGATGTCTATGCCGTCGATATGATGGTCACTCAAATCGAAGACGCGATGGGCTACAAGAAGCGCATCGGGTTCGAGCACATCATCGAAACCGCCTTAGGCATGCAAAACGTTAGCGAGATCGCAGCTGCCTCGAAACGCAACGAGAGCCTGCATTTCGGCGTAGCGGACTATGCCGCTTCGACCCGTGCGCGTACCACGATCATTGGCGGTGTGAACCCCGATTACTCGGTGCTGACTGACCCAGATGGCGACGCGGCCCGCGCGACCCACTGGGGTGATATGTGGCACTATGCGTTGGCCCGTATGGTTGTCGCCGCGCGTGCCAACGGCCTTCGCCCGATTGACGGGCCGTTTGGCGACTTTCAGGACCCCGAAGGATACAAGGCTGCCGCCAAACGTGCCGCTGTTCTGGGCTGCGAAGGCAAATGGGCCATTCACCCCAGCCAGATCGCGCTGGCACACGAGGTCATGTCACCTAGCGACGCTGAAGTCACTAAGGCGCAGCGTATCCTTGTTGCCATGGCCGAGGCCGAAACCGCAGGCAAAGGCGCGGTATCGCTGGATGGCCGCCTGATCGATTATGCCTCGATCCGGCAGGCTGAAGTGATGGTTGAAAAGGCGCGCCAGATCGCAGCGGCCTGATCGGTCTTGTCAGAAGAATTTGGCTTGAGGCGGTCAGGGCGGTTGCGTAGCTTTTGCCCATGACCAAATCTGCCTCCTTTAAGTACTTCAAAACCAGTCCCGAGATCATCCGCCTTGCGGTGATGCTGTACATCCGTTTCCCTCTCTCGCTTCGGAATGTCGAAGATCTGTTGCATGAGCGAGGCATCGACGTAAGCCACGAAACCGTCTGATATTGGTGGAACAGGTTTGGCCCAATGTTTGCTGCTGAGATCAGACGGAAGCGCGTTCAGCAACTGCGGGCCTTCTCCAAATGGAAGTGGCACGTTGACGAGGTTCTCGTGAAGGTGAGTGGCAAGCGGCATTATCTTTGGCGGGCTGTTGATCACGAAGGGGAGGTGCTGGAAGCTGTTGTCACAAAACGTCGAAACAAAGCTGCAGCTCTGAAATTCCTCAAGAAATTAATGAAGCGACACGGTAAGGCGGAAAACGTCGTCACGGATCGCTTCGCATCGTATCGGGCCGCTCTCAGAGAGCTTGGCGCAACCAAAAAACAAAGGACGGGCAGGTGGCTCAACAACCGCGTTGAGAATTCGCACCTTCCTTTCCGACGACGCGAACGCGCGATGCAACGGTTTAGGCGCATGCGAAGTTTACAGAAATTCGCCTCCGTCCATTCCTGCGTCTACAATCACTTCAACCAGGAAAGATCGCTCGCCACCAGAGACACCTTCAAGCTGACGCGCATCGCCGCTCTTGCCGAGTGGCGTCAGCTTTGTTCCGGATAAGTTCGCGGTTTCCGTGGCAAACTGAGACTGGTTCGAATTCGTCTGACAGCACCCAAAAAAGGCCGATCCGGCAATCCGAAAGGACGGCCGAAAGGTGCCAATGGGGTGAATGCCAGCCTGAAACGCGAATTGGAAGCCAAGATCACCGTCCGTGAAGGCAGCCGGGAAGTCCGGATTTCCAAGGCGGAGGCAATTGCCAAGCGGGTCACGGCCAGCGCATTGAAGGGCGACACGAAAATGCTGATGGCGCTGCTGAAGCTGGACACGGATCTGTTCAACGCAAGTGACATGGACGCGCAAGAAAGCGCCCGTGCGGTTGAGCCGGACAGTGTCGACTTTGATATCCTCCGGGATTTCTTTTCCAGCCAACTGGACGGTGACGGTGGTCCGGAAAATGGGGAGGCGGAAGATGACGACTCCTGATCCCAAAATGGTTCTGCATGCCGCGCGCGAGGTTTGCCGGGACAATTTCTTTCCCTTCGTGTGGCGTGTGTTTGGCACGCTGCA
>NZ_JBQFOW010000026.1:0-24154 GCF_056533855.1 Ruegeria sp. F11 | reverse complement strand
AGCCCGCCAGCGCCCGAAACCATCATACCAATGGATCGCAGGCCGACGATGCACTAACAATCAATTTGGACCAGTCAGATGAGGCTGCTCATACCGGCGCAAGACCGTGCCGTTTGAGACGGTCCAGAAGGATGGCAAAGCCGTGGTCGAAGCTGGCCGCGTGCAGCTTGACCGGCGCGAACTGTCGCGCATCCACGACCCGAGCCATCCGATGGCAGATGAAAGCGGGCACTATCTCGGCTCGAATGTCGATCTGATGATCGAGATCGCCGACGCGCGCGAGGCCCAGCGCAGTTACGAGGCCAACCTCAAAATGTTCGACCAGACCCGGCAGATGTCGTCGTCGCTGATGGATTTACTTCGCAAATAAAGGACAGCCAGAATGGATACCCGATCACTCACCGCCGCGCAGAACTACGCGGTTGCGCGCCCGGCCACCCAGGCCAACCCCGACCACGCCGGGATGGCGCAGGGGCTGCGGTCAACGTTTCAGGATTTCGCCGCCACGCTGAAACACAGCGAGCAGATGGCCCAGACCGCGATGACCGGTCAGGCCGATCCGCACGCGCTGGTGCAGGCGCTGGCGCAGACGGAGCTGGCAGTGGAAACCGCCGTGATCGTACGTAACAAGGTGGTCGAGGCCTATCAGGAAATCCTGCGGATGCCGGTCTGATTTGATGCTCAGCGAAGGTCTGTTCTACGACATCGTGCGCCAGGCGCTGTGGGTCGCGGTGATCACCTCGGTCCCGATTCTGGCGGTGGCACTGATCTCGGGCCTGATCGTGGGCCTGTTTCAGGCGCTGACCTCGGTGCAGGAGATGACGCTGACCTTCGTGCCCAAGCTGATCGCCATCGTGATCGTGTTCTGGATTTCGATGGGCTTCATGACCCAGACCCTCGTTACGTTTTTCACCGGAACACTGGTTCCGCTCATCGCAGGAGGCCGTTGATGGACACCGCCTATACCACCCTGTCCCGTCAATCCGGGCTGATGAATGAAATGCGGCTGGTGGCGAACAACATCGCAAATGCCAGTACCACCGGATACCGCCAGCAGGGGCTGGTGTTTTCCGAGTTCATTCAGGACATGCCGAACACGCCCTCCCTGTCCATGAGTCGGGCTGAGGTGCGCAACACCTCGATGCAGCAAGGTGTGCTGACCGAGACCGGAGGCCAGTTCGACTTTGCCATCGAAGGCGACGGGTTCTTCATGGTCGAAACCCCGGACGGCAACCGCCTGACGCGCGCGGGCAGCTTCACGCCCAATGCGCAGGGCGATCTTGTGGCGATGGACGGTGCGCGCGCGTTGGACAGCAACGGTGCCCCGGTGTTCATCCCGCCCGATGCGGCGTCGATTGATGTGGGCAGCGACGGCACGCTCAGCGTGAACGGGCAGGCGGTGGGCCAGATCGGCGTCTACCGCGTTGCTGAACCGGGGGATTTGGTGCGCGAAGGGAACACGCGGTTTCGTCCCGGCGGCGATGTTGAGCCGGTCCAGGAACCGGTCGTTGTGCACCGCTTTCTAGAAGGCTCCAACGTGAATGCCATCGGGCAGGTGTCGCGGCTGATCGAAATTCAGCGCGCCTATGAGCTGGGCCAGAGCTTCCTTGAAACCGAAGACGAGCGGGTGCGGGCCGCCTTCAAAGCGCTGATGCGCTGAAACAGGAGAATTTCACATGCGTGCATTGAAGATCGCAGCGACGGGCATGACTGCGCAGCAGATGCGGGTCGAGACAATCTCGAACAACCTCGCCAACATGAACACCACCGGCTACAACGCCCGCCGGGCCGAGTTCGTCGATCTGCACTATCAGCAGATGGCGCGGGCCGGGACAGTGAATGCCTCGGACGGGACAGTGCTGCCCACGGGCATTCAACTGGGCCTCGGCGTGCGCCCCTCTGCCGTGACGGTGCAATTGGCACAGGGCGGGCTTTCGGCCACCGGAAGCGACCTGGACGTCGCCATCGAAGGGCGGGGCTATCTTGAGGTGACGCTGCCCAGCGGCCAGTCCGCCTTCACGCGGGACGGCAGCCTGAAACGGTCGGCGGAAGGGCTGATCGTCACCTCGGACGGGTTCGCGGTCGCGCCCGAGATCACCATCCCCGACGACGCGCGCTCGATTTCCATTAACGCCGAAGGCGAGGTCTATGCCTATTTCGATGACACCCCCGAGGGACAGTTGCTGGGTGAATTCACGCTGGCCAGTTTCTCGAACGCCAAAGGGCTCGAGGCGATTGGCAGCAACCTGTTCAAGGAAACCGAAGCCTCCGGCGCGCCGGTGCCGAGCGTACCGGGCGAGGACGGGCTGGGAACTTTGCGGCAGGGCTATCTCGAAGACAGTTCGGTCGATGCCGTGCGCGAAGTGACCGAACTGATCGAGGCGCAGCGGGGATATGAAATGAACGCCCGCGTCATCTCGGCCGTCGATCAGATGATGAGCGCAACGACACAGGTGCGCTGATGCGGTTGATGGTGTTACTGACGACCCTGTTTGCGCCTGCGATGGCCCTTGCTGACATCGTGGTGCCAACCCGGACCATCCGCGCGAAAGAGGTCATCTCGGCCGCGGATCTGGAAACCAAAGCCGGAGATTTCCCGGGGGCCGTGACCCGGCCCGATGCGCTGATCGGGCAGGAGGCCCGCGTGGCCTTGTATGCTGGTCGCCCCATTCGCGACACAGACATAGGGGCACCCGCCATCGTGGACCGCAACGATCTGGTTCTGCTCGTTTTCAATCGCCGGCCGCTCTCCATCACCACCGATGGCCGGGCCTTGGGGCGCGGGGCTGCCGGGGACAGAATTCGCGTCATGAATCTGTCCTCGCGCACAACTGTCACCGGGCGCATTCGGCCCGACGGAAAGATCGAGGTACACTAATGTCCGGACTAGCAAGAACGCTGCTGTTAACCGTCTTGGCGGTATCCGCCTGTGGCCGGTTCGACCACCTTGGAAAACCGCCCAGCCTGACGCCAAACGACCAGTCGCCCGAGCAGGTTGCGATGCTATGGCCAGGGCTGCCCCTGCATACCCAACCGCAGCGCGCCGTTGACGGATCGTCGCTTTGGAGCGGCGGCCAACAATCGCTGCTGGGGGATCAGCGGGCCATCAAGAAGGGCGATATCCTGACGGTCGTGATCGAACTGGATGAGAAGGCCGAGATTTCCAACAACACCAACCGGTCCCGGTCCGCCTCTGAAAGCCTTGAGGTTCCCAGCCTGTTCGGCCTGCCGCAGCGGGTTCAGGACAAGCTGCCAGATGGCGCGTCGCTCGACGAGGCAGTCTCGGTCGAATCGGACGCTTCAACCTCGGGGCGCGGCTCGGTCCGGCGCAATGAGAAACTGACCCTGCGCGTGGCGGCGACCGTTCTGGACGTATTGCCGAACGGTGTTCTGTCGATTTCCGGCTCGCAGGAGCTGCGCGTCAATTTCGAACTGAGAGAACTGCTGGTCACCGGCTATGTCCGCCCACAGGATATCTCACGCCAGAACGAAATCACTTATGACAAAATTGCTTCGGCACGGGTGTCTTATGGCGGGCGCGGGCAGATCACGGATGTGCAGCAGCCGCGATACGGCCAGCAGATCCTCGATTCCCTTTTGCCCTTCTGAGGTGCTGAAATGTTGAAGATCGTGATGCCTGTCGTGTTTTTGTGCGCCGGACTGGGAATAGGCGTGGGCGCCGGAGTTTTCCTGGCCCCTGCGGACACGCCCGAGGATGTGGCTGGGGCGAAGGAGCAACCCAAGAAGGCCAAAGACAAAAAGGCCAGCGCCGGGCCAAAATCCAAGGACAAAAAGGACGGCAAGGGAGAATACGAATACCTGAAGCTGACCAAGCAGTTCGTGATTCCGGTGATCGAGGACGATCAGATTTCGGCCATGGTCACGATGTCGCTGAGCCTGGCGGTGAAACCGGCGGCGACCGAGAGGTTCTATGCCATCGAACCCAAACTGCGCGACAGCTTCCTTCAGGTTCTCTTTGACCATGCAAATACCGGCGGGTTTGACGGGGCCTTCACCCAATCCGGTAATCTGGATGTCCTGCGCAAAAGCCTGTTTGAGGTGGCGCATAAGGATCTGGGCGATGACGTGTCTCAGGTGCTTATCATGAGCATCAATCGTCAGGACACCTGATCCCCCGCGTCCCGATCACGCCGTCACCCTGTCTGCTTTTTGACCTGCGCACGGCGGAGGTTATGTTTTTGCGCCTCAAGCAGGCCTTCGACGGCCTGTTTGCGACCAAATGCGTGCCGCAGTTCCGCAAGCGCCTCAATCTTGCGGGCCCGCAATCGGGCCAGATCGGTGGTGAGGTGTCGGCGCGTCGCGGCTTCCCATCCGTTCCAAAGGATATCCGTGCCCGTCACCCGATAGCCCTCGGCCCCGGCACTGTCGGTGCGCACCATTTGAAGCTGCGTGTCCAGCCGGGCCAGATCCTGCCGCAGTTTGGCTTCGGCCTCGAGCACCGGGCGCAGGGCTTGGTGTTTTTGCTGAAACACAGCCTCGGTCACCATCGCGAGATTTACCACTCTTGCTCGGTTCATCGGATTTGTCCTTTGGCCCGTTTCTGCATCGCTTCGGCAAACCGGATCGCCGCGGCGACCGGGCGGTAGAGGTTTTCGGGCACCTCCTGCCCGATCTCGACCGTAGCGTACAGCGCCCGTGCGGTCGGGGGATCGGAATGGGTCGGAACGGCAGCCTCTGCGGCAGCGGACCGGATCGCTGCCGCCACTTCGTCCACGCCCTTGGCGACACAGACCGGGGCGGTTCCGGCTGCCCGCGACCATTTCAAAGCAACCGCAAAGTGGGTCGGGTTCACGATCACCACATCCGCCTTTGGCACATCGGCCATCATCTGATTGGTGGCAATGTCCTGCGCCCGTTGCCGCCGCTGCTGTTTCACGTGCGGATCGCCTTCGGCATCTTTGGCCTCATCCTGGATTTCTTTGCGTGACATCCGGTTCTTGCGCATGTGCTCGGCTTGCTGCCAAAGGTAATCGACCACGCCGATGGCCAGCGCGACGGTGATCACGATGAAGAGAAAGCGAAACAGTAGATTCATCATCAACAGGATGGATGACCCGGCAGGGGCAGCGCTGGCCGACAGGATCTCGGTCAGATTGGCGTTCAGAAACAGCGCAAGGCAGGTGCCGTAGATCACCAGCTTGAAGAAGCTCTTGGCAAACTCGAACAGACCGCCGCGCCCGAACTTGTTCTTGGCGTTGGACACGAGGGAGATGCGCGACAGCTTCGGTTTCAGTTTATTGGGCGCAAAGATCAGGGCGCGCTGGGCGATCAGGATCAGCAAAACGGCGGCCATCGGCAGGGCAAACAGAAGGGCCACGGGCACGAGGGCTCCGGTCAGCATACCGGCGACCGGCGCGGCGGCCGGCCCCGAGGACAGCAGTTGCGCAATCGCGTCGGACTGGTCGATCAACACAACGAACAGGGTGCCGAGGCGATCCGCCACATAGTCGCCGGCAGCAAGCAGGGCGATCAGAAGACCGGAATAGGCGGCCACGGCGGACAGGTCGTTGGATTTGGCCACCTCACCCTTTTCGCGGGCTTTCTGCAGTTTCTGCGGGGTGGGTTCAAAGGACTTGTCGCTGTCGTCATCCGCGGCGGTCATTATCGACCTCCGGTCGGGTTCAGGAGGAAGGCGAACAGGACGTCCGACCAGACCGACAGGATCAGCGGCGCACCGGCAAACAGCAGAAACAGGCCCGCAAAGGTGATCGCCGGGGCCCCGACAAAAGCCACCATCAGCTGCGGCATGGCCCGGTTGATCACCCCCAGCGCCAGATTATAGATCAACGAGGCGATCACCAACGGCATCGCAAGCGCGAAGGCCAGCCCGAAACTGTAGGAAATCCGCTGCACACCCCATTGCGACAGATCCGCCGCTGCCGGGGCCAGCCCCATAGGAAACAGGGAATAGCTATGGATCAGGAATTGCGCCGCGCGGATATGCAGCCCCATCAGCGCGGCCAGCGCCAGACCTGCGATCGTCAGTAGATACCCCATGGCCGGAACCGGATCGACCGCCGCGCCGCCCAGAATCTGGGAAAGCGATGTCGATTGCGCAGCGATGGACCCCGCCGTTTGCAGCGCGAGAACAAACAGCCGCAACCCCATGCCAAGGGCCATCCCGATCAGGACTTCGGTTCCGACCAGCCGCACCATCGGCAGCAATCCGGGCGCGAACGCAGGGGGAGAAATCGCCGGGACCACGATCAGGGTAAAGGCCAAGGCAATTCCCAGCTTGACCCGCACCGGGATGCTGCGCTCACCAAAGGCGGGCAGCAAGGACACCAGTGCCGACACCCTCAGAAACACGGCGAAGGCGTGCCAGAGCCCTGCGCCCAGTTGCGACAGCAATTCGGGCGGCAGGGCGATCATGCGGGGACCGTTCCGACAAGGGCCGGTCGCGCCTCGAGCCCGATTTCCTCGAAGGAAAGGACCGGGTTTGCAACACCGCGCGCTTGCATGATCATGCGCAGCATGCGGCGGCGGCGGGTCGAGGTGACGACCGCCGGAAACAACCCGTGATCGGCTGATCGGCTGACGCTTTCGACCACGCCATCCGCCAGCTTGTTGAACAGGTTCGGCGGCAGGGCCACATCGACCCCGGCGGTCTGGGTGTCAATCTGGTAGGCGGCAAACGTATCCTCCCACTCAGGCGCAAGCTGGATCAAGGGGATCGACCCGTCCTCGCGCTTCATGTCGGCAACCAGTTGAAAGCCCAGGCGCTGCCGGACCAGTTCGCAGATGCCTTCGGGCTGGGTGGTGGTCAGCCGCGCCTCGGCCATGCTTTCAAGGATCAGCGCCATGTTGCGGATCGAGACACGTTCGTCCAGCAACAGGCGCAGCACGGCGTGCAGCGTGTCGATGGGAACCTTGTCGGGGATCAGCTCATCCAACAGCTTGCGGTTCGCCTCGGCCCGGACCGGATCGCTGAGGCGGGTCATTTCCGATAACAAGCGGCGCAGGGATTTCAGGGTCAGCAGGCGCGAGAAATTCTGTTTGATGATCTCAAGCAGATGGGTCGCCAGGATTTCCGGCGGCGAGACGATGGTGGCACCGTTCAGCGTCGCCTCTTCCTGATCCTTGGGCAGAATCCACCGGGCGGGCGCGCCGTAGACGGGTTCGGTGACGTCATTGCCATCGGGCAGAAGGTCCGCGCCGTCCTGCACCAGCGCCAACACAAGATCCGGGTTCAGAACGCCGCGCGCCTGTTCGATGCCCTGCACCTTGATCACATAAGTGCCGGTGGGCAGGTCTGCGCGGTCGGTCAGACGGATCTCGGGCAGGATCAGGCCAAAGCTCGAGGCGACATAGGTGCGCATATTGGCGATCCGGGCGTCCAGACCGGTGCCGGGGTTCAGAACCATGCTGACCAGATCGGGGGCGAATTCCAGATGCACATCGTCAAGGTCGAGGATGTCGCCGATGGCCTGCGAGACGGGCGCGTCGGCCTCGGCCGGTGGTTTCAGAGCGTCAGCCTGAGCCGATCTTTGGTTTTTGTGCACATTGTAGGCGGCATAGCCCAGAACACCCGCCCCCAGAATAAAGGGCAGGAACGGCAGGCCAGGCACCAGTGCGAAGAGCACCATCAGCACCGCCACAGTCCCCAGCGCCGCCGGGTGCCGACCGAGTTGCGAGAAGATGGCGCTGTCCGTTGCACCTTCCGTGCCGCCCCGCGCCAGCAAGAGGGCCGAGGCGATTGAGATGATCACTGCCGGAATCTGCGACACCAGCCCGTCGCCGACGGTAAGGATCGCATAGGTCTCAAACGCGGACGCAACCGGCATGCCATGCACGATCACACCCATGACCAGACCCATCACAAGGTTCAGCAGGGTGATCAGCAGCCCGGCAACCGCATCCCCTTTGACAAACTTCGAGGCACCGTCGAGCGAGCCGAAAAACGTCGTCTCCTGCTGTTCACGCTCGCGCCGTTCCTTGGCCTGTTGGTGGTCGATGGCCCCTGCGGACATGTCGCTGTCGATGGCAAGCTGTTTGCCGGGCATCCCGTCCAGTGCGAAGCGCGCGCCGACCTCGGCCATGCGGGCGGCACCCTTGGTGATGACCATGAAGTTGACAATCAGCAGCACGCCAAACACCACCAGGCCCAGGAAGATGCTGCCGCCCATGACGAAACTGGCAAAACCCTCGATCACGTCCCCGGCGGCGCTTGGCCCCGTATGACCTTGACCTATGATCAGTTTGGTCGAGGACACGTTCAGCGACAGGCGCAGCATCAGCGAGGCCAGCAAGATGGTCGGAAAGGATGAGAAATCCAGCGGCCGTTCGATGAACAGGGTCAGGGTGAAGATCAGGATCGCCAGCGCGAAGGAGGCCGCCAGCCCCACATCCAGCACCCAGGCGGGCATCGGTAGGATCATCATCACAATGACCGTCATCAGCGCCAGCGCCAGCAAAACGGTGGGCGAAAACAGGGACCGGGCGTCGATCTTGGGCACGCTGAGCTCCTAATTAAGGGCGATGAAGGCGGTGGCCGTTCCAGCGGCAGGCATCAGAGAACCCAACGACCCGCCTTGGGTGTGTGTGGTTTGCAGCGGGATCAAAGGGGCTGCGGCGCTGACAAAAGGATCGCGCGGCGCAGATGCGGTTTGCCGTGTGGAAGTGTCGTCCAACTGCGCCAGTACCGTTTGGAACCGACCTTCATAGGCTTGCGCAAGGCTGTCGGTGCGCGAGTGATAGGCCCCGGCGGCAGCGGGCCATGAACCAAGCTCGGCATATAGATCGTTCAGGAAGCGGGCGGCATAGGTGGCGTTTTCCTCGGGGTCGAACATGGCGTCGATGGAACGGAAGGCCTTGCCGTGCCAGCGGTAATTGATCTGAAAGCAGCCGATATCGAAACTGCGCTTCCCCGTTTTGAAAATCCGGAAGACATAGGATTTGGCCTCGACCTCGGATTTGAACCAATAGCCTTGCCCTTCGACATTGATGGTCCAGGGCCAGGGCGTCAGGCGGTCATTCTGCACCCGCCCGGTTTCCACCCGCGAGATCGCGCGCAGCACGTCCAGCGGCACCCCCTCGCGCGCGGCGGCGCGGCGGGCTGCGTGATCGCATATGTCGCCGGTTCGCGCATCGGGCAGGGCAATGACCGCCTGCGCGGCAAGCACAAGCATCAGGGAAACAAAAACGGTCTTGCGATAGGGCATTCTGCCGGTCCGGGATTCTGATCAATCCGGGCCAAGCTAGCCAGTTATGGGTTTACAGAGGGTTAGCGCCGCTTATCTCCGGTCAATCCGCCGACCAAAAACCACGCTGGTATTGGTGCGCAGCACGCCGGGGATTTTGGCCAGATCGTCGACCAGAATGTCCAGATCCTCGATCCGGGGGGCCTCGGCGGACAGAAGCAGGTCAAACTCACCATTGATCGACAGGCAGCGTTTGACCTCGGGGTAGGTTTCCAGCCGCTTGATGATGCGGGTGGTTTCCTTTTGCTGCACCTCCAGCAGGACCACGACCTGAACCTTTGGGACATCTTCGGAACTGTTGAGAATGACCTTGTAGCCTGCGATCAGGCCGCGGTCTTCCATCCGTTTGATGCGTTCATGCACCGTGGTCCGGGCCACGCCCAGTTTTGCGGCGATTTTCGTTGTCGACTCGCGGGCGTTGTGTTGCAGGGCGGCGATGATGCGGCGGTCAAGCTGGTCCATGAGGTCTCCGGCACGGGGTCGCTCTGGTGTAAGGCAGATGGGCGCCGGGGCTCAAGGCTTGTGCGCGGCCTGCGCCGTCTCTGACCGGGGCCAGAGCGCCAGCGCGGCCACCAGCCCCAGAACCGCAGCGCTTGTCATGCCTGCCAGCGCCACGGTTGCGCCGAACCGGGTCATCAGCCATCCGGCCAGCGGGTAGAGCAGCAGCCAGCAGGCATGCGACAGCGTGAACTGGGCGGCAAATACCGCCGGGCGATCCTCGGGCCGGGCCGAGCGGGTCAGCAGGCGGCCCGATGGCGTCACCGTCATCGCATAGCCAAAGCCCGCGCAGGCCCAGAGTGCGGTCAGCAGGGGCAGGGACAAGGGGGTAATGCCGCTCAGAAGCGCGGCGGTGGCCATCGTTGCGGTTCCCATGGTCGCCCCGGCCAGCATGACCCGGCGATCTTCGACCCGGTCCAGCAGCGGCGGCAGGGCAAAGGCCGCCGCCATCGATCCGCCGCCAAACCCGGCCAGCGCAATCGCCACGGCGCTTTCGGGCAGGCCCAGATTGGCGCGGACGAGGACCACGGTATTGACGATCACCATCGCGCTGAGCGCTGCAGCAGACCAGTAAAGCGCAAGCAGCCCGCGCAGGCGCGTTGTGGACAGATAGATGCGAAGGCCGCGCGTTGTGCGGTCATAGACCCCCCTCCGCGCGGTCGCCTTGGGCGATGGCAATGTGACAGACACGACCAGAACCGCCGAGGCGAGGAAGCCAAGGCCGGTTCCCAGAAACAGCGTGTCGAAGCTGACAAACACCAGCAAAGCCGCCGCCAGCATCGGACTGAGCAGGCTTTCCAGATCATAAGCCAGCCGCGACAGGGACAGAGCGCGGGTATAGTCATGCTCATCCGTCAGAACATCCGGGATCGTGGCTTGAAACGCAGGCGTGAACCCCGCCGAGGCGGATTGCAGCACGAAGATCAGCACATAGACTTGCCAGATCTCGGTCACGAAGGGCAGACACAGCGCCACGGCGGCGCGCACAATGTCCAGCACCACCAGCATCCTGCGCCGGTCGACCTGTTCGGCAATGGCCGCCGCCAGCGGCGCAACGCCGACATAGGCCACCATCTTGATGGTCAGCGCCGTGCCCAGCACCATCCCCGCCGCATCCCCGGCCAGATCAAAGGCCAGCAGCCCCAGGGCAATCGTGGCCAGCCCCGTCCCGGTCAGCGCAACCACCTGCGCCGCCAGCAAATGGCGGTAGGTTCGGTTCTGCAGAACGCTAAGCATCGCTTACAGGTACTTGGTGATGGTCTTGAAATCGTCGACGCCTGCCCCGTCCGACGACAGACAATGGTCGATGTGGTCGTGGATCAGAACGCGTTTGGCGTTGGTGATCGCCTTTTCCACAGCGAAAAGCTGCTGGGCGATGTCCGGGCAGGGGGCTTGATCCTCGAGCATGGCGATGACTTTGGCCAGATGGCCATGCGCGCGTTTCAGCCGCGCGGTGATCTGAGGGTGGGATTCGTGGGTGTGGTCGCTCATGATATATCCTTATCCCCACCATGGGGATAATGTCAAGTCGACCACCCCTGCGCTGCAGTGCCACAGACAGAGCGTTGAGTTTGGCGGGCAAACCCCCTATCTCGGGGTCGAGACCGCACAAAGGACAAATCCGTGGCGAACCATCTGTATAAAAACGACCTGCCGGACGGGCTGGACCTGGGCCCGGTTGTGGCCATTGATTGCGAAACCATGGGGCTGAACCCGCATCGGGACCGCCTGTGTGTGATCCAGATGTCGGGCGGCGATGGCAACAGCCATATCGTGCAGGTGGAAAAGGGGCAGACCGAGGCCCCGAACCTCTGCGCCATGCTGGAGAACCCGGATGTACTGAAGCTGTTCCATTTTGGCCGGTTCGACATTGCCGCGATGTATCATACCTTTGGCGCGCTGGCGGCACCCGTCTATTGCACCAAGATCGCCAGCCGGCTGGTGCGCACCTATACCGACCGGCATGGGTTGAAGAACCTGTGTCAGGAACTGATCGGCGTCGATATCTCGAAGCAGCAGCAGATGAGCGATTGGGGTGCCGAAATCCTGACCGACGCGCAGTTAGAATATGCTGCCTCAGACGTTCTCTACCTGCACCGTCTGCGCGAGGCTCTGGACGGACGCCTTGCCCGCGAAGGCCGCACCGAGATGGCGCAGGCCTGTTTTGATTTCCTGCCGATGCGTGCGAAACTGGACCTCGCCGGTTGGCCCGAAACGGATATTTTTGCGCACTCATGACCGATACCGAAGCATTCCTGAAAACCGCCCGACAGGTTGTCACTGATGAGGCCCGCGCGCTGGACGTATTGGCCGAGGGGTTGGACGACCATTTTGCCGAGGCCGTGGAGCTAATCCTGCAGGCCACGGGCCGCATCATCATCAGCGGCATCGGCAAATCAGGCCATATCGGCCACAAGATCGCGGCAACGCTGGCCAGCACAGGTACGCCCGCCTATTTCGTGCATCCGGCCGAGGCCAGCCATGGCGATCTGGGCATGGTTTCTAAGGGGGACGTGGTGCTGGCGATTTCGAACTCTGGCGAAGCGCCGGAGCTGATCAACCTGCTGGCCTTTACCCGCCGCTTTGGCATCCCTCTGATCGGTTTGTCCAGCAAGCCGGAAAGCACGCTGATGAAACAGGCCGACGTGCATTTGCTGATCCCGTCTTTGGGCGAAGCCTGCGGGTTCGGCATGGTGCCTTCGATCTCGACCACACTGACGCTGGCGATGGGGGATGCGCTGGCGATTGCGCTGATGAAACATCGCAACTTCAAGCCCGAGGATTTCCGTGCCTACCATCCCGGCGGTAAGCTGGGGGCGCAGCTGTCCACAGTGCGCGACCTGATGCATCAGGACTTGCCTCTGGTCCCCGCAGGCACCCCGATGAGCGAGGCGCTGCTGGTCATGAGCCAGAAAAGCTTTGGGGTCGTCGGCGTCACCGATGAAGCGGGCCGCCTGCTGGGCATCGTAACCGATGGCGACTTGCGCCGGAACATGGATGGCCTGCTGGAAAAACGCACCGATGAGGTGATGACCGAAAACCCTCTGACCATCGCGCCCAATGCCATGGCGGAAGAGGCGGTTGCGATCATGAATGACCGCAAGATCACCTCGCTCTTCGTCGTTGACCCTGAAACACAGGGCCCGGCGCAGGGGCTGCTTCATATTCACGACTGCCTGCGCGTCGGATTGGGCTGAGGGGGCACGCCGGTGGACCGCCATTCCCGATGGGTGCAGTTTCTAAAAGTGGTGTTGCCTCTGGCCGCCATTTTTCTGTTGTCCACCGTCTTCCTTCTGTCGCGCAGCATCGAAACCAACGTCTCGGTGCCCTTCACGCAGAAGGATATAGATGAGCGTCTGGCCGAACAGGTGGTGACCCAGCCCAACTATCGCGGTACCACGCGCAAGGGCGAAGATGTAAGGATCGAGGCTGCGCAGGCTACCCAGGGCGCCAGCGGGTCGATCCCTAAGGCCTCCGAATTCCGGGGGCGCTTCGGGCTGCTTAACGGCGGGGTGATTACCCTGGATTCGAACTCGGGCCTGATCCGGCCTGACAAGGGAACGGCGACCTTTGTGGGCGATGTGGTCATTACCACCACCGACGGCATTCAGGTGACGACCGATTTGCTGAACACCTCGCTCGAGGAAATCCGTGGCGACACGCCGGGTCAGGTGCAGGGCACAGGGGTGATCGGCAATTTCTCTGCCGGGCGTATGACCTTTGGTACGGAAAAAAAGGATGGCCCGGTCCATATTCTTTTTACAGATGGTGTGAAGCTGGTATATGAGCCAGCAAAAGCAGAAAGATAACCCGTGTTCGATTTTCGATGTGTCCTTTTGTGTATCGCCCTGACAGCGGGTTCCGTTTCTGCAAACGCGCAGGAAGCGCAGGTCGCGTTCGGGTCGGTCAAGGCAGATCCCAGCCTGCCGGTCGAGGTGACGTCGGACACGCTGAACGTGAATCAGGAAGACGGGTCCGCTGAATTTGTCGGCAACGTGTTGGTCGTGCAGGGCGAAATGCGCCTGACGGCTGCGCGGGTGCTGGTGATTTACAATCAGGAACGCTCGGCCATCGAACGGATGGAGGCGACCGAGGACGTGGTTCTGGTCAGCCCACCCGACGCGGCCGAGGGCGACTGGGCCGAATACACCATCGATTCCGGTGTGATCGTGATGCGCGGTAACGTGCTGCTGACCCAAGGTCCCAGCGTGATCAGCGGCGATCAGTTGAACGCCAACCTGACAACCGGCACCGCGACGATGACGGGTCGGGTTAAGACGATCCTGCAGCAGGGCAACAACTGATGGCGCGCCCCGCTCTGTCCGTCGCCGAAGGCAACTCGGGTCTCCGGATCGAGAAGCTGCGGAAGTCTTACAAGAAAAAGACGGTGATCCGCGATGTGTCGATGACGCTGAACCGCTCTGAGGTGGTGGCCCTGCTGGGGCCGAATGGATCGGGCAAGACCACGACCTTTTATTCCGTGGCCGGTCTGGTCTTCCCCGAGGCGGGCAGTGTCACAATCGACGGGCAGACGGTCACGACGCTGCCGATGTACCGCCGCGCACGGCTTGGCATCGGCTATCTGCCGCAGGAAATGTCGATCTTTCGCGGCATGAGCGTCGAAGACAACATCTCGGCCGTTCTGGACATCACGGTAAGCCACGTTCACCGCCGTAAAGAGCGGCTGGAAGAACTGCTTTCGGATTTCTCGATCGAGCATCTGCGCCGCGCCCCCGCGCTGGCTTTGTCTGGCGGTGAGCGCCGACGGGTGGAAATCGCGCGCTGTCTGGCTGCGGACCCCAAATACCTGTTGCTGGACGAACCTTTTGCCGGGGTTGATCCGATCAGCGTGGGCGATATTCGCCATCTGGTGGCGGACTTAAAAAAGCGCGGCATCGGCGTTTTGATCACCGATCACAACGTCCGGGAAACGCTGGAGATTGTTGACCGGGCTTACATCCTGCATGACGGGCAGGTTCTGATGTCCGGAACACCGGACGAAGTGGTCGAAAACGAAAACGTGCGGCGCGTCTATCTGGGTGAAAACTTCCGTATTTCATAAGCTTACGCGCGATTGCGCCGGCTGCATGACGGAAATCTGGTATATACACACCTGTTTTGATTGACTCTTCCGTCGTCTCTTGCCTCAATTGGGTCATGGCAATTCTTCGGTTCCAGTCTGGATCTCGATGTCCCTTCTTCGAAGGGCCGGATCAGGGGCAACTGCGGATCACGCCACTATCCCCCACCCGATAAAAACAGGCGCGTTGCGCGACGCAACGTCAGAATGGGTGTGAATTGTGAAGGAGATCACATGCGTTACCAAATCAGCGGAAAACAGATCGACATCGGCGCGGCCCTGCAGACCCACGTGCAGACCGAGCTGGGCGAGGTCGTGGGCAAGTATGCCCAGCGACCGACCGATGCCAATGTCGTCTTTTCCCGTTCAGCGCATGAATATGTATGCGAAACCACCGTGCATCTTTCCACCGGCCTGACGGCACAGGCCAAGGCCCACGCGGTCGAGATTTATGCGGCGTTCGAGGGATGCTGCGACAAGATGGAAACACAACTGCGGCGATACAAGCGCCGCCTGAAGGACCACCACAAGGATCGGTCCGAGCCGGTTGAACTTTTCGGGGCGTCCTCGTATATCCTCGCCTCTGACGAATCGGACACGGCAGACGAACCCGAATCGCTGCAGCCCATGATTGTGGCTGAGATGGAAACGAAGATCCCATCACTCAGCGTCGGTGAAGCCGTGATGCAAATGGAACTTGCCGGTGCGCCGGTGCTGGTGTTCCGAAATGAAAACAAAGACGGGTTGAATGTCGTTTATCGTCGGGAAGACGGTAATATTGGATGGATTGATCCGTAACAGGCAAGGATATCAAGGCGGGTCCCGGCCAGTGCCGGGGCGTCGTCACGGAGCAAGATGATGGAGCTTTCGAGCATACTCAAGCCCGAGGCAGTGCGCGTTTTGTCCGCCGCTTCCAGCAAGAAGCGGCTGTTTCAGGAAATCGGCGAGGTGGCGGCGGCGACCTTGGGTCTGGAGTCGCAATCTGCGGTCGACAGCCTGCTGGAACGCGAAAGCCTGGGACCGACCGGCGTTGGCCACGGCGTTGCCCTGCCGCATGCGCGGTTGACCGAGATCGAGGCGGTCTCGGGCGTTTTTGTGATGCTGGAAAAGCCGATTGATTTCGGATCGGTTGATCGCCAGCCCGTGGACATCGCCTTTGCCTTGTTTGCACCGGAAGAAGCGGGTGTGGACCACCTGAAAGCGCTGGCGCTGGTGTCGCGGACCCTGCGCGACACGACGGTGTGCTCGAAGCTGCGCGCGAACCCCGATCCGGTCAAGCTCTATGCGATTCTAACCGAAGCGCAGTCAATGCAGGCGGCCTAAAAAAGCCCCCGAAGATCGGGGGCTTTTACCTTTGGCGGATCAGCCGCCGGTTCCCATTTCCAGCGTCCACCAGATTTTCCCGCCGCCTTCCTGATGCCAGGCAAAGCCCATCTGCGTAGCCTTTGGGTCCAGAATGATGGCGCGAGGCCCCGGTTCCTGCATCCAGGCGGCTAGGGTTTCGGTTTCGGTCTCGTAGGTTTCCGAGATCGCCTCGCCCAGGAAAGTGCCGAAATACCCCACCCGCGCGGCCCGGTCGATCGGCGAAGACCCGTCCGACCCGAAATGCCAGGGGCGGTTTTGCCGGGCCATATCCTTGGAATGCGTCGCCGCCGCCGCATTCAGCTGCGAATTCAGTTGTACCGGCTGTAAACCCTGCGCCTGCCGCAGCGCGTTGACCGAATCAAGCATGCGGAACTGCAGCTTTTCCGGGTTGCCCCGAATTTTGTAGACCGTCGGCAGCGGGCGGCCATCTGCACCCAACGATGTGGGCCGGGTATCGGTACATGCCGCAAGCGCGACAAGGCAGGCAAACAGTAAAGAAACGAGACGCGTCATGATCGACCTGATTATTGTATCGCAACCGGGCATAGCGTGCCTGACGGTTCTGAGCAAACGCACAATGGCCACAGACCGCGTGATTCTGTCGGTTTGATTTGCGACTGAAGCATTCTGGCAATAATATGCCTTAGATTTTTCAGTTCGCCATAGCAAAGGACCGGTTGTCATGGTCAAGAAACGCATTCCTCCTTCCACCCGTCGTGGATTCCTGGCCGGTGCGTCGGCCATGCTGGCCTCGCCCGCGATTGCACAGTACATTCCGGGCGATCCCCTGCGCCCCGCGCCCGAGCCGGAACCACCCGTGCGCCGCAATGTGTCGGGCTTCCGCGCGCAGGACTGGCGGCCCTACTTCTCGAACACCAAAAACGGGGCCATTTTGGTCGATACCGTCTCGCGGGCGCTGCATTATTGGTCAGATGACCAAACAATCTACAAACTCTACCCGTCTTCGGTGCCTCTGACCGAGGAAATGACCCGCCGCGGACGCACCAGCGTCATCCGTAAGGTCGAAGGGCCAAGCTGGTCGCCGACGCCGTCGATGAAGAAACGAAACCCGGAATGGCCGGATTATATCCCACCGGGTCCCGATAACCCGTTGGGAACGCACGCTTTGTATCTGAGCTGGAAGTATTATCGCATCCACGGCACCCACGATACGCGCAAAATCGGGCGGCGGTCGTCAAATGGCTGCATCGGCCTGTTCAACGACGACATCGCCGAGCTGTTTTCTATGGCGAAGGTCGGCACGCAAGTGTTGCTAATATGACGACATTTTCGCGCACGAACCCGCTTAGCGGCGAAGTTGCAATTGCAATCTCGCCGCATTGCTGCTTAGAAAAAGTCACGAGGTAAGTCTTAGGTGTGTGGTTCCGGTTATTGGAGCTGCGCAAATTCTGGAGGTTAATATGAAAAAACTCGTTCTCGCCGCTGCACTGACCGCTGCTGCTTCGACCGCTTATGCGGGCAACCTGGAAGAGCCGGTTGTTGAGGCACCTGTTGTTGTTGAAGAAACTCAGGGTTCCTCGCAGGGCATCCTGCTGCCGCTGATCCTGCTGGTCGTTGTGGCCGCAGCCGTCGCAGCAAGCTAATTCGACGAGATTTATCCAGGAAAAAGGCGGTGGAGTTTTCCACCGCCTTTTTTCACGCCTGATTGACAGAGTGGCTCAGCTGAAACGCAGAACGCCTTAGTCCAGCCAGCCGCGCAGATTATCCTCGATTACCTTGCCCAGTGCGGCGATGTGCGAATCATCGTCATTCAGACAGGGAATGTAGGTAAAGCTCTCTCCGCCTGCCTCTTCAAAGCTTTCCTTGATCTCTTCGTTGATCTCTTCCAGCGTCTCGATGCAATCGGCGGAAAAGGCCGGGGCGATCACGGCGATGTTCTTTTTCCCCTGTCGCGCCAGATCGGCCACGTGATCGACGGTATAGGGTTTCAGCCATTCCTCGGGGCCAAAGCGGGACTGGAAGGTTGAGACAAGCTGGTCGTCCGACCAGCCCAAGCGATCCTTCAGCAACCGGGTCGTTTTCGCGCATTGGCAGTGATAGGGATCGCCCTGCTGCAGATAGCGCTCGGGCATGCCGTGGTACGAGCAGACAAGAATGTCGGGCTTCGTCTCCATCGCCGCATAGGCGTTTTCCACCGACCCGGCCAGCGCGTCGATATAGGCCGGTTCATCGAAATAGGCCGGAACGGTGCGGGTTGCCGGTTGCCAGGTTTCCTCCATCAGCGCGCGAAAGAACTGGTCGTTGGCTGTGGCGGTCGTGGCACCGGCGTATTGCGGGTAGAGCGGGAAGAACAGCAGGCGGTCGCAGCCTTCGGCCACCATCTGCCGTACCTTCGATTTGGTCGAGGGGTTGCCGTAGCGCATGCAGAAATCGACCATCACCCGGTCGCCATAGCGCGCCTGCATCGCATCGCGCAGCTTCGCGGTCTGATCCTTGGTGATCGTCATCAGCGGGCTTTCGCCCTTGTCGTGGTTCCAGATCGACTTGTAAGCCTCGCCCGAACTGAAGGGGCGCTTCGACAGGATGATGCCTTGCAGGATCGGCTGCCATTTCCATTTCGGATAGTCGATCACGCGCTGGTCCGACAGGAACTCGTTCAGATAGCGCCGCATCGGCCAGTAAGAGTAATCATCCGGTGTGCCCAGATTGGCCAGCAGAATACCGACGCGCCCCATTTTGACCTTGGGGTGGTCGGCGGGCGCATGCGCTGGGCGGGTGGCGTCAAACATGTGGGCGGTCCTGATTTTGGTTGTTCCGGCCTGAGATAACGGGAAATGCCCGGTCGTCAATCGGGCAGTTTGCCCTCATCCGTGCCAAAGGCTTCGGCCAGGCGCATCCGGGCCGAGCCTGGGCGCAGCGGTTTCGGCTGGCTGTCATCGGGGGACCAGCCGGTCAGGCAGATCAACTCGAAGGTGGCAGGCAGCCGCCCCTCGGGCGTGGCGAAGTGATCGCTGTAGATTTGCTGGGCGCGGTCGAACACGCCTCGGTGGGTCGGTGTTCTGAGACGATTGGACAGGACATTGGTTTCCGCCATGGCGCGCAGATCCTGCATCAGATGGAAGATGTCGCGATATTCCGCCGTCAGCGGGATGGCATCCGCCACGGGCAGGGTCAGCCCGGCGCGTTGCAAAAGGCCGCCCAGATCGCGCAGCTCGCCCATCGGCGCGATGCGGGGGCTCAGGCCGCCCGTGACCTCGATCTCGGCCTGACCCAGTGCTGCGCGCAACTGGTGCAGGGTCTCGCCGCCCAGACAGACGGCGAGCATCAGACCATCCGGTTTCAAGGCCCGGCGGCATTGAATCAACTGGCCCACCGGATCATTGGCCCAGTGCAGCGCCATTGCGTGGATCACCAGATCATGAGCGCCTTCGGTCAGGGGCAGCGTGTCCTCATCCGCCACAATGACGGCATCCTGCAGCACACTCTGCCAGATTTGCGGAAAGGGGGTCACAATCGCGGGCGCTGTAAAGGGTCTGTTAACCAACGACAGCCGATCCTGCACCTCGTCAACAGCGGCGCGGTGCAGGAACAGGGCCTCATCCGTCGCGCGGGCGCGGCGGCGGGTCAGGGTCGCGCGGTCAAACAGAGGGGGTGCAGTGGGTTCAGGCAGTTTCATAGGCCGCAACTACCGCATTTGGCAGCGCGTTCAAAGCGCTGTCGAACTGATCTACCCACCCCGATGCTTAGGCTGCGGGGACCTGACCGACTCTGACTTCGGGCTGTGCGGTTCCTGCTGGCGCGACACGCCCTTCGTCGGGGGCACCGTGTGCGACAGTTGCGGCATGCCGGTACCGGGCGAGGCGGACGGGCACCGGATCGAATGCGATGACTGCCTGAGGACCCCGCGCCCCTGGCGCGATGGGCGCGCGGCGCTGCTGTACAAAGGGCGCGCCAGATCGCTTGTTCTGGCCCTGAAACACGCAGACCGCCCCGAACTGGCCCGCCCCGCCGCACGCTGGATGGCGCAGGCGGGGCGTGAGTTGATTCGGTCCGACATGCTGATCGCCCCGGTGCCGCTGCACTGGTCGCGGCTTATCAAGCGGCGTTACAATCAATCGGCTTTGCTGGCGCACCATCTGGGCCGCGAAACCGGTCTGCAGACCTGCCCCGACCTGCTGGTGCGGCGGGCGCGGACGCCCGTGCTGGACGGCAAAACGGCGGTCGAGCGGGCTCAGACGCTGGCGGGCGTGATTCACCCCCATCCCAAACGGATACACAGGCTGCAGGGGCGGGATGTTCTGCTGGTGGACGACGTCATGACCTCGGGCGCGACCTTGGCCGCCTGTGCGCGGGCCTGCACGGATGCGGGGGCAAATCATATTTTCGTGTTGGTACTGGCACGCGTTGCCAAGGATGCCTAATTCGCGGAAGATCACGCGAAACCCGAAGGGACGGAATATGAAACCGGTAGAAATCTACACCTCTCCGCTATGCGGATATTGCCACGCGGCCAAACGGCTGCTGAAACAGAAAGGCGTCGAGTACAAAGAGATCGACGTATTCCTGCACCCCAAACGCAAACCCGAAATGATCAAGCGCGCAGGCGGCAAACGCACCGTGCCGCAAATCTTCATCGGCCCGGATCACGTTGGCGGCTGCGATGAGCTGTATGAGCTGGACCGTCAGGGCAAGCTGGACCGTCTGCTGGCGGCCTGATGAAAACGGCGCTGCTGCAGATCACCTCGTCGGACGACCCGCCTGAAAATCTGGACATGGTGCGCGCCCTGATGGCCGATGCGGCGGATCAGGGAGCGCGGTTCATTCTGACGCCCGAGGTGACGAATTGCGTCTCAACTTCGACCACGCGGCAGCGCGCAGTTCTGCAGCATGAAGAAGACGACATCACACTGGCGGGCCTGCGGGAACAGGCCGCCGCGCTGGGTGTGTGGCTGCTGATCGGGTCGCTGGCGATCAAGACCCACGACGCCGATGGGCGCTTTGCCAACCGGTCCTTCATGATCAACCCGCAGGGGCAGATCGTGGCGCGCTATGACAAGATCCATATGTTCGACGTGCAGGTCACCGAGACCGAGACCTTCCGCGAATCGAAAAACTACCGCCCCGGCGACCGGGCCGTGATTGCGCAGACCGATTTTGGCAAGGTTGGTCTGACCATCTGTTACGATATCCGCTTTCCGCATCTCTACGCCGCGCTGGCGCAGGCGGGTGCGCAGATCTTGACCGTCCCGGCGGCGTTTTCGCCCGTGACCGGCGCGGCGCATTGGCAATCTCTGCTACGCGCGCGGGCGATTGAGACCGGTTGTTGGGTGCTGGCCCCCGCCCAGACTGGAGAGCACCCTAAAACGCGCGGCAAAACACGCTACACCCACGGTCACAGCATGGTTGTCGCCCCGTGGGGAGAGGTGCTGATCGACGCAGGTACCGATCCGGGCATTCACATTTTCGATTTGGATGATAGTTCTGTGACAGAGGCGCGCCGCCGCGTGCCCTCATTGCAGCACGTGCGGCCCTTTGACGGGCCCTGATCCAGAACCGGACTTATGACGGACGAGAAAAATGCCCTTGCGGTCACGCTGTTCAGCGAGATCCTGACCGCTGACCAACTGCTGCGCAACCGGCTGAGCCGGGTGCTGCCCAAGGGCATGGAAATCTCGCATTTCTCGGTGCTGAACCACCTTGTGTATGTGGGCGACGAGCGCACCCCGGCGCAACTGGCCAGCACCTTCCACGTCACGCGCGGAGCAATGACCAACACCTTGGCCAAGCTGGAATGGGCCGGATACATCCACATCCGCCCCGACTGGGACGACGCCCGCCGCAAAATGGTCGCCATCAGCCCCGCCGGTCGGCGGGCGCGGGATCAGGCGATTTCGTCGATCACACCGCTGATCAATCGGGTGGTCGGGGAATTGGGGCTTGAGCGCGTGCGCAGTGCATTGCCGGTGCTCAGGGATTTGCGCCGTCAGTTGGAAGGCGACTAAGCAGAGCCCGCCTTCACACTTGCCGTCACATAATTCACGCTCAAATCCCGGTCCGAGATCGACCAGCTCCACAGGATCGGGTTGAACACGAAGCCCTTGCGGTCCACCGGCTCCAGCCCGGCTTGGCGCAGCAGGTCGAACAGCTCATCCGGCGTGATGAACTTGTTCCATTCATGCGTGCCGCGCGGGAGCCAGCGCATGACGACCTCGGCCCCGAAAATGGCCATCGCATAGGATTTCGGGTTGCGGTTGATGGTGGAACACACTTGTAGCCCGCCGGGTTTCAGCAATTGTTGTGTCGCGGTGAGATAGCCGAGGGGGTCAGCCACATGCTCGACCACCTCCATGTTCAGCACCACGTCGAACTGCTCGCCAGCGGCGGCCATGTCCTCGGCGGTGGTGTGGCGATAGTCGATCTGCAGCCCCGATTGTTCGGCATGGATGCGCGCGACGGGCAAGTTGCGCTCGGCGGCGTCGGCGCCGACCACCTCGGCCCCAAGGCGGGCCATAGGTTCGCTCAGCAGCCCGCCGCCGCAACCGATGTCCAGCAGGCGCAGGCCCTCGAACGGGCGCGAAACGGTCAGATCGCGGTCAAATTCCCCGGCGATCTGCTGGGTGATGTAATCCAGACGGCAGGGGTTCAGCATGTGCAGCGGCTTGAATTTTCCGTGAGGATCCCACCATTCGGCGGCCATCGCCTCGAATTTTGCGATCTCGGACGGGTCCACCGTGTTCGGATGCGCTTGCATTCCTGTCTCCGTATGCTCTTTTACGTTTTAAGCACTATATAGGGCCATAATGGACAAGTACCCGGACCAAAAGCGCGCAGTTCAATATCTTTACCCGCCGATCGACCCGTTCGATCAGCGCATGGTGGATGTGGGCGACGGGCATCGCATCTATATGGAACAATGCGGCAATCCGGACGGGGTACCGGTGGTGATCCTGCATGGCGGTCCGGGCGGCGGTTGCAGCCCCGCGATGCGGCGCTATTTCGACCCCGAGGTTTACCGGGTGATTCTGTTTGACCAGCGCGGATGCGGCAGATCGCGCCCTCATGCGGCGGTCGAGGACAACACCACGTGGCATCTGGTCGCCGATATCGAACGGCTGCGGACCTTGCTGGATATTGAGGACTGGATTGTGTTCGGCGGAAGTTGGGGCGCGACGCTGGCGCTGATCTACGCGCAAACCCATCCCGACCGCGTCAACCGTCTGGTTCTGCGCGGTGTCTTCCTGATGACGCAGGCCGAGTTGGACTGGTTCTATGGCGGGGGCGCGGGCAAGTTCTGGCCCGAGCAATGGTCGAAATTCATCGCCCTGCTGACCGAGGACGAACTGTCCGACACCATTCGCGCCTATAACAAACGGCTATTCTCAGGAGATCGCGCGACCGAGATCCTCTATGCGCGGGCGTGGTCCAGTTGGGAAAACGCGCTGGCCTCGATCCATTCCAGCGGATCGACCGGGGAAAGCCCCGGCGAATATGCGCGGGCTTTTGCGCGTCTCGAGAATCACTATTTCATCAACGGCGGTTTCCTTGAGAAAGACGGCCAGATTCTGGATCGGATGGACAAGATCGCCCATATCCCCGGCCATATCGTGCAGGGGCGCTACGACATGATCTGCCCGCCGCAGGCCGCCTGGGCCTTGTCGGAACGCTGGCCCAATGCGGAACTGAAGATGGTGCGCAACGCAGGTCATGCGCTGTCCGAGCCGGGCATCAGCGCGGAACTGGTGCGGATCATGGACCGCGTGGCCGAGGGCGTGGCATGACCCGCATGGACCGCCGTGCCCTGTTCGCCTCGGGTGCCGCTGCTGCGCTGCTGGCGGCGACGGGCGCGTCGTTGGCGGATACTCCGAAAACGGGTGGCGTGCTGCGTTTGGCCGTGCCGCGCGATGACAGTCTGGAACAGGTCGCGCGCGGTGCGGTGTTCGATACGCTGACCGAGATTGCCCCCGACGGGACCCTGCGCGGCGAACTGGCGACCGGCTGGGACACCGATGCCAACGCGCGGGTCTGGACC
>NZ_JBQFOW010000025.1:0-24356 GCF_056533855.1 Ruegeria sp. F11 | reverse complement strand
GCATGTGCGAAACGCGATTGCGGTCATCCGGCGTTTCTTAGCCATGCGACGGGCGCGCGCACTAACCGCCGCTGGCTTCCACCCGACCGCTGATCTTGGCCCCTGAACTTACGGTCATGGTTCCGGCTGTCACGTCCGCCTTCAACGCGCACTTTTCCTCCAACGCCAAAGCGCGGCATTTTACGCTGCCTTCAACGCTGCCCGCGATTTTGACATCCCCGGCCTGAACGTGGCCCTTAACGGTTCCCGGTGCCAGAACTTCAACAGATTTAGCTTCGATGTCGCCCGTCACGGTGCCAGCGACAGAGATCGCTCCGTCATCGGCAACCATGTCACCTTGAATCGTCAGGTCTTCCTGAATCACTGTAGCTGCCAAGACGCTTTCCTCGCTGTTGGTTCCCAGTCAGGAATACGTGCTGCCGTCAGAGAATGCGAACGGAGTTGACGCTGGAGGCAGATTTTTGCCGATGGTTTCGCGTTCCGGTGAACCTTTTGCGTCCGATCAAAATGCCCCGCGCCAGCCTTCGTTGGTCACAGACACACCCGCATCTGAGTGTCTGCCCGCTGATAGACATGCTGTCGGATGCTGCGCTAGGCTGCGGCAAGCTTGCTCAATCATCACTTCGGACGGGCGGACGCCAAACCTGGGGCATCCCCAAAGGCAGATCGAAAGAGCTGTGACGAACAGAAGACATATCATTACCGGTATCAGTGCCTTTGTGGGCGCTGGCCTTGCTGCGAAGCATCACCGCAGGTTTACTCTTCGATGTGAAGGTGCGGCTTGCGCTTAGACACAGGCTTTTTTGAGCGCGCCAAAGCCCTGCTTTTTCCCAGCCCCCACTTTTCCTGAATGGTTTTCTGTGGTTTCGGATGGATGCGGTCTTTGACCAAAAACAGCGGTGTTACCAGGAAGGTATCGACACGTGTTCGGAAAACTCGAAGAGATTTTCAAGCGGCCTGAGCCTTTCAGCGTTTATACCGCTGAAGCGCTTTGGGCGGATGAACACCGCTCAGGGCAGATGCTGCGGTTTCATTTGAACGGTGCGATAGATGTTTCGTCTCGGAATGCGCAGTTCCTGGAACACTCGTCCGAGTGGATCACAAACCGTTTCGGTCTTGGCCCTGACAAATCCGTATGCGACTTTGGCTGTGGGCCGGGCTTGTATACCTCTCGGCTGGCGCGGTCAGGTGCGCGGGTTACGGGCATCGATTTCTCGGACAATTCGATTGAATACGCCCGAAAGCAGGCCCGTCATGCAGGGCAAGACATCGACTATGTTCACGGTAACTATCTGGAATTCCAGTCAGACGCGCGGTTTGACCTTATCACCATGATCATGTGTGACTATTGCGCGCTGAGCCCGGCGCAACGGCAGCAACTGCTGACCATATGGCGCGAATGTCTTGGCGATGGCGGTGCGGTTCTCTTCGATGTTTATTCAATGGCGGCCTATGCAGACCGTGAGGAAGCAAGCCTGTGCGAGAAAAACCAACTCGACCATTTTTGGCATGCGGAAGACTATTACGCCTTCGTCAACACGTTCAAATATGACGCCGAAGCGGTCGTGCTGGACAAATACAACATCTTCCCAGAGCGCAGTACGGCCCAGACGGTATATAACTGGTTGCAATATTTCAGCCCGGAACGCCTGACCGAAGAAGTGGCCGAGGCCGGTTTCAAGGTGGATCAGCTTTGTGGAGATGTCGCAGGCGGCGCGTTCGCGGACCAGAATCCCGAATTCGCCGTTGTCGTCACGAAAGAAGGGTCGTGAAGCTTAGTTGCAGTCGGGCACAAGGCAGCACGCCAGTGGCCGGTTAGACCCGAACGTGGGTGATTGGCGCACAGTCCTGGAGCCGCTTCGATTTTGCGCGCCACTTATCCATTCGGCGTGGTTTTCCTGACGGTACTTCCCGGGATCAATCGGAATCCCACGTCCTTTGCAGACTTTGTCGGCTCACCATTGATTTGTGCCAGGACCATCTCAGCCGCGATCTGGCCGATTTTCAGATGAGGCACTGCGATTGACGTCAGCCGATAGGGTTGTATCGCCGAAATCGGTAAATCGCCCCATCCCGCAATTCCGATGTCATCAGGCACGCTTAACCCGATTTTCTGCGCATAGTGCAACCCGCCGATGGCCATATTGTCATTCTGGTAGAAAATGACTTCGACATCGCGATGGGCTGCCAATAGCTGTTCGGTGCCGTAAAACCCGGTGTAAAAGCCCGGAGTGTCCTTCAGAAGCAATTGCTTCTCAAGCCGCCCCTTCGCATCCTCGATTGCTTTCGAGAACCCCTGAAGACGGGCGGTTGCCGCGTTCGCTACGTCATGCGAAGTGCCCACATAGCCGAATTTGCGATAGTCCATTCCAGCCAGATAGCGGCCCATGCTGTAGCCGCTGTCAAAATGGTTCAGGCCGACGCACATATCTAAAGGGCTGGAGTTGAAATCCCAGATCTCGACCAGCGGAATGCCCGCGCCGCGCAGCATCTGGATGGCTTTCGGGCTGTGCGATCTGCCGGTGACGATCAGCCCCGCCGGTTGCCAGGACAGCACCGTTTCGATCCATTTCTCTTCATGGTCGATTTCGTGCTCGGTCAGGCCCAGCACCGTCTGATGCCCGAACGCGCCCAGTTTCCGGTCGATGCCTTCCAGAACCTGCGCGAAGATTTCGTTGCCCAATTCGGGAATGCTGACCCCGACAAAGGTCGATTTCTTGTCACCCGCAAAGACCGTCGCCAGACGATTCGGCAGGTAGCCCAGCCGCTCGACCTCGGCCATGACCTTGGCGCGGGTTTTTTCGGAAAAACCACCCTCGTCCCGCAACACCCGGCTGGCCGTCATCTTGGAAACGCCTGCAGCCTTGGCAACCTCGGCAAGGCTTATCTTATTGTTCTTATTTGATTTATCCGGATCGCTGCTCATTTACGTTACGGGTAACTCTTTTTTATTGACATCTGATTGGCCTAGGAGAATGCTAACGTAACGTTACGGGTAACTCAATACGTTGTTGAGGAGCAGCAGAGGGACCCCGACCTGGGAGGAGACCGCCGTGCCGGCCACTGCGCACAACAATCTGTTCTTTGACGGGATAAAGAAGCATTTTGGCGGCACCTATGCCCTGCGCGATGTGTCCCTGAACGTTGAGCGCGGTGAAATCGTGGCACTTCTGGGCGAAAACGGCGCGGGCAAATCGACTCTGATCAAGATCCTCGGCGGTATCCACAAGGCGGATGAGGGGCGCGTTCTGATCGATGGACGGCCCTATGAGCACCGTCCCGGAGGGTTCGGCGAGCGCCAGTCGGTGGCCTTTATCCATCAGGATCTGGGCATGATCGAATGGATGACCGTGGCTGAAAACATCGCGCTGGCGCTGGGTTATTCGCGCAAGGGTGGCCTGATCAACTGGAAATCGGTCGAAGGCTTTGCGCAGCGGGCGCTGGACAAAGTCGGGTGTGAATTCGACCCGACCACACGGGTGCAGGACCTGTCGCGGACCGAAAAGTCGCTGGTTGCCATCGCGCGGGCGCTGGCGGTGGATTGCGATTATCTGGTTCTGGACGAACCCACGGCCTCATTGCCCGCCGATGAGGTCGAACGACTGTTCGAGGCGCTGCGCCCGCTCAAGGAACAGGGGGTCGGCATGATCTATGTCTCGCACCGTCTGGATGAGATTTTCCGGATCGCGGATCGCGTTGCCGTGTTGCGCGATGGTGAGATGGTCGGGCTGCGCAGCATCGACCACACCACGCCCGAGGAACTGGTTTACATGATTGTCGGCCGCAAGACGCGGCAGGTGGTGAAACCCGACACGCCGCCGGGCGACACGATTTTGCAGGTGTCCGGCCTGAATATGGAGGCCGCGCATAACGTCGGCTTTCAGCTTCAGGCGCATGAGATCGTGGGCCTGGTGGGCCTGCGCGGGGCGGGGCACGAGCATGTCTCGCGCGCGCTGTTCGGGTCCGAGATGTTCGACGGAGAGATCACGTTGCATGGCGAAAGCCCCGATCTGTCGTCGCCGCAGACAGCCATGGCCTCGGGCATCGGCTTGGTGGCGCGCGACCGGACCGAGGAATCGGTGGCCATGTCGCTGACCATTCGCGAGAACACGTTTCTGAATCCGGCGGCCATCGGGCGGTCGCTGCTGTCTTTCATGAGCACCCGCGCGGAAACCGAAAGCGCGGCCCGCATCGGCAAGGGGGTCGCCCTGTCGCCCAATGACCAGAGCATGGCCATCGAAAGCCTGTCGGGCGGAAACCAGCAAAAGGTCGTGATCGGGCGCTGGCTGGAAACAAAGCGCAAGTTGCTGATCTGCGAAGACCCGACCGCAGGCGTGGATGTGGGGGCCAAGGCCGAAATCTATGCCCTGCTGAACCGCGCCATGGAAGAGGGCGTAGGCATCATCGTCGTCTCGACCGATTTCGAAGAGGTCGCCGCCATCTGCCACCGCGCCATCGTGTTTAGCCAAGGCCAGATCGTGAGCGAATTGTCGGGCACGGAACTGACCACAGAAAACCTCATACAGGCTGCCTCGGCCTCGAACGCCGTTGCGAGTTAAGGAACTGAGATATGCAATCGCTTGAATCCAACGCGCTGGAACCCACCAAGGCCGAGCTAAAAAACGCCTCGCTGAAAACGCGCATTCTGCGGTTTCTGCCGGTCTATGGTCTGGTTCTGCTGACGGCGTTCCTGATCATCCTGTTCTCGATCCTGCTGCCCAACACCTTTCCGACGATGCTGAACCTGCGGGCCATTATCTCGGACAAGGCGATCATCGCGCTGTTGTCGCTGGGGGCGATGATCCCGATGGCGGCGGGGCGCATCGACCTGACGGTGGGCTATGGCATCGTGTTGTGGCACATTCTGGCGATTTCCCTGCAGACCATGTTCGGCATTCCGTGGCCCATCGCCGTGGCCATCGTGCTGTCGCTGGGTCTGTTGACCGGGTTCCTGAACGGGCTGCTGGTCGAGGTCGCCAAGATCGACAGTTTCATCGCCACGCTGGGCACCGGCACGGTTCTGTACGCGCTGGCCCTGTGGCACACCGGTGGCCGTCAGATGGTGGGCGCACTGCCTGAAAGCTTCTATGCCATCAACGGTACCTTTGTCTTCGGCCTGCCGATCACCGGGTTCTATGTGCTGGGGATCACGGTCGCCATGTGGCTGATCCTGGAATACACGCCCATCGGTCGATACCTCTATGCGATTGGCGCCAACCAGCGCGCCGCGCAGTTGAACGGTATCCCGACGCGCAAATTCGTTATCGGAGCTTTCATGTCATCGGGCCTGATCACCGCCTTTGCCGGGGTGCTTCTGGCGTCGAAACTTCGGATCGGGCAAGCCTCGGTCGGTTTGGAATTCCTGTTGCCTGCTTTGGTCGGGGCCTTTCTGGGGTCCACCACCATCAAGCCGGGACGTGTGAATGTCTGGGGAACAGTCGTGGGTGTCGCGATCCTGGCTGTCGGTATCTCGGGCATTCAACAATTCGGTGGGTCCTTCTGGGTCGAGCCGATGTTCAACGGTGTCACGCTTCTGATCGCAATCGGCATTGCCGGTTACGCCCAGCGGCGCAAAGGCGCCAGCAAGTAAAAGCATAAGGGAGGAGATTATGCTGAAACGGACGTTCATGGCGGTATCCGCCGCTGCCCTTCTGACCGGTCTGGGGATGCCAGCAATGGCCGAGACCGCCTTTGACGGGCCCACCGCAGGGCCAACAGCGGCCGAGGGCAAATCGATTGTCGTCGTCGCCGCGGACCTGAAGAACGGCGGTATTCTGGGCGTGACCAACGGCGTGGAAGAGGCCGTGGACACCATCGGTTGGGAGGTCCGCGTGCTGGACGGCGCAGGCTCGATCCAGGGCCGCACCGGGGCGATTGGTCAGGCGCTGGCCTTGCAGCCGGACGGGATCATCATCAACGGCTTTGACGCCGTGGAACAGCAGGCTGCGCTGGAAGGCGTGGTGGCCGCAGGCATCCCGATTGTCGCCTGGCATTCGGGTCCCAAGATCGGCTGCGATGCGCCGGGCGGTATCTTTGCCAATGTCTCGACCGACGCGATGACTGTGTCCGAGGTCGCCGCTGAATGGGCCATGGAGGATGGCGGCGATGGGGTCGGTGCGATCATCTTCACCGACTCGACCTATCAGATCGCCATCGACAAGGCCGACCGCATCAAGGAAACCATCGAGGCCGCAGGCGGCACGGTGTTGGAATATGTCGACACGCCCATCGCCGATACCTCGGCCCGGATGGGACCGCTGACCACCAGCCTGCTGCAGAAATACGGCGATCAGTGGACGCATGCGCTGGCGATCAATGATCTTTATTTCGACTTCATGGGTCCGGCACTGGCCGCCGCTGGCATCTCGTCCGAGGATGGCCCGCAGGCGGGGTCTGCTGGCGATGGGTCCGAGGCTGCGTTCCAGCGTATCCGCAGCGGCAACTATCAGACCATCACCGTGGCCGAGCCGCTGAACCTGCAGGGCTGGCAACTGGTGGATGAGTTGAACCGCGCCATTCAGGGTGAGGCATGCTCGGGCTATATCACCTCGCCCGCGCTGGTGACCGAGGCAGGGCTGGCCAAGCTGGGCGATACCAACCAGTTCGACCCCGACAGCCCCTACCGCGAGGCCTATTCGAAAATCTGGGGCAAGTAAGCCCACGGGCGGCCCCTGAAAAAGGGGCCGCATTCGGCAGGAATGAAAACGCGCAAGAACCTGCGAGCGGTCGATTGACCGCCCTGGCGGAGCTATGCGCAGAGGAGGAAACCATGAGCGACACGCCATTGGTTCAAATGCAAGGAATAACAAAGCGCTTTGGCGGTGTGACGGCGCTGCAGGACGTGGACCTGACCGCTTATGCGGGCGAGGTTCTGGCCATCGTCGGCGACAACGGGGCCGGTAAGTCTACGCTGATCAAGATCCTGACCGGGGTGCATCAGCCGACCGAAGGCCGGATTCTGCTGGACGGCCAACCGCTAGAGATGTCCAGCCATTCGGACGCTATCGCAAACGGGATCGACGCGGTCTACCAGACGCTGGCGCTAGCCGATCATCTGTCGCCTGCCGCCAACATGTTTCTTGGTAACGAATTGACCAACAGCTTTTTCGGCATCCCGTTTCTGGACAACAAACGCATGAAGACCGAGGCCGCGCGGGTGCTGGAAGAACGCCTGGGCGTGCGTCTGCGGTCAATGGATGTGATGACCGAAAGCCTGTCGGGCGGTCAGCGTCAGGCGGTGGCAATCTCGCGCGCGGTCTATCACGAAGACCTGCGCCTGCTGGTGATGGATGAACCCACTGCGGCCTTGGGCCCGCAGGAGACAGCGCGGACGCTGAAACTGATCAAGGCGCTGCGCGAGCAGGGGCTGGCGGTGATCCTGATCTCGCACTCGCTGGATGATGTGTTCGAAGTGTCGGACCGCATTCATGTGCAGCGCCGTGGCCGCGCCGTTGGTGTTGTCAAAACTGCGGAAAGTTCCGTGCAGGATGTTCTGGGCCTGATCGTAGGTGCCCAGGATGCGGCTGCGTGAGGAGTAAAGAGATGTCTGCAACAACCACGCATCCCGAAAAGACACTGATGGACCGGCTGGAACCTTATCTGGCCTTCATCGGCCCCATGGTCATGATCCTCGCGATCCTGATCTTCATGGGCATTGCCGAACCCGCGCGGTATTTCCGCCTGACCAACCTCAACCTGATCCTGCTGGACGCGGCGCTATATATGCCGATGGCGATGGCGATGACCTTTGTCATCACTCAGCGCGGCATTGACCTGTCGATTGGCTCGGTCGCGGCGCTGTCGGCCATTCTGATGGCCTTTCTCGTCAAGCAATACGGCTTTCCGGCCTGGATCGCGGTGCCGCTGGCCATTCTGATGGGCGCGATCATGGGCCTGATCAACGGGCTGGTCATCACCCGCTTCAAAGTGCCGGACTTGATCGGAACGCTGGCCATGGACCTTGTCTATCGCGGTCTGGCGCTGGTCATTGCCAAAGGTCTGGTGCTGGCCCGGTTTCCTGACCTGATCACTGAGATCGGGCGCGGCCAGATCCCCGGTTTCATTCCGGTGCCGGTTGTTCTGGGCCTGATCACCATGGCCGTTGGCTATGTGGTCCTGACCCGCACCTATTTCGGGCGCTACACCATTGCCATCGGCTCCAACCCCGAGGCCAGTGAGATGACCGGCGTCGCGGTCGACCGCCACAAGATCTACGCCTATGTGCTGATGGGCGCAGCGGCGGCGATGGCGGGCGTGATGCTGACCGGCAAGCTGAACGCGATTCAGGCGACCTCGGCCCCCTATTTCAACCTGCATGTCATTGCGGCGGTGGTTGTGGGCGGTACGTCCCTGTTCGGCGGGCGCGCCTCGATGCTGGGGTCGCTGGCCGGGGTGCTGCTGCTGTCGATGATGATCAATGCACTGGTGACCCTGCGGATCGAGTTCTTCTGGCAATCCGTCGCCTCGGGCGTGGTGATCGTCAGCTCGGTCGCTCTGTACACCTGGATGCAGAAGAAGGACCGGGACGGGGCGCATGGGCTGCTGGCCGGACTGCGCAGCAAAGAAGCCCGTAAACTCATCCGTTTTTCAGCCGCGCTGATCGGCGCACTGATCCTGTTGCTGGCCCTCGGGGCGGGACTGGCAACCGAGCCTGCGCCAAGCGGCTAAGGCAACAAAGTGGTGCGCCGGGGGATAGGAGCCCCGACGCACCTGCAAGACCCCACTTATTCGCGAAAGGGAGGACTTACCGTGAAACAATTGAACAAAGCACTACTGACGACAAGCGCGTTTTGCCTGTGTGCCGCAGCGGCCTGGGCCGAGGGCAACCTGCCCCTGAAAGAACTGCCGGGCATCGAAGACCGCGACTACTGGGTTCCGGGCGAGGTGAACGCCGACGGCAAGCTGGAAGCGCTGCAGGCGACAACCGGGGCCGAGGCGGTGAAATACAGCGGCACACAGGACGGCCCACTGCAGATCGCGCTGATCTATCCGTCGGCGGATACCTCGGATTTCTGGGCGCGCAACTATCTGGCGATGACAAAACGGCTGGAAGAGTTGGGCATCGAATACGAGACCACAGAATTCGCCAGCCGTCAGATCGAACACAGCCTGCAATCGACCTATGCCAATCAGGTGGTGCAGGATTCCGATCTGTATGACTTCGTGATCTTCGGGCCGTCAGAACTGGCGATTCAGGCGGACAATATTGACAAAATGGCGGGTAATGATGGCTTTGCCACCTTTGTCTGGGCCTTCCACACGCCGCCCAAGGATCTGAAGAACCAGCCCGATGCGTGGTTCGATTTCAGTTCCGCCGCCGGTGCGCTGACCATGTGCGACTACATGCTGGAACGTCTGGGCAACGACGTAACCATGGCGATGAACCGGGGTATTCCGGGCATCACCGACGATCAGCGCTCGGGCGATTTCAAGGCCTGCGTGGAAGAGAAAGGTAACTGGACCACCGTTTATGAACATTACGGTGAGTACCAGCGCGAAGGCGGTTTTGAAGGCACCAGCCTGATCCTGCAGGCGTATCCTGAGGCCACGATCATCCATAACGCCAACACCGCAATGGCCATGGGCTCGGTCGAGGCGCAGGTCGCCGTCGGCAAAGAGAAAGACGTGTTCTCAACCGGTTGGGGCGGCACCGGGCTTGAACTGGAAGCCATCCGCCGGGGTGAGTTGGACGCGACGCCGATGCGCATGGGCGATGATGTGGGCGCGGCCACGGCCGAAGCGATCAAGGCGCATCTTGAGGGCCGTCAGGACGAACTGCCCTTTGTCTTCCTTGGCCGCATCACGGTGGCCCATGATCAGATGAGCGCGGATGAGTTGAACGCGCTGGAACAGGAAGCGTTCCGCTTCTCGGGCGTTGGCGCGCTCGAGCGCTGATACCCCTTTCCGTGACCGGCTGGCGAGTGGCCGGTCACGGACCCCAATTGAAGACGACCACCGGAGGGAGATCGAATGGCGCAATCCATGATGCTGATTGAAAAATGCAGCCATTGCGTAAGCTGGTACGATATTGAAACGGGCGCCCGACAGGGGCGTTTGGATTTGCCGCATTTCCCCCATGAATTCGTGGTCGATGATGAGTTTCACTATGCCTATGTCGGGCATTACGGAGTGCAGAACTCGGGCATTGAAGGGCTGGAGGGCCGCTCGGTCATCGTGATCGATATCCGCAAGCAGGAAATCGTGCACACCTATGATCTGGGCGACCACCGCCGCCCGCATGGGATCGGGCTTGACGGGCAGGGGCGGCTATATGTGCTGTCGGAATGGACCGGGCATCTGCTGGTCAAGGAAAACCCGCGCGCCTTCGATCAGGGGTGGGATCACATCACGCCCACCGGCGGCACCAAATGCCACCTGTTTGCGCTGACCCGGGATGGGCATACGGCCTATTCGATGAACCTGACCTCGGGCGATGTGACGGTCTTCAACCCGTATGATGCCGGGGTCACACCGATCTCGATCAAGACCGGGCAAAAGCCCGAGGGGCGGTGCCTGCGCGAAGAGGTGCGGACGCTCTATACCTCGCAGCGGATTTCCAACACGGTGGCGGTGATCAACACCGACACGCTTGAGATCGAGCGCACGTTCCCAACGCCGGACGATCCTTGCCGTATTTACTATGACGGCAAACGCAACCGGCTGGTAACCATGAACCATTTCGGCGGGTCGTTTTCGGTGTTCGACGAAGCAACAGGTGAGATGCTGCACGACCAGAAAACGCCGGCCAACCCGCTGGCGCTGTGTATCGATGATGAGGCCGCATTCGCCTATATCGCCATCGATTGCGAGCAGGTGCAGCGGTTCAACCTCGATACGTTCGAGGTGGTGCAGACCTTTGACACGGGCAAAGAGCCGGACGTGATGGTCATCCTGCCCGATGGATTTTCCAAACATTGGGAGGGCGTGGCATGACCAAACCTCGTATCGCCATCGTCCCCGGCGACCCGTCGGGGATCGGGCCAGAGTTGATCGCCAAGCTGCTCAATCAGGACGGCGTGCAGGACGCAGCCGATATCGTGCTGGTGGGCGACAGTCACCTCTGGCAGCGCGGCGCGGAACAGGCCGGACTGGATGTGCCGCTGAACACCGTGGACGCGGTGGCCGACCAGCCAGGCCTGACGCATCTGGAACTCGACACAATCGCGCCAGAGGACGTGCAGATCGCCGAAGTTACAGTCGAGGGCGGCACGACATCCCTGCGCTGTCTCGACAAGGCGATGGATCTGGCGATGGCGGGGCAGGTGGACGGCATCCTGTTCGGCCCGTTCAATAAGGCCGCGATGACCGCTGCGGGCCTCAATGCCGAGGATGAGCACCGCTATATGGCGCGCTATATGGGGCATACCGGCTATCACTCGGAACTGAATGTTCTGGATGAGCTGATGACGACCCGCGTGACCTCGCATATCGGGCTTAAGGATGTGGCGGCCAATATCACCGAAGAGGGGATATTGAAGGCGGTCAATCTGGCCAATGATACGCTGCGCAAGGCGGGCAAAGCGCGCCCGAACATCGCGGTGGCGGCGCTGAACCCCCATGCAGGGGACAACGGTAAGTTTGGTCGGGAAGAGATCGACATTCTGGAACCCGCCGTGCGCAAAGCGCAGGAAAAACAGATGAATGTGACCGGCCCTTGGCCCTCGGACACGGTGTTCCTCAAGGCGCAGCTGGGTGAGGTCGATGCGGTTGTGACCATGTATCACGACCAGGGCCAGATCGCGATCAAGCTGATGGGGTTTGAACGCGGCGTGACCGTTGCAGGTGGGCTGCCCATCCCGGTCGCCACCCCGGCCCATGGCACCGCTTTTGATATCGCCGGACAGAACAAGGCCAATCCGGGCGCAACACGGCAGGCGTTTGATCTGCTGGTGCGTATGGCCAAAACACATCGCGCTGATCGCAGCGCGGACTGAGAGGACTAAGATGACCAAGATTAAATCCGTACGCACCCGCGTCTGGAACTGGACCGGACCGACCGTGCCACCCACCGGCAATTTCTGCACCAATGCCTCGGACGCGCTCTATGAAAAGGGCGATGCGATGTCGTCCTTCCGCTTCCACCAATGGCTGACCTGCGAGATCGAGACCGAGGATGGCACCGTCGG
Organism: Ruegeria sp. F11; assembly: GCF_056533855.1. Classification (NCBI taxonomy): domain Bacteria; kingdom Pseudomonadati; phylum Pseudomonadota; class Alphaproteobacteria; order Rhodobacterales; family Roseobacteraceae; genus Ruegeria; species Ruegeria sp. F11. The sequence goes on along the minus strand of NZ_JBQFOW010000025.1, from coordinate 12,231 downwards.
CATCGGCAACGCGGCCCTTGCGCCCTCGGTCGTCAAAGCGGCCATCGACGAATGGTTTGCCCCGCTGGTGATTGGCGAGGACCCGTTCGACTATGCCTACTTATGGGAAAAGATGTACCGCCGCAGCCATGCCTGGGGGCGGAAAGGGATCGGGATGATCGCGATCTCGGCTGTTGATCTGGCGATCTGGGATCTGATGGGTAAGCTGGCGGGTAAACCGGTGTTCAAACTGTTGGGCGGGCGCACCAAAGAGAAGATCCCGGTCTATTACTCCAAGCTCTATTCCGGCCCCATCGACGTGATGCAGGCCGAGGCCGCCGAGGCGCAAAAGAACGGCTATTCCGCCTACAAGATGCGGTTCGGCTGGGGCCCAAAGGACGGCATGGCGGGGATGCGCGAAAACCTCAAACGGGTCGAGGCGGTGCGCGAGGTCATCGGCTATGACGTCGATCTGATGGTTGAATGCTACATGGGCTGGAACCTCGATTACACCAAGCGGATGCTGCCCAAGCTGGTCAAATACGAACCCCGCTGGTTGGAAGAGCCCGTGATCGCCGATGATGTCGAGGGCTATCGTGAACTCAATGCGATGAACATCATCCCGATCTCGGGCGGCGAGCATGAATTCTCAATCATCGGCTGCAAGGACCTGATCGAGAAAAAGGCCGTCAGTGTCCTGCAATATGACACCAACCGCGTCGGCGGCATCAACGCCGCGCAAAAGATCAATGCGATTGCCGAGGCGTTTCAGGTGCCCGTGATCCCCCATGCAGGCCAGATGCACAATTACCATCTGACCATGGCCAACGCCAATTGCATGATCAGCGAGTATTTCCCTGTCTTCGATGTCGAGGTCGGGAATGAGCTGTTCTACTACATCTTTGAAGGCGACCCCGAGGCAGTGGACGGGTTCCTTGATCTGGACGACACTAAGCCCGGTCTGGGGATCGAGATCACGGACAAACACCTGAAACACTTTGAGATTACGGAGTAATCCATGACCTATACCGGTATCTGGCCTGTCGCGCCGACACCGTTCCACGATGACGGATCGCTTGATCTTGAGGGCATGAAGCGCGTTCTGGATTGCCTGATCGATCAGGGCGCGGATGGGATTTGCGTGCTGGCCAATTTCTCGGAACAGTTCCTGATCTCGGACGAGGAACGCGCAATCCTGACCCGGCTGAGCCTTGAGCATGTTGCAGGCCGCGTGCCGATGATCGTGACGATCAGTCATTTCGCCACCCAGATCGCGGTGGAACGGGCGCATTTCGCCAAGGATCTGGGCGCGGACATCGTGATGATGATGCCGCCCTATCACGGGGCGCTTTTGAAGGGGAACGCGCAGCAGACCTATGATCAGTTTGCCGCCGTGGGTCAGCTCGGCATCCCGATCATGGTGCAGGACGCGCCCTTGTCTGGCGTCGATCTGCCGGTGCCCCTGCTGGTGCGCATGGCGCAAGAGATCGAGATGGTGAAGCTGTTCAAGATCGAATGCCCCCGCGCGGCCAACAAGCTGCGGGCTCTGATCGCTGAAGGCGGCGACGCGATTGAAGCGCCCTTTGACGGCGAAGAGGGCATCACTCTGCTGGCCGATCTGGATGCGGGGGCCACGGGGTCGATGACCTCGGGCATGATTGTCGACCAGATCAAACCGGTAATCACGCATCACCTTGCCGGCCGCGTGGACGAGGCAACCGCCGCCTATGGCCGTGTCGCGATGGTGATCAACCATGAAAACCGACAATGCGGCTGGCAATCCTGCAAGGCCGCGATGGTCGAAGGGGGCGTGATTGCTTCCGATTTCTGCCGCCACCCGATCGACCCGCTGCAACCGGCCATCCGCGACCGGCTGGTAGACCTTTTGAAACCGCTGGACCCGCTGGTCCTGAGATGGGGAAGATAACATGATCCTTGGACAAAACCTGATCGACGGCACCTGGGTCGGGTCAGACAACCTGCGCGCCTCTGACGACCTTGACGGCCAAAGCTTTGCCCAGGCCACCGCCGCGCAGGTGGACGCTGCCTGCCGCGCGGCCCGCCGCGATTTCCGCGCCTATTCCGGTAAACCGCGAAGCGAACGTGCCGCGTTCCTGCGCACAATCGCCGACCAGATGGATGTGCTGGGCGATGAGATCACCCAAACCGGCATGGCCGAAACCGGCTTGCCTGAGGTTCGTCTGGTGGGCGAACGCGGACGCACGACAGGCCAGTTGCGCATGTTCGCCGATCTGATCGAAGAGACCGGGTATCTTGATACCCGCCAAGTTGGCGCACTTCCTGACAGGACGCCACTCCCCCGTCCTGATCTGCGCCTGACGCACAAAGCCATTGGCCCTGTGGCCGTCTTTGGGGCGTCGAACTTCCCGCTCGCCTTTTCTACGGCGGGCGGGGATACCGCTTCGGCTTTGGCCGCAGGGTGCCCGGTGATCGTCAAGGGCCACAGCGCCCATGCGGGCACAGCGGAACTGGTGGCGCAGGCCATCGCCAAGGCCATCGAGATCTGCGGCATGCCTACGGGCACTTTCCAGATCGTGCAAGGGTCAGGGCGCGAGGTCGGCTCGGCCCTTGTGCAGCACCCCGAGATCACCGCCGTTGGCTTTACCGGATCGCTGGCCGGGGGCCGGGCGCTTTATGATCTGTGCCATGCCCGCCCGCAGCCGATCCCGTTTTATGGCGAACTGGGTTCGGTCAACCCGATGTTCTGCCTGCCCGAAGCCATGGGCACCCGCGCGGCTGAGATCGGCGCGGGCTGGGCGGCGTCGCTGACCATGGGGGCCGGGCAGTTCTGCACCAATCCCGGCGTGGCCGTCATGGTCAAGGGGCCAGAGGCCGATGCCTTGGAAGCGGCCTGTGTTGCGGCCCTGAATGACACGGCCGAGCAGAAGATGCTGACCGACGGTATCCACGACGCATACGAACAGGGCGTCCGCGCCTTCCGCGATCTGATGACCGAGGTTACATCCTGCGGCGCGGCCACCGGCAAACGCACGGCCATGCCTGCGCTGTTCAAGGTCAGCGCGGCTGAGTGGATGGCCAACCCCAAGCTGCAGCATGAGGTCTTTGGCGCGGCAGGTATCATCGTCTTGTGCGAAGACACCGACCAGATGAAGGCCCTCGCCGAGGGGTTGGAGGGTCAACTGACCCTGACCCTGCACATGGATGACAGCGATACCGAACTGGCCCGCGACCTGATGCCGATCCTTGAAGAAAAAGCCGGTCGCCTTCTGGTCAACGGCTTCCCGACGGGGGTCGAGGTCTGCTCGGCCATGATGCATGGCGGGCCATATCCGGCCAGCACCGATGTCCGCGCCACGTCCGTGGGAACGCTGGGCATTGTCCGCTGGCTGCGCCCGGTCAGCTATCAGAACATGCCCGATGCTCTGTTGCCGGACGAACTGAAAGGCTGAGGTACCCTGCGGATCGGCCCATTGACCCGGGACAGGGCCATGATGCGGGCCAATCCTTGGTCAGAAGCAACGGGCATATGAGATTGGGTGCGATCAGCCCCCTTAAACAAAGGAGCGGAGTGATGTTTGGTGTACTGGATGGCACAGGGTTCGAAGTCATCGAACAAGAATTCGAGGCCTGTTTCATCGGCCATGCCCGGGTCGAGCGTCTGTGGACCGGCGCGCGCTGGTCCGAAGGGCCGGCGTGGTTCGCAGCCGGTCGATATCTGGTCTGGTCGGACATTCCCAACAACCGCCTGATGCGGTGGGATGACACGGATGGCACGGTCTCGGTGTTTCGCCAGCCCTCAAACAACGCCAACGGCAATACGGTAGACCGCCAAGGGCGGCTGGTGTCCTGCGAACATCTGACCAGACGGGTGACCCGCACCGAACATGACGGGTCAATTACCGTTCTGGCCGATGCGTGGCAGGGCAAACGGTTGAATTCCCCCAATGATGTGGTGGTGAAATCCGATGGCTCGGTCTGGTTCACCGATCCGTCCTACGGCATCATGATGGATTATGAAGGCGAGCGCGCAGACAGCGAAATCGGTGCCTGCCATGTCTATCGCATCGATCCTGACACGACCGAAATCACCGCCGTCGCGACCGACTTTGTAAAACCCAATGGTCTGGCCTTTTCGCCGGACGAGAGCAGCCTTTTCATATCCGATACAGGTGTCACGCATGACCCCGACGGGCCCGCGCACATTCGCAGGTTCAGCGTATCGAGCAGCGGAAAAACTCTGTCAGGGGGTGAGGTCTTTGCAAACTGTTCTGCAGGGCTGTTTGACGGATTCAGACCCGACCGGGACGGCCGCATCTGGAGCTCAGCCGCCGATGGCATTCACTGCCTCAACCCGCAAGGAGATTTGATCGGCAAAGTGCATATTCCCGAGATGGTTGGAAACGTGAGTTTCGGCGGTGCCAAACTGAACCGCTTGTTTGCGGCGGGAACAAGCAGCCTCTACGCGATTTATCTGAACGTGAACGGTGTGTCCCCGGTTTGATCTCATCTGCTGACCGTGTTTGTTGAAAGGCAGCCGCGCCTTTAAAGACCGCGCTGCAAATGGCTATGGCCGGTGCGGTCGAAGACGATGTGAAACGAAACGCCTTGCGGGCTGCTCTGGAAGTCGATTTTGCCGTTCGAGGCCTCGACCACGGATTTCACGATATTCAGCCCCATACCTGTGCCCCCGTCATCGCGTCGGGTCGTGAAAAACGGCGTGAAAACTTTGTCGAGATTGCCTTCGCTGATGCCTTTGCCATTGTCGGTCACGGTTAGGGTCACCGAACCAGCGTCACGGGTGCAGTCCAGCAAGACGCGGGTTGCCCTGTGCTGGCTGGCGTTTCCAACCAGGTGAGACAGGATGATCAACAAGGCGTCGCGGCCCACGGGAACTTTGGCATCGTTCCGCCCGATCCCGACACCGGCCTGAGGGAAAGAGGACCGGATCTCGGCAAGAACATCCATCAGATCGGTTTCACCGCCGTCGAGCTTTTGATCAGCCAGGCTGTATTCCCGCATTTTCGCCAAAAGGGTCTCCATCCGGTCAATGTCGCGCGCGACATTTGCCAGAAACCGCTGGCGTTGATCCTCCGGCATATCGCCGTCTCTGAGCAGTTCCAGTGCCCCTTTGGCCGCCGTCATCGGCGACTTGAGCTCGTGGGTGACATGGGCGGTGTAGGACCTGAGCGCGTCTTGCTGGGTTTGCAACCGTTCCGTCAGGGATTGGAAACTGTCGCTGAGGTTTTCAATCTCTCGGGTGCCCAGATGGTCGATGGGTTGCCATGTCCAGCGCCGGGTATCGGACGCCGACATGTGGCGGATCAGGCTATGGATGGGGCGGGTGATGAAGCGCCAGAACAGAAAGCCGACAAGCGCCGTTGCCAGCAGCACGAACAGGCCCGCCCGGGCCAGATTAAGACGCTCGCCATAGAGAAACCGAAAGATGTGGTTCGGTGTTCGGCTGATATAGACCGCGCCGATAAGCTCATCATCCAGCATGGCGGGCATGGCCACAAAGATCCGAACACGGGTCCCTCGGCTAAAATCGTACAGGAACGGCTCTGGTTTGGAACGGATACGCACGCGGGCGACGGACGCGGTCTGTCCCTGCAATGCCATAGCGACTTCATCCACATGGGCCAGTGACAGACCGACCTCGGCGCTGCCGCCGATCACGTTTCCGGACGGATCGAGAAACCTGTAGCCCGCCAGTGTTCCGATTTGGGATAGATCGGCGATCCGGGACAGGCGTTCGCCGACCGTATCATAGATCGGGTCAGGTGTTTCAGTGATTGTCCGGGCATCAGGGCGCGGAGGTAAGATCGTGCTCTCGCTCAATGAAAGGGACGGGAAAAGCGGTGCCAAATCTTCGGGAATGACAGGTTTGCTGTGGCCCTGTGCTGCCTCGGCATAGGTTTCGGCATAGAGCGCGGACATGATGGACGCCTGCGAAAGCAGGCTTTCCTCGGCCTGTTGGACAAGCTGGTTGGCATAGAATTTGAACAGCAGCAGCCCAGCGAAAGGCAGGCAGAGCACCACGCCCAGCACCGCCACCAAAACTAGCCACAATCGGGGCCGCCATTTACGGCGTTTCACCGGCACAACCCCATGCGCAGGCCGACCCCATGCACCGTGACGATACCGCTTTCGCATCCCGCGTCAGCCAGCTTTTTGCGGATATTGCGGATATGGCTGTCGATGGTGCGGTCCGAGACATGGACATTGCCGCCATAGGTCGCGTCGATGATAGATTGCCGGGAACTGACGATCTCGGGCCGTTTCATGAGATGGGCCAGCAGCGTCATTTCGGATGCGGTGAGGTCAAGTTTCGTTTCCTTGAACCAGCAGGCGTGGCGCGCGGCGTCCAGCCGCAACTGACCATGCTCGAGCGCGGTTCCGGGGTTTGTCTCTTGCGGGTTCGGGCGGCTGCGTTTCAGGATCGCCTTGGTTCTTGCCACCAGCTCTCGGGGGCTGAACGGCTTTGTCACATAATCGTCGCCGCCAATTTCAAGCCCAAGCACCCGGTCGATCTCGTCGTCTCTTGCGGTCAGGAACACGATCGGGACTTCCGAGGATTTCCGGATGCTCCGGCAGACCTCAAGCCCGTCCATTTCGGGCAGGCCTATGTCGAGGACAATCAGGTCAAACGGATTTCTGGCAACCATTTGCAACGCGGTTGCCCCATCTGAGGCAAAGCTGACGTGGTAACCGGCCTTTTCCAGGGCAAAGCCGATCACCTCGCGGATGTTCTGATCGTCGTCGACGGCGAGAATCCTATTCGGCATTACAAAACTGGCTCTTGGGCATTTGCGTCAAGATAGACCTCTAGCCGCCAGCGACGGAACCCCCATTCTCGCCAATCGGAAATCGGATCCAGCCACAGACGAAGATAGGGGCTGCACGCCTGTCCTCCTGTTTCGGTTTCGAAAGCAATGATGATCGGGAGCGCCTGTTCCCCCAGCTGGCACATATACTGCGGATCAAAGCGGCCCAGTTCCGACAAAGAGGCGAAATTGTGGGCTGCGATCAGGTAGGCAAAATTCACAAAGCAGCAGATATAAAGCGTTGCCCCCACGGTGATCAGGTTGGATCGGACCAGCCAGCCGATCCCCTTGTTCCGCGCCATCATGAAGACGACCAGACCCAGACCGACAAAGACCAGACCCACCCAGATGAAGGCTCGGACACGAAGATAGGTCAGGGAATAGACATCGACATAAAGCTGCAGCCGAAAGGCGGCGGTAAGCACCAGAAACAGGGTTTGGCCCAGCCAAAGATACATCAGGGCGCGCAGCATCGGGTGGCCTTCAATCATCCTGTGCGATGCAATCGCAAAGATCCCGGCCAGCAGGGCGGTCAGGACCAGCGGATAGGCTCCGCGATGGGCGTATTCCGCATAGGTCATCCCCGCTGGCAAGGCCGCCCCGCCGGACAGCACGCCGATATCCAGCGTCGTCTGCACCAGAAACATTGCGTTGAACAGAACCAGCGCATTGCGAACGGATGCGGGGTTGAACAGGTCATTGCAGCGCTGGCGTGTTTGTTGTTGCCTTGCGCGCCCGACCGTAACCGGCCCGACCCAGGCACCCTGCAGGTGCAGATAGGGCCAGATCAATGACGCGGCCACCAGCCAGAACACAAACCTAAAGGCCTGATCCGTGTCGATAAAATCAAGCGATGCAACATGTTGTAAAGCGCGATCCAGAAGGGGATTGGCCGAGGTCAGAAGCAGCAGGAAAACCAGCCCGACACCGGCTGGCATAATCAAGGCCATGATATTCTTTCTGAAGTCAGACCCGGGTTTGAATTCCGTGACGTCCCGAACGACCTTCACGGGCAAAATCACGGCCCCGACAGAGGACACGCGCAGCATCAGCCAAAGCGTCTGCCACCATGTGACGAACCGGTCATAGGCGACCCAGACAGTGATCGCGACGATCCCGAGGCCTGTGAAAAACAGCGAAAGCGGTTGCAGCAGTTCGATGACAGGCAGGTTGAGCGCGATCTCGGCGCTCATCCAAAGCAGCCATTCCTTCCGCGTCGCACCGGTTTTCTTCGAGGCCAGGATTATCGCACAAAACGCCATGGCAAAAACCGCAACGGACACGCCCGGGCCTTTCTCCCAGAACAGCCAATCCGCCAGCAGGACCAGAAGCAGAAGAACGGGCACCGTGAACGGGCGCGCAATTTTGCGGATCTCAACCGGGCTGTCAGGAGGGCCCGCACTTTCCGCCCCGTTCGGCGTTGCCGCCGTCAGCCACCATCCATCCTGTTTGATGCGCGAGGGCACCCCTCTGATAACCAATTGCTGTTCCATACGCCCCTCGGCCTGTTGATTGCTCAGGACGGAGGATGGATAAGACATGTGCATTCCAAGGCCCCAAGGTCCTTAGAGCGTCAGGTCATTTCGTGCATGATTTGTGCAGATCGAACCGGAACAGCCGCGACGATCTTATGTCGCGGCTACCAACACGAAGTTTTCTGTGCTGCAGGGTTCGGAGATTGTGTTGCCGGGGCCGTCGGCGGATTTCACCGACGCCCCTTCTTCTTGTTTTTCCAGAACGGCGGCACATCTCCGGCCATGATGCAGCCGTAAGGGTCGATATAGTCCTCGATCTCGGCGAGATCATAGGACTTGATCTGCGCCACGACACTGTCCGCGCTTTTGTAGCTGGACGGCAGTTCAGAGGCATCGACTCCACCCGCATGAAAGCGGATGTCCAGACCCTCGGTTTCCGCCTTCAGCATCTGATCCGGTGTCACCGACCCCATCCGGCGCTTGTGCTCGGAGCGCGAAAAATTCCGCCCCGCGCCGTGCGGGCTGAAGCCCAGACCGTGACCGGCATCCTTGCCGCGCACCACCAGAACCGGTTCCGACATGTTCAGCGGGATCAGAGTCAGACCTGTTGCATCCGCCGCGTAATCGCCCCAGGCCGGGGTTGCGCCCTTGCCGTGGTAGAACAGATCACCCCGTTTGAAGACGAAGTTATGCTCGTTCCAGAACCGCTCACCCACATCGCCCACCCGCGCGGCCTCGACGGTGGCCTGATGGATCGCGTTATGGTTGGCCTTGGTCCATTTCCGGATCAGTTGCAGTGCTTCCCAATAGTCGCGACCCTCTTCGCTATCCGCCGGAATCCAGGCGTTCTGCTTGGATGTCTGCGGCGACAGCGCCTTGCGGAACCGCTCGGCCACGGCCATGCCGTTCTTGTACAGAACCGCCCCAGGCCCGCGCGAACCATGATGGGTCACAATCGCCGTCCGTCCGGTTTTGCGCGAGCGTCCCACAAACAGGAAATGGTTCCCGTCGCCCTGCGTCCCCATATGCTCCTGCGCCATGCGCAGCGATTTGGGGTTGTCCAGAAACGGGTTCTCGCGGAACGCGTCCAGCAGTTTCAGCGAGGTTGTGAACCGCTTACCCTGCGTCCGCCCGCCCGGCCCGAAATGGGTCACCGACTGCGCCGCATCCAGCACCGTCTTAGGGTCCGCATCCCCCAGATCGGTGATCATGACCGAGCAACAGATATCCGCCGAGTGCATCCCCGGATGGATCGCATTGCGCGCCGCCGCCACGCCACCAACCGGGATCGTGCCAACCGGACCCGCCGGACAGGCATCCGGCATAATCGCCCCGGCCTCAATCGTCGGTGTCCGCATCAGGGCCGTCATCGTCTCGCGCACTTTTGAGACGTTGTCTTCCTCATCGGGGTCGCCCGCGTCGATGTTCTCGTGAAATGCCATCTCTCCGCGCGCGCGCAGGTCCAGCGTGGGCGGGATCGGAGGGATCTCGCCCTCCAGCTCCTGCCGGATGCGCACCAGACCGAACCCTTCGGCCCGCATCTCATTCGCGCGCGCCAACAGGGCCGGGAAGTGCTTGCCGGGGCGATGCCCCCAGTCTTTCAGATGTTCCCCGGTCACGGGGTCGAATGTGTTTTCTTTAGTCATCTTCGTCTACTCGCGTTCCCAAATTGGATGGGCGACAAAATGTTCGCAAACCGATATTTTCCGCCACCGGATTGCTCCGGGCTGGGTTCGAACCAGCACAACATGGGTATCCATGTCTCCCTTTCGGGCGCGTCTACCAGTAGGTCAGCGGGCATTCGCCCAACTTTTCATTGGCCCCGGCGACAAGGGGTGAAGAAACAATCGGGAGGCCCGCCCCGCATCTGAATGGGCAGATGCGTTTGCCGTCTGGGCGCCGGCACGGAGGGGAGTTGAACCCGCTCGACCTGTCCCTGTTGAGCCATGTAGTTCCTTCGGCATTCGCCGGGGGTGTCCTTTCGTTTTGGGTCTCGACGACAAGAATTTGGTGAAACGCCTGCTCTACCTGACTGAGCTACATCGCAATGCGATGGCGGGATTCGAACCCGCGACACGGAGATTAACAATCTGTAGTTCCACCGGCATTCGCCGAGATTTGTCCTTCTGTTCTGGTCAGGCAGACAAGGGTTGGTGAGACAGCGCCCTTTGACGGGCGCGGATCGTTAACAGCGATGTAGTCCCACCGGCATTCTGCCTGATGTTGTTCGGGTCCCGGCGACAAGGCGGTCGTGTTTGCGTGCAAACCACGACCATGGTGAAACAGCTTCACTGAGCTACGCGCATTGCGCGGCGAGAGTTGAACCCGCGACCTCCGGCCTACTGGCCGGCGCTCTATCCTGTAGTTCCACCAGCATTCGCTGGGAAAAATCTGTGTGGGTCAGGCGGACAAATCTGGTTGTGAGACGGTGACATTACCTAAAAATGTAGTCCCACAGGCATTCCGCCTGACCCGTTTTCATATTTCGATCTTCTCGATCTCGCCGACCCAGTGATCCGGGCCGGTCTGACCGGCAGCAAACGCCGCGATCTGGTCAAAGACCGCATCCGAGAAGCCGCCGACATTCAACACGTCTGAACGCGTCTGCGCCTGCGTGGTCCCGTATGGGGCGATGTCGATGCAGACCAGTTTGGCCTTCGGGTTGCGACGCTTGATCACCTCCCATTCCTTCAACATCGCCGTCCCCTGACCGCCAGCGCGGGCGTCCACCCACGACTGGTTGTCAGACACGAACACCACCAGATCCGGTGCGCGGCCGCGTTTGTTCAGCCAGGCCAGCGGTGCGGAACAGTTCGTCCCGCCCCCCGCAAGCGCGGCCAGACGCTCGGCATTGGTCAGGATCGTGTCGCGCGGCTGCGGACGTACATCACGCACGTCGAAGTCGAACGGCAACACCTGACACCCGCGGTTCACCCGCTGGAAAGACGCCGCCACCAGCGCCGCCACATCCACGTGGCGCACAGCCGAGGTTGCCCCCGGACGATACCCGGTCACGGCCCAGGTCATCGAGCCCGACACGTCCGGGCACACGACAACCTGACCCGAGACCTGCGGCACGTTCTGCACCGCGATCTCCATCGCGTCGTGCAGGGCATCCACGATCTCGCGCGGCATCTCGCTGTTCACGTTCTGCGCCGCCACCATCAACTGGTACGGAAACGCACGCGCCTTTGCGATGGCCTGCGGGTCGCGCAGCAAGGCCGCCACATGATCCACGTTCCGGGTCACGTTGAAAACGCCGTGGCGCTGGAACGTGTTCAGGTTCTGCCGCACCATCTGCCACGACCCCTTGCGCGCAATCCGTGCCCAATGCTCGGGCGACAGCTCCAGCTGCGTCAGCATCTGGAACGGCACATCCGGCACCGGACCCTTGCCGGTCTCGCGAAACGCAATCCAGTCCCGCAGGGCCTGTGGCAGCCGTGCCAGATTGCACGGCCGCCCGACGATCCAGGCAAACAGCGCCTCGCGCTCGGCCGAGGCCGGTTTCGGGTGCACCATCTTGATCACGTCCGCCAATGACGGGTCATTCCCGATATTGGCGTTCAGCAGCGCCCGATCAGACGCGGTGTTCAACCAGGTCTGCACCATTGCTTTCGGTGCAGACCCAAGCGATTTCCGCCCCGTCTGACCCGACCGGATGACCTGCACAAAAGTGCGCAGCATCTTGCCGTTATCGATCACCTGGGCGAACGCCGCCCGGAACAGAACCGGGTCACGCCGGGCCAGAATGGCCAGCAGAACCGCAGGCATATCCTTCATGTATCCCGACTGGCGGGCATAGATCGCGGCCTGTGCCAGAAAGCGCGGCGCGACGGCTTCGGCCACATCCAGAACGTATTCCAGTTCCTCCTGCGGCGACTGATAGAACATGCGCCCGAAAGTACCGGAGACGGTGACCTGAGCCTGTGCATGGGCATCGGAATATGCGTAGGCCGGTGCGCCATGGGCGT
>NZ_JBQFOW010000024.1:0-25908 GCF_056533855.1 Ruegeria sp. F11 | reverse complement strand
GGTTCGGAGAGATCGCGCTGCGATCCACAACCGACGCGTTCAACGCATCGAAAATCGGGTTCTGTGCGATCACGTCCTGAATGCTCTGCGTCGCGAACAGGTTAAAGGGCTGCATCTCGCGAAGCGTCAACAGCCCGGCGACATGATCAATGTCGCCGTTTGTAACCAGAACCGAGTGAATGGGCATCTCACGCAACCCCGTGGGAAACAGAGGTTCCGTGGTGCTCAGTTGGTGTCGTATGTCCGGAGACGCGTTCAAGACGGCCCAATTCCGGCCGTCAGGAGACACAGCCAAAGATGACTGTGTTTGAGCGGGTATTTTTCCGGCTCTGGCGAGAACGCAGTTCTTACATCCACAATTCCATTGCGGCAGGCCGCCGCCAGCAGCGGCCCCAAGTATTATCGCGCGCAACGTCATCTAGTGTTGGCGCCAGGTCTGAGATCAGATCAGGCCGCCGCCGCGCTCATCATCATGATCCGGGCCGTACATGTTGATTTCCATGCCGCACTCGATCTCGCGAATAATCGGTTTACTCCAGGCCATAACGGGCTCCTCCTCTTGGAATGTCCTTGCAAGCAATCTGGCAGGTAATGGGGGTCAGAGCGAATCTTAATTTGTAAGAACAGGGTAGACTTTGGTGGGTATTCAGCCGTCATCAGGCAGCGGTGCACGACCCTGCAGACAGAAGCCCTGATTGCGTAGTGTTTTGATTTCAAAACCGAAATCATCCGCGCCAAGCTTTTTGCGCAGATATCCGATATAGACATCGACCACGTTTTCGTTACTGGACCCCTCCTGCGACCAGAGCGTGTCAAACAACTCACCCCGCGAGATGGGCGACCCCGCCTTGCTGTTGAGCAAGGCCAGCAGATCGAACTCGCGCTCTGTCAGGGCAACGGATGTGTCGCGGATGGTTATGGTCCTGTTCTGCGGCGATATCCGGGCCGGGTCGGGGTGTTGGGACTGCGCGCGATGTTCCTGCACCTGCAACCGCGCGACAAGCTCGCCAAAGCTGAACGGTTTGACAACATAATCGTCCGCTCCGGCGTCAAGCCCGGCGGCCCGGTGGTCGACATCTGACAGGGCCGACAACATCAGGATGGGGATCGAGACCCCGATCTCGCGCGCGGACCTGACCAGTTCGATCCCGCTATCCTCGCCCAGCATGACATCGACAATCGCGCCAGAGTACGCGCCGCTCTGCAATCGTTCCAACCCTTTGTCGGCGCGGTTTTCGAACTCGGCATCATAGCCGTGCAGCGACAGGCCCCGCACAAGGGCCGAGGCGATTTTGGGGTCGTCATCTATGATCAGCAGTCTGGACGCCATGCGCGTATCCTATGCCTTTGCCCGGGGTAATCGAATGCAGACATTTGTACCGGGCGCAGCACCTATTGCCTGATCTTTCGGCACCGGGCTGGTCAGGGTGATCGTCCCCTCATGGGCCTCGACAACCCAGGCCGCGAGGGCAAGACCAACGCCAAAGCCCTGCCGATTGGCGGTCCCGCCCTGAACGAACCTCTCAAAAACCCGGCCTTGCGCCGCTTGCGGGATGCCGGGGCCGTTATCCGTCAGCGAAATCTCGACCGCTGTATCGGATTGCGTGGCGTGCACGGAAATCACCCTTCCGGTGCGGGCGTGCCGGATGGCATTGCGGATCAGGTTCAACAGCACTTGCCGCATCCAGTTCGGATCGCAGTTCAGCACGCAATCCGGGGTCTCACCAGCATCCAGTTGCATGTTGGCGCTGTCGATTTCCGGTTGAATGTCCTGAATGACCGTTTGCATCAGTTCCGGCAGGGCAACGCTGTGCGGGTCCAGCGCCAGTTCGCCGCTTTCCGACCGAGCCACCCGCAACAGGTCATCGATACGCTGGTTCAGTTTCGCTGCGCTGCTTTCAATGGTTGCCAAAGCCCCTGGCGCGCTTTCAGCGTCCTGCTGGCCGATCTGGGATTCCATCATGATCACGGTCAGCGGCGTGCGCAATTCGTGGCTGATATCGGCAAAAAACCGACGGCGGTTTTCATCTATTCTGGACAGGGTCTTGTTCGCCGCGCTCAGTTCCTCGGTGCGCCGTCCAATGGTTTCGTTCAGGCGGTCCCATTCCGCCTCGATCTCGGTCTGGCGATGTTTCAAGGCGGCGGCCATCCGGTTTGTCTCACCATAAAGCTGGCCGATCTCGTCATTGCGCGTGTCCGGCAAGGCCACCGAAAACTCGGCCTTGCCAACCTGTTCGGCGGCCGCGCGCAGACGGTCCAGACGGGTGAACTGGGGGCGGATCAGGCCAAAATAGAACCAGACCGTGCTGAGAATGGCAAAACCGGCAAACCCAAACGCAATCCATGTCAGGGTCAGACGGGTTTGTTCAATACCGGCGAGGATAGCGTTGCGAAACAGAACCTCGGTGTTCACGGCCTGGCTGAGCAACGGATCGAACCCCGAGGCGAAGGAGTCGATATAGGCCCGTAGATGCGCCTGATCCGCATCGGGGTCGCCCAGACCTTCGAGCGTGTTGCCCAAAAGCGCCTCCATCCGCGCCAGGCCCAGCGACTGCGTGCCATAGCGGGATTGTTCATCCAGCCCCAGTTTCTCGACCGCAGCCACCGCATCTTCGACATCCCCGCGTAGCTGCTCAAAGGTCGCGCCAATCTGGCCCCGGATCGGCTCCAGCCTTTCAAGCCGGATGTCGGCGGGCTGGCCGGTCTGAACGGCCTCGGTCGCGATCACCAGAAACGTGGCCGCGCGGGTGGACAATGCCGCGTAGCGCGCCATGCGGGTTTCCGAGGCCAGCGCAGTGTCCAGCCGGTTGGCGACCGTTTGCATCCCCAGATACAGAACCGCCGCCGTCAACAAGATTCCCGATCCCAAAACCACGGCGCCAATCCCCAGGCGGGTTTTCAGCAACAGGCTGCGGCGGGTGGTTTTGGCCGTTTCGGTCATGACTTCCGCTTCATCAGGCCACGTGCGGGATCATATCCCCAGACAGCGATCAGGCACAGAATGGCGGTCGATGCCAGCACCCAGAGCAATGCGCCCCAGTTGATCTGCAGGTAGAGCAGAAACCGGATCAGCTCGACCACATGGGTGAACGGGTTGAGCGCGCAGATATCGCGCAACAGCGGCGAACTTTCGGCCATTTTCCAAAGCGGATAAAGCGCGGAGGACAGAAAGAACATCGGGAAGATGACAAAGTTCATCACGCCGGCAAAGTTCTCTAACTGTTTGATGAAACTGGACAGCACCAGCCCCAACGCGCCCAGCATGAGCCCGCCCAGTATGAGGCCGGGCAGGACCGCAATGTATCCGGGCAGGGGCAAGACGATACCGAAAAGCGCGGCCAGCGCCAGAAAGGTATAGACCTGCAGGATCGAGATTGCCGTTGATCCCAGCAGGCGGCAGAACAACAGCCACCAACGCGGGAAGGAACTGGTCAGCAACAGGCGCATCGACCCCATCTCGCGGTCATACACAAGGCTGAGCGAGCTTTGCATGCCGTTGAACAGCAGAACCATCGCGCACAGGCCGGGGACGATATAGGTCTCGTAGGTGATGTAGGTCTGATAGGGGGGGATTATCGAAAGCCCCAGCGCGGCGCGAAAGCCTGCGGCAAAGATCAGCAACCACACCATGGGCCGGACCAGTGCAGCCAGAAAGCGTTCGCGCTGATGGATGAAACGCAGAAACTCACGCCCGATTATCGCACGCGCGACACCCCAGAACCCGCTCATGCCGGAACCTCGGTCTGCGACAGGAACCAGTCGGACAAGGTCGCTTGTCCGCGCAGGTCGCCCGTTTGCCCTGCGGCCAGAATGCGGCCGCGATGCAAGACCAGCAATTGGTCGTCGTCGCGCACCTCATCCGTCAGGTGGGTTGCCCACAGAACGCATAGGCCTTGCGCCGCCAGATCGTGAACCTGATCGGTAATGGAGTGCCTGGCCGCTGCGTCCAGGCCGACCGTTGGTTCATCCAGCAACAAGACGCTGGGATCATGCAGCAGGGCACGGGCCAGTTCCATCCGGCGGCGATGGCCGCCATTCAGCGCCCGGACCTTTTCATCCGCGCGCTCTCGCATGTTCAGACGGTCCAGCGCGGCGTCGATGCGTGCGGGCACCTCGGTCCGGGGCAGCCCGTGCAGCGCAGCGAAATAGCTCATGTTCTGACGCACCGTCAGGCTGAGGTCGAGGGTCGGCTGCTGAAACACAACACCCAGCCGGGCCAAAGCCTTGCGGGGTGCCCGGCGCAGGTTGTGGCCCGCCACGCTGATCTCGCCCTCGGGGGCGACCAGCAGGCGGGTCAACAGCGACACCAGCGTCGATTTTCCGGCACCGTTCGGGCCCAGAAGCGCGCAGAAGGTACCGGGCATCACATCGAACGATACGGCATCCAGCGCGGTCTTTGCGCCGTAGTGAAAGCTCAGATCGCGGACGGCGAGGCCGGGGCTGGCCCCCTCTGGCGACGTTGCATGCGGCATCTAACCCTCGGTCCTGACTTTGTAATCTGAACAGCAGCTTGCATGTTCGGCGCGGTTTTCTCAACTGCACATGCGGATGCCGGACCACGACTTAAGTATGCGAAGGCTCACGAACTTGTTATGAAGGGGCAAAGCGGCGTCAGGGCTAACATCTCTGACGTATCAGACAGAAAGGCCCGCCATGACCCTGACCCGGCGCGATGCGATGCAGGTAAGCCTGTGGGCTTTGCTGTGCCTTGCGGCACCGGTTCGGGCGCAGCAGATGGTCGCTGTGCCAGCTTCTGCAACGCTGGAGGACCTTGTCGCAGCCTTTGCACCCGACGGGCCGATTGAAGACACTGGCGTGGTCCTGACCTTGCCCGCTGTCGCCGAAGACGGCTATCGCGTTTCCGTTTCCATCGACGCGCCCGGCGCGCAGGATGTTCTGCTGGTTGCGCCCGGCAACCCGGTTCTGCCAGTGCTCAAGGCCACGTTCGGGCCGATGGCGGGGTCCCAGACGATTTCAACCCGGATGCGTCTGGCCCAGACACAGGACGTGCTGGCCCTTGCGCGTATGCCGGACGGCGATGTGCACCGGGGCCAGCAACCGGTCTCGGTCGTCGTCGGCGGTTGCGCCTGAGCGCGGGAGGGGACAATGGCGTCAGGTGTCAAAACCCGCATAAAACTGCCCAAGGAAGTCCGGGCGGGCGAGGTGATTACGATCAAGACACTGATCACCCACCGCATGGAATCGGGCCAGCGTGTTGACCCGGATGGCAACCCCATTCCGCGTTCGATCATCCACCGGTTCCTGTGCACCTTCGAAGGTGAAACCGTCATCGACCTTGAGATCGGGCCCGGCATTTCGACAAACCCGTTCTTCGAGTTTCAGGCCCTCGTTCCCGGTCCGGGTGTGTTTACCTTCGCGTGGTATGATGACGATGGCGCAATCTACACCGACAACCGCGCAATTACGGTGGTTTAGGAATGCCGACGAAAGTGTCGGTTCTGATAAAGGCCTGAATTTGCAAGCGTTGGGTGTTGCTGGGGTTTTGGGATGGAGATGAAATACCTCAACCTGCTCGTGTACGGGTCTGCTCTGTATTTGCCCGGTCCTGCTGCGATGGCCGAGGGCACAGTCGCGGCGACGCAGGCCGATCTGGAACTGGGCGCGTATCTGTCGGCGGAATGCGTGACCTGTCATCAAAACACCGGGCAGACCGATGGAATTCCCAAGATTTCGGGGATGAACCCCAACGACTTCGTGGCGGCCATGCTGGCCTACAAACAAGACGAACGCGAACATCCCATCATGCAGATGATGGCCGGGCGACTGAACAACGACGAAATAGCGGCGCTGGCCGCCTATTTTGGCACGATTGACTGACAACGCAGAGCGGGAGGGAGACCAATGACATTGGATCGGCGTAAATTTCTGGGCACTGGTGTCGCCGCCACGGGCGTTTTGTCAGCCCCTGCCGTGCTGTCAGAGGGCAGCGGAAAGCCCCGCGTGCTTGTGATCGGCGGCGGGGCCGGTGGTGCAACTGCGGCGCGCTACATCGCCAAAGACAGCGACGGGGCGATTTCGGTGACGTTGATCGAGCCTTCGAAAGTCTATTTCAGCTGTTTCTTTTCCAACCTCTATATCGGCGGCCTGAACTCGATCGACGATATCGGCCACACCTACGGGGCGCTTGCTGCCAATTACGGGATCAACGTGATCCATGACTGGGCCGTCGGTGTGGATCGCGACAGTAAAACAGTGGCGCTGGCCGGAGGCGCGGTTCTTCCCTACGACAAGCTGATCATCGCCCCCGGCATTGATTTTGTTGAAGGCGCAGTAGAGGGATGGGACGTTTCTGCGCAAAACAGGATGCCGCATGCCTACAAAGCGGGATCGCAGTCCGAGCTTTTGCGCGCGCAGATTGAAAACATGCCCGAGGGCGGTGTTTACGCAATGGTCGCGCCGCCCAACCCCTACCGCTGCCCGCCCGGACCGTATGAGCGTATTTCGATGGTGGCCCATGTGCTGAAAACCACCAACCCGACCGCCAAGATCGTCATTGCGGACCCAAAGCCGAAATTTTCGAAAATGGCGTTGTTCGAAGAGGGCTGGGCCACGCACTACCCCGGCATGATCGACTGGATCGGAGAAGATTTCGGTGGCGGCAATGTCTCGGTCGATCCGGACCAGATGACGCTGACGATTGATGGCGAAGACATGGCCGTGGACGTCTGCAACGTCATTCCCGCGATGAAAGCGGGGCATATCGCCGAACTCGCAGGCGTGACCGAGGGCCGGTGGGCCCCGGTGAACGCGGCTGATATGTCATCAAAGCTTGATCCGGATGTTTACGTTCTGGGCGATGCCAGCCAACAGGGCGACATGCCGAAATCCGGGTTTTCCGCGAACTCACAGGCGAAGGTGTGTGCCAATGCGATCCGCGGGGCCTTGACCGGCTCGCGGGTGTTCCCGCCCCGCTACGCCAACACGTGCTGGTCACTGATCGCAGTTAATGACGGGGTCAAGGTTGGGGCGACCTATGAAGCGACCGAAGAGAAAATAGCACGCGTTGATGGCTTCATCAGTCAAACCGGAGAATCTGCCGAAACACGTCAGATAACTTACGAGGAATCGGTTAACTGGTATGCCGCGATCTCGGAAGACATGTTTCACTAGCTGACTTTGTCATAGAATTGCGACCCCTTTCGATCCTGTAGGGGCGCAATCGCAGGGTGGGGGCCTAACCGAAGCGGCCCCCTTTCTGAATGACTTCGATCTTGTAGCCGTCGGGATCGGTGGCAAAGAAGAACCGGGCGACTAGCGCTCCTCCGGGGGCGAAGTCGACGAGGTTGCCGACGTTATGTCCCTTTGATTTCATCGCCGCGTGCTGCGCGTCTGCATCTTCGACAACAAACGCCAGATGCGCGTAGCCGTCGCCCATGTCATAAGGCTCGGTCCGGTCCTTGTTCTGGGTCAGTTCAAGCTCGAACCCGCTATGCGGGTTCGACAGGTAAGTCAGGCGGAAGCTTTCAAAATCCAGCTGATCCGCGACGTCCAGGTCAAACGCATCCCGGTACCAGACGATGGATCGTTCAACATCTAGAACCCGGATGCAGGAATGGACCATTTTTGTCATCTGGGAAGTCCTCGTGCTCAGCGGCCGATGCGGTCTTTTACATCGGATGCGAAATCCTCGTACCGCCGAAGCGATTTCACATCCACCTGCACGTGATGGCCCATCTTCTGCATGATCGGCAGATCAAACAGGATCTGGTCCAGCGCATCGGGGGACTCGACATCGACAATTGCCAGCACTTTGCGTTCGCCGACCACTTTCCACAGGTCCTTCACGACCCCGGCGGATTTTGCGCCCAAGGCGGCGTCGGCCTCTTCGGCCCAGACGCCAAACAGGCCTTGCTGCTGCATGGCGGAATCGTATTCCACCGTGAAATCCAAACGATACAGCATGGCTTACCTCCCGCTGACAACCGGGCCAAGCGCCGGAAAGCGCACGATGCGATAGGTCCCGACCGAGGCATCCTCGCCCCCATTCAGAACGGGTGAGCGGTGCAGTTCGTTGACCGTGGCGTACACGTAGCCGTCCACTCCCATCGAGAACCCGTCGGGCCATGGCAGGTCGGCATCGGATTGAAACAAGACCTCATAGGTGCCATCGGGGCGGGTCACGCCAATGGCATTGTCGGTCATCGCGGTGATGTAGACATTCCCATCGGCATCCACGGTCGACCCATCCGAGATGACCTTGTCGCCGTAGCGCTCGACCTTGGCGGCCAAGGCGTCATCGCTCAGGCTTTCATCTAGCAGATCCGTCGTTCGAACCCGGTACATGGACCCCGAGGTCATCGGCGCGAAATAGACCCAGGTATTGGTGGGATCGATAGTAATCGGGTTGATGCCGATCTTCGCCGGGTTGCCGCCCAGTTTGATTTCACGCCCGTCAATGATCATCGGGGTGTCTTCGGGCACAGTGAAAGCGCTGCCTTCAAGCACGCGCCGCGCGCGACCGGTGGCCATGTCGATGACAATGATGGCCGAATTCATCCCGTCGCCGGTATCCGATATGTAGATGGCACCGTGTTCCCGATCAATCGCGAGATCATTGAGGAACGAGGACGGGCGCGCCACGGGCTGCCCTACATAGTAAATCGCGTGCAGGTCTTCCGTATTGGTGTTCCAGCCCACAACGCGCCCGGTCTGACCTTCGCCCTGACCGTCCAGCATCCAAAGGATACCATCGCGATCCGCCCGCAGGCCCAGAACGCCCCGCAGGCCGTCTCCGTCATCTTCGGGGGCGCGGGCCCAGGTTTCCGTCGGATAGGGCTTGGTGCTGCCGTCGGGCATCACCTCGACCACGCGCAGCTCGGGGCCGTAGAAGCCATGGACAGACATGAACATGCGACCGTCCGGTCCAATCGCCAGATTGCCCGGTGGCACGTCCTTGGGAAACTCAAGATAGGTTTCCAGGGCACCGGCTGCGACCGGGCTGGCCAGAACGGCGATCGTGCTGACGGCACACAGAATTTCTCGCATGACTTTCCTCCATTGCTTTGGCTCTGGAGTAGATCAATCGAATACGTTAGATGAATACGCTAAATATAGAAACCAGCGTTTGAAAATTTCGAATGTACTCGATCGACGATCTCAGGACCTTTGTTGCCATTGCCGATGCAAACGGCGTCACCGCCGGGGCGCGGCGTGTCGGCATTTCCCCTGCCACGGCAAGCCACCGTCTGAACAAGCTTGAGTCGGCGCTGAAACTGACCTTGTTTCATCGCAACAGCCGCATGTTCAGATTGACCGATGAGGGGCGCATTTTCTTTGAACGGACCGAGGAAATTCTGGCCGATCTCGCGCAGGCGGAACGCGATGCCGGCAGCCGGTCGGCGGAGCTGACAGGTCATATCCGGGTTACGATGTCGCCCTGGATTCTGTCACGTTTTGTCTTGCCTGCGCTGCCCGCATTCCAGCGCCAGCACCCCAAGCTGAGTTTTGATTTTCTTGCGGTCGACCGGTTTGTTTCCCTGTCCGCCGAGGGGCAGGATTGCGCGATCCGCGTCGGCAACCTGTCGGACAGCGCGCTTGTCGCCCGCAAGCTGAGCGATAATGAGCGCATTATCTGCGCCGCGCCGGAACTGCTGGCGCGGCAGGGGGTGCCGGTCGATGTGCAAACGACGCTGGATTATCCCTGGGTCTGTTTGCCATGGCAGACGCGGATTGCCTTTGCGGATGCGAAGGGCAAGCGCAAGGATGCAAATGTCCGGTCCAGCGTGCTTGTGTCAAACTCCGACACGCTGACCGACGCTGTGGTGCAGGGTCTGGGCCTTGCCATCAAATCGCGGCTGGCGGTCAAAGAGGAACTGGATACCGGACGGCTGGTAGAGGTGTCCCCCGGATCGCTTTGGGCACCGGACGCCCCGATCTGGTTCGTCTACCCGCCCGAGGCACGCGCTGCGGCCAAGACAAAAGCGTTTGGCGAATTCGTTTCCGATACCTTTGGATAACGCAGCCGCTAGGCGGTTGCGGCCCTAGCGCAGGCCGAGTTTGGACAGCAGCCGATCGCGTTTCATCAGCCACCACCCGGCCTCGACCGGCCAATTGGCGTGATCGGTATCCTGCCCCAGTTGTGCGGCGGCATGCAGCGGCCAGTTGGGATCATCCAGCAGCTCGCGCGCAAGGGCGATCATGTCCGCGTCCCCTTTTTCGATCACCGCGTTGCAAACCTTTGCGTCCCAAAGGAAACCCACCGCCATGGTGGCAATCTCGGCCTGCGCCCGGACCTGCGCGGCGAAGGGCACCTGAAACCCCTGCGCGATAGTCATTCGTTGCGGCCTGTCCTTGCCCCCGATCCCGCCCGAACTGCAATCGATCAAATCCACACCCGCCGCTTTCAGCGCTTTTGCGATCTGCACCGTATCGTCGACGGTCAGCCCGGTATCGAGCCAATCGGTCGCCGACAGCCGAAAGGCCAGCGGCAAGTCTTCGGGCCAGTTTCGGCGAATTTCCTGCGCGACCTCAACGGCAAACCGCATCCGGTTTTCGGCGCTGCCACCCCACGCATCCTGCCGTTTGTTGGTGACGGGCGACAGAAACTGGTGCAGCAAAAAGCCGTGGGCGGCATAGACCTCGATCATCCTGAATCCGGCCAGATGGGCCCGTCGGGCGGCGGTGCCAAAGGCGGTGATGACGGTTTCGATATCGGCTTCCGTCATCTCGCGCGGGGTCGGCCACCCTTCGGCATAAGGCAGGGCCGAGGGTGCGATGGCTGGCCACGCGTCTTCGTTGCGTTCATGCGCGTCTTCCCCGTCCAGCGGCGTTTCCCCGTGCCACGGCCGCCGCTCGGACGCTTTGCGCCCCGCATGGCTCAGCTGGATACCCGGCACCGCCCCTTCGCGGGTGATGAACTGGGTGACACGTTTCAGCGGTTCGATCTGGCTGTCGTCCCACAGGCCCAGATCACCGGGCGTGCGGCGACCGTCGCGGGTGACCGCCGTGGCCTCGGCATAGACCAGCGCCGCGCCGCCCATGGCAAACCGTCCCTGATGCACAAGATGCCAATCATTGGCATGGCCGTCCCGCGCGCGGTACTGGCTCATCGGTGAGACGGCGATGCGGTTCTTGAACGTCACATCGCGAAGGCGAAAGCTGCTGAATAGAGCGGGCATCCTTGTCCTTCAAATCTGTTTCATACACATGCGTCGCAGGCTCCACCGGAGCGCTGCGGGCTGACTAACCCTCTGCCAGATCAGTCAAAGTCTGAGTTTGCCCATAGGTCCTGTCGCGCAGCATGACGTTGGACACCGATAGCAGGTGCGAGTGCATGACTTCGGCCGCGGCCTGACTGTCGCGCGAGGCGATGCTGCTGAATAATTGCTCGTGCTGCTCGCCCAAACGCACCAGGGTCGCGGGCGAATATTGCGTTTCCCGCTGGCGGGTCCATTCCGATTGCTTGCGCACGGCGCGGATTGAATCGTAGACCGTCAGGAACAGCGGGTTATGGGCCAGTTCGGCGATCTTGTAGTGAAACACATCATCAGCGACCCCATAGGCCTGCGTATCGGCGGCATCCAGCGTGCCCCGCATAAGCTGTTCCAGCGTCCGCAATTCCTTGGCCGAGGCGCGCTGCGCCGCCAAAGCCGCCAATGCGGGCTCGATCTCAAGCCGCACCTCCATCACGTCGCGGGGCATCACCTTGGCGGCAACGGCGCGGAACGGGCTGGCCCCAACGGCGGGCGGAGGTGACACGAACGTGCCTTGTCCATGCCTGCGAAAGACGGTGCCGTCTTCTTCCAACTGATCCAGAATGCGGCGCATGCGGGCGCGGGTCACGGCCAGCGCCTCGGCCAGGGCGCGTTCGGGCAGCAGCTTGCCGTTCTTCAGGAAATCGCCGGTGTCGATTCCCGCCCGCAGGGCTGCGGTCAGTTCGGTATCAGTTGGACAATGTCCCAAAGTCAGAACGCTCCGATCAGGTCATAAAACATGCGCAAGGACGTAAGCATCAGGAACGCGCCAAAAGCAAGACGTAAGGCCCGCTGCGAGATTGTGTGCGCAATGCGAACCCCCACATGGGCAAAGCTGGTGGTCAGCGGAATGATCAGCGCTGCCGCGATCAGGTTGACATAGCCGATGGAAAAGGGCGGCAAACCGGTTTGCCCCAGCCCCGTCGCCGCATAGATCAGCGCCCCCGGCAGACCGATCACGAAGCCGATGGCGGCCGAGGTGCCCACAGCGCGGCGGATATCGTAGCCCAGAAAGTTCAGAACCGGCACACAGACCGTGCCGCCGCCAATCCCCATCATCGCCGAAATCGCCCCGGCAAACACACCCGTCGCAGCCCAGACCCGCGGCGAGAAACTGCGCGGCGGGCCATCATGGCCGGGTTTGCGAAAGATCATGTCCAGCGACACCACCGCCGCGACCGAGGCAAAGACCGCGACCAGAATGTAACCGCTGACCAACCCGCCCAGCAGCCCGCCGATGATCACGCCCACCAGAATGGCCGGGGCCCAGCGTTTCAGCAGCGCCATGTCCAGCGCGCCGCGCTTGTAGTGCCCCCAGCTTGAGGACAGCGCGGTGAACACGATGGTGGCCAGCGACGTTCCCACCGCCACCTGCATGGTCAGCGCCGGTTCGCTGCCGGTCAGCGACAGGGCGAAATACAATGCCGGGACGATGACGATCCCCCCGCCAACCCCCAGCAGACCGGCCAGAATGCCGCCGAATATACCGGCGGCACCGGCGATGGCGATCAGTGTCGCAAGGGTGGAAAGGTCAATCCCGCCCATACATCACGCAGGGTCGCTGGCCAGCGACCGGCTGGCCCGCCCTTCGGCTTGACGTTTGGCATCCGCGCGCGCGATTGCCTCTTCCAACGCCCCCCGGTCGGGATTGCCCGAGAAGTTCTGTTCGCTGGGCATCGCCTCGGCAAAGTGCAAATACCGCTCTCCGGCCACGTCATAGAGCCTGCGCAGTTCCGCCAGCGGGTCGGCATGATCGTCGCTGCGCATGTCCAGCCAGGCATGGGACTGACCGCGATGAATGACCAGACCAGCGGCCTGTTTGCCGCGTTTGTCGCCACCCGCGCGCTCGCCCGCCTCCATCGCCGCCATCAGACGTTCGGGGAAGGGCAGCGCGGTTTCAGTGGCGTAGGTCTCGAACGTGGCGTTCACCACCTCCGGCCCGGTCAGCATGTTGCCCGCGACCGAATGCGTGGGCCCGATCCGGTGCCCGGCCCAATCGACACAATCCGCCCCGGTATAGGCGGCGAAATTGCCCTGCGCGTCCATCAGATGCGCCTGCCGCGCGTCCCGGCCCGTATCGCGGGCGACCAGATCGTCCAGAACGGCCTGCGCGGCCTCGCCCGCTTCCAACCGCCTGAGCCCTTCGGTCCCCCAAACCGGGTTCGAAAACGCCTGCGAGGCAATCGCACTGCGCGCGCCGACGCAGGGCACCCGCGCGCCGCAGGCGAAGAAGCGGCTGGCCACGATCAGACCGATGGCACCGGTCTCGGGGTCTTTTGCGATCAGGGAATATGTCATGTCACCGCCCTACTGCATAAGCCTGCATCAGCCGCGGCGTGGCCGCCGCGCGCAGGGTTCCATCCGGTTCCCGCAGGGCCGCCGTCAGGCGGCCAACGGTCCATGGCTCGGCCACGGTGATCTTGTGACCGCGCGCGCGCAGGTCCTCGATCACCGTCTCGCCAAAGCTCTCTTCGATCATCATCTCGCCGGGGGCGGCGGCGCGGGGATAGAACGAGCCCTGAAAATGCATCGAATGGAACAGCGGCGCGTCCATACATTCCTGCAGACCCAGCCCGAAATGGACAAAGCGCAGGAACCAGATCAACTGCCACTGATCCTGCTGATCGCCACCGGGCGTGCCGAAAACCAGCTGCACCCCGTCCTTTTCCGCCAAACTGGGCGTCAGCGTGGTGCGCGGCCTGCGCCCTGGTGCCAGCGAGGTCGGCAGGCCCGGCTCCAGCCAGAACATCTGCGCCCGGCTATTGAGCGGAAAGCCCAGCCCCGGAATGACCGGCGAGCTTTGCAGCCACCCGCCCGAGGGCGTCGCCGCCACCATGTTGCCCCAGCGGTCGATCACGTCCAGATGCACGGTGTCGCCGCGTTTCTCGGTCAGGTGCGACATGGTCGGCTCGCCTGCGCTGGCCCCGGTTCTGGCCGAGAAATCGCGGACCGCACGGGCGATATAGGCATCCGCCAGACGCTCATAGCCCGGCACCCGCCCGGGGCGCTGGTCCTGCGAGGCATCGGGGGTGATCAGCGCGCGGCGTTGGGCGGCGTAGGCGTCGCTCAGCAGGTACTGCATGGGGATATCGCTATGCGCCGGATCTCCGTAATAGGCTTCGCGGTCGGCATAGGCGAGCTTCATCGCCTCGATCACCGTATGCACAAACTCGGCCCCGTTCGGGTCCATCGCGCCCAGATCGACCTCTTTCAGGATCGCCAGCGCCTGCAACAGCACGGGCCCCTGGCTCCAGGCGTGGGTCTTGTGCACGGTCCAGCCGTGATAGTCGTAGGTCAGCGTGTCCTCATAGGTGGCCTGCCAATCGGCCATGTCTTCGCGGGTCATCACCCCGGCGTTGCGCTGGCCCGAGACATCCATGACCTTTGCATCGGCCAGATAGTCGAAAATCCGGTCGGCAACGAAACCCTGCCGCCACGCGCGGCGAGCGGCTTCGATCTGGTCCAAGCGATCCTCATACGCGGCCTCGGCATCCGCCACGAGGCGCTCATAGGTTGCTGCCAAAGCGGGATTGGCGAAATTGCTGTTGGGCGCGGGCGCAGTGCCGTCCGGCATCCATGTTTCGGCGGATGTGGGCCATTCGTCTTCGAAGAAATCGGACAGACCGGCAATCGTGTGCGCCACGCGGGGCAGCACGGGATGGCCGTCACGGGCATAGGCAATCGCGGGTTCCATCACATCGCGCAGCGGCAACGAGCCGTGATCGCGCAGCATCAGCATCCAGCCGTCGAAGGCGCCGGGGATGACCGTCGCCAACAGGCCGGATCCGGGGATCAGGTTCAGACCCAGCCCGGTGTAATGGTCAATCGTGGCGGCGGCGGGCGCGGGACCTTGGGCGCACAGAACTTCGGTTTTGCCGGTTTTGGCCGAGTGGAAAATCGCGGGCATATCCCCTGCGGGCCCGTTCAGGTGCGGCTCGACCACCTGCAGGGTCATTGCGGTGGCCACGGCGGCGTCAAAAGCGTTGCCGCCCTTTTCCAGTATGCCGAACCCCACGGCCGAGGCGATCCAGTGGGTCGAGGTAACGACGCCGAACGTGCCGCGTATCTCGGGGCGGGTGGTGAAATCTGTCATGTCTTACGTCTCCGAAATCAATGTTCGCGCGGGTCCAGCGCATCGCGCAGCCCGTCGCCCAGAAGGTTGAAGCCCAGCACCACAAGGAAAATCGCGATGCCCGGCCACATGGCCATCCATGGGGCCTGGCTGAGGAAGTTCTTGGCGGTGTTCAGCATCGAGCCCCAACTGGGCGCGGGCGGCTGCTGGCCAAGGCCAAGGAAGGACAGCGACGCCTCGGCGATGATGGCGGTCGCTATGGTCAGCGTGGCCTGTACCAGCACCGGCGGCAGCACGTTGGGAAAGATGTAGCGGCTGAGGATTTTCGAGGTCGGCAAACCGATGGCCCGGGCCGAGGTCACGTAATCTTCGGCCCGCACCGACAGCACTTGTCCCCGTGTCAGGCGGATGAAGATGGGGGTTGCCGACAGGCCAATGGCAATCATCGCATTGGTCAGGGACGGCCCCAGAAACGCCGCCAGCGCAATGGCAAGGATCAGGAAGGGCGCGGCCAGCAGCGCCTCGGTACAGCGTGAGATGATGGCGTCGATCCAGCCGCCGAAATAGCCCGCGACGATGCCCAGCGGAACGCCAAGCAACACAGCGATCCCGACCGAGACCACCCCCGCCAGCAGCGATGCCTGCGCGCCCCAGATCATCCGCGACAGCACATCCCGCCCGATCTCATCGGTGCCAAACGGATGCGCCGCCGTGGGCGGTTTTCGCACTGCGCCCCAATCGGTGGCCGCCGGATCGGGCACGGGCAGGATCGGGGCCAGAAGGGCGATCAGTACGAAGAACGTGACCAGCACGCCCCCCAGCATGGCGCTTTTATGGGTGCGAAATTTCTTCCACACCCGGCTTTCCGGGCGGCGCGACAGGATCGGATCAGCCAGGGCCATGTCAGGAGGTCCTCAGACGGGGGTTCAGCAGCACATAGGCCACATCGGCCAGCAGGTTCATCACGATGAAGCCCACGGCAGTCACCAGCACGATGCCCTGCACCACCGCGTAATCGCGATTGAACACCGCATCGACGACCATCTTGCCAAAGCCGGGGATGGTGAAGATCTGCTCGGTCAGAACCGCGCCCGCGATCAACTCGCCAAACAGCAGCGCCGCGAGCGTCACAATCGGCGTCAGCGCATTGCGGAAAGCGTGCTTCAGGACCACGCGGCGTTCATGCAGACCCTTGGCACGAGCGGTGCGCACATAGTCTGATTTCAGCACACCCAGCATCGCCGAACGTGTATGCCGCATCAGTGTCGCGGCCAGCGCGGTGCCCAGTACAAAGGCGGGCATCAGCATGGTGGTGATGGATTTCACCGGGTCCTCGGACAGGGGCACGTATCCCGAGGCGGGCAACAGGTCGAGCTTTACCGACACCAGCAGGATCAGCATGATCCCCAGCCAGAAATTCGGAATCGACAGCCCGGACAGCGCCACGATGTTGGCCACATAGTCCGTGACAGTCCCTTTCTTTACCGCCGACAAAATGCCAGCCGGTATCCCGATTACCAGCGCGAAGAGGATTGCCATAACCGCCAACTGAATCGTCACCGGCAGCTTTTCCGCAATCAGTTCCGTCACCGGCTGATTGGTGCGCAGTGAAATCCCCAGATCGCCCTGCAGCGCGTTGCCGACCCATGTCAGATATTGCACCGGAATGGGTTCGTTCAGCCGGTATTTCTCGCGTAGGAATTCCAGCACTTCGGGGTCGCGCTCCTCACCCGCCATGGCAAGGACCGGATCGCCGGGCAACAGCTTTTGCAGGCTGAACACGAAGATCGAGATCAGCAGGATCGTCGGGATCGCAATCAGGATACGTCGCAGGATGAAGGATAGCATAGGCTCTGGGCTTTCGGGCAGAACGACCCGCCTGACCGGAGGTTCAGGCGGGTCGCAGGTGGCTTATTTCTCCAGCGTCACGCCTTCCAGACGGATCATCCCGTCCGGGTAGGGTGTGAAGCCTTTGAGGCCATCATCCAGCGCCCAGATCCATGTCTGGTGATACAGGTACACGATGGGCATATCCTCGGCCAGAATGTCCCGCGCGCTGTCATAATCCGCCTTTCGCACGTCAAAATCGGTCGAGGCGCGGGCGTTGTTCAGCATCTCGTCCACTTTCGGGTCGGAATAATGGCTGTCATTGATGCCGCCGCCAGTGGTCATGAACTGGTGGATATTGCCATCCGGGTCCACGCGGCCCGACCATCCGATCTGGCTGGCCTGATAGTCACCGGCGCTTTGATCAGCCAGCAGTGTGGCGAATTCCTTGGACGTGATCTCGATATTGATCCCGGCCTCGGCTGCCATGGCCTGAACCACCTGCATCAGCTGCAGCGGAACGGTGGTGTTGGGCACCTGAACCTCCAGATCGATCCCGTCGGGGAAGCCAGCCTCGGCCAGCAGGGCCTTGGCCTTCTCCACATCACGCGCAGGCACCGGGTGATCGGCGTCATACCACGGAGACGTTGGCGGGAAGGGCTGGTTGCCCGGTGCGAATGCGCCCTCGAACACCACCTGGTTGATCGCGTCGCGGTCCAGCGCGTAGCTGAGCGCCTGACGCAGGCGTTTGTCATTGCCCCAGGGGTTGTCGCCCTTTTCGCCGTTGTTCACGTTGATGGTAATGCCCTGATATCCCAGAGAAACCGCGCTTTCGACGTTGATATCGCCGTCGCCTTCAGCCTGAGTCAGATCGGTCGCGGCCAGACGTTCGAGCATGTCGATGTCGCCCGATTGCAGGTTCGCCAGACGCACGGTTGTATCGGGGATCGGCAGGAAGGTGACGCTGTCGAAGTGGATCTCACCCGCATTCCAGTAATCCGGGAAGCGCTCTAACGCGATCCGGTCCTGCGCCACACGTTCCTTGAACTTGAACGGGCCGGAACAGACCGGGTTCAAGCCGAAATCCGCGCCTGCCGCCTTGGCGGCAGTGGGCGAGACCATCATGCCGGAGCGGTCCGCGAACTGCGCCAGCAAGGTCGCGTCGGGCGCGGCCATGTTGAACCGAACGGTGTAGTCATCGACCACATCGACTCCGGTGACCGACTTCAGCTCGGACTTGCGGCGCGATTCCTCAAGGTTTTGCGAGCGGTCGATATTATCGGCCACGGCCTGCGCGTTGAAGGGCGTGCCGTCATGGAACACCACGCCTTCGCGCAAGGACATGGTCAGCGCCTTGCCGTCCTCGCTCCATTCCCAGCCGGTGGCCAGTTGCGGGATCAGTTCCAGATCGGGAGTGATGTCGACCAGCTTGTCGCAGAGCGAGGCGTAGACGATGCGCCCCACGAAGGTACGCGACTGGTCCGGGTCCAGCACATCCGCATCCGATTGCAGGGCGATGCGCAGGTCAGCGGCTTGAGCGCTCAGCGCGGTGGCTCCGAGTAGTCCGGCCAGCAGACCGGTTTTGAAGACCTTCATGATGTTTCCTCTCTGTGTTTGGCAGAAGTCTGGGGCGTTTGGACAGCCGCGCGATACAGCGCGAACCGCTCTTCTGCTCCGGCGCTGCGGCGTCGGGGCGGGGCCGGTTTTCCGGCCTCTGGTATGGTTTTCCAGTGATGACAGGCGACTTGATGATCCGGGCTGGCGTCACTCAGAACCGGGGCTTGGGTGCGGCAATCACCCTTTGCAAAGGGACAGCGGGTGTGAAACCGGCACCCTGCGGGCGGCGCGAACGGGCTGGGCGTTTCCCCGGTCAGCGCCATGTGATCGCGTTCCCGGCCAGGTTCGGGTTCCGGGATCGCCGACAACAAAGCGTGCGTGTAGGGATGACGCGGCTGTTCGAAGACCTGATCGGCGGGGCCGGTTTCGACCACCTGACCCAGATACCTCACGGGATTCCGGTCGCTCATATGCCGGATCACGGCCAGATCATGGGCGATGATCACCAGCGTCAGGTCCAGATCCTGTTTCAGATCGTTCAGCAGATTGACCACCTGCGCCTGCACCGACACATCCAGCGCCGAGACGGGCTCGTCCCCGATCAGCAGGCGCGGCCCCGAGGCCAGCGCGCGGGCGATGCCGATCCGCTGGCGCTGCCCGCCCGAGAATTCATGCGGATAACGGTTGGCGTGGTCTGGCAACAGCCCGACCTGCGCCAAAAGCGCGGCCACCTTCTGACGGCGCGCAGCCTCGTCCAGTTCCGGCGCGTGTACCTCAAGCGGTTCACCAACCAGCTTGCCCACGGTCATACGTGGATTGAGCGAGGAAAACGGGTCCTGAAACACGAATTGCATCTGCTGGCGCAGCGGGGCCATATCGCGGCGGGCGAGGTCCTGAACCTCTTGCCCGTCAAACAGGACCTGACCCGAGGTCGGCCGATCCAGCCGCATCAGCAGCCGCGCAAGGGTCGACTTGCCGCAACCGGATTCGCCAACGATGGCAAAGGTTTCACCGGTGCGCACAGACAGCGAAACGCCATCAACCGCGCGCACCACCGTCTTGCGTTCAAAAAGCCCGGTGCCCAGCGTGAAATGACGTGTGAGGTTCCGCGCCTCAAGGATTATATCGCGCATCGGACCCCCTTGAGCTGCTCCAGCGGGGCATAGTGGCAGGCGACCGCATGCCCCTGCCCCATCTCGGACAGGGTCGGGCGTTCGGCGCAGTCATCGGTGGCAAAGGGGCAGCGCGTGCGAAACCGGCACCCTTTTGGCATATCGGCCAGTGACGGCACCGTTCCCGGCACGGTGATCAGCCGATCTCGCGCCCCGGTCATCCGCGGGACCGAGCTCATCAGGCCAATGGTATAGGGGTGCTGCGGATCGTCGAACACCGCGTCCACCGGACCGCTTTCAACGATCTGCCCGCCATACATCACCGCCACATTCGTCGCGATTTCCGCCACGACGCCCAGATCATGGGTGATGAACAAAGCCCCCATCCCGGTTTCCGCCTGAAGCGTGCGGATCAGATCGAGGATCTGGGCCTGAATGGTCACATCCAGCGCCGTTGTCGGCTCATCCGCGATCAAAAGCGACGGGTTGTTGATCAGCGCCATCGCGATCATCACGCGCTGCCGCATACCGCCCGACAGTTGGTGCGGATACTCGGCCAAACGCTGCTCCGGCGCGGGGATGCCCACCCGGCGCAGCATGGTCAGCGCGTTTTCCTCGGCCTCGGCCCGGCTGCAATTGCGGTGATGCAGAACGGCCTCGGTGATCTGGTCCCCGATCCGGAACGCTGGGTTGAGAGAGGTCATCGGCTCCTGAAAGATCATCGCCATCCGGTCGCCGCGCGTTGCGGCCTCAAGCTGGTCTGAACGCAGGTCATAGGCCCGGCCCTCGAACTCCAACCGGCCCGAGGGGATGTCGATGATGTCGCGCGGCAGCAGCCCCATCAGTGCCATGGCGGTCACCGACTTGCCGCACCCGGATTCGCCCACGATGCACAGGGTTTCGCCAGCGGACACCGTCAGGTCCAGCCCGTCCACTGCCGGGGCGGGCTGACCGCGAAACAACAGGCTGAAACCCGATAACTTCAGGATCGCACCTTGCGAGTCGGACGTGGCACTGGGGCTTTGGTCAGGCACGGATCGTAACCTTTATCTACAACCAATACGCAATTGGTTGCATCTTTGGAAACGGCTTGTCAACGCATGGCCACAGCTTTTTTGGTGTCACAACCCTATATCGGCTGCGCGTGCCTAAGCTTTGGGCACAGGTTATGCGGCGGGTTATGGGGCGCAATTCGGCATTTGCATGGTCACACTAAGATTGACGTTTCGGCCCGATCTCTTGGATTGAGTGGGAAGACGCACTTGCGATTGCAGAGGCAGGTGAAATCTCACGATCAGGGCGGCCATTTACGCGTTTCCGTCGCCTGCGTCTTCAAAGCACGTTGTACGCTACCGGGATTGATCCGGCGAATTCGCTGACTGAAAGTTCCGGCGATATTCCGACGGCGTCACTTTCCTCGCCCGCAGGAATGCGCGCCGCATGCGATCTTCGTTGCCGAACCCACAAAGACAGGCGATGCGCTTCACACTTCTGCGGGTCGTTTCCAAAAGGTCCTGCGCCCTTTCTATCCGCATCGCGGCAACCGCCTTGGCAGGCGTGGTTCCCATCACTTCGGAATAAACACGGTAGAAGTTGCGAGCGCTCATTCCAGCCTTTGAGGCCAGCACTTCAACGGATAGCTCCGCAGCCAGGTTATCCAAAATCCACGCGTGCAGCGCCTCGAAACGTCCCGTGCCATCACTTACCTGTCTCCCCAGCGCTGGACTGTATTGGGACTGGCCACCCGAACGAACCATCTGCGCAACCATCGAGCGGGCCACGCTCAGGGCGGATGTTCGCCCCAGATCTTCGGACACGATCGCCAACGCCATATCGATGCCAGCCGTGATCCCGGCGGATGTCCACACGCGGCCATCCTTTATGAAGATTGGATCAAGTTCGACATGCACGTCAGGAAACTCATCTGCAAGCATCTTGCAGTCGTCCCAATGTGTTACAGCACGTTTTCCGTTCAGCAACCCGGTCGCCGCCAGCACCAGTGCACCGGAACAGACCGAACTTATCCGTTGCGCCCTGTCGGCAAGCGCTTTTACCCCTGAGACGAGCTTGGCGTCGCGCATACCGGGAATGGCCCCGTCGCCACCGACGACCACCAATGTGTGCACGGATCGGTTCGCCAAGCTGGAAATGGGGTCGCTGGGAATGGAGACCACGGTGTTCGTCTCGATCAAGCCGCCATCGACGGACAGGACGACACACTCGTATCCATTGTGTTTTGTCGCAGAATTCAGGGCGTGAGAGAATACCTGTAGCGGGCCGACAAGGTCCAACAGAACGATGTCGGGGTACACAACAAAGACGACCAGCCTGGGTTCGCTTTTCGCGGGACTCGATTTGGCGGTTTTTGCAGCCATGTTGGCATTTCTGCCAAAAGAAAACCGAGTAGTCTACAAGCACATTCTACGGAGGCGTCGATATGCTGATCTTGAAACCGAATTGCGAATGCTGCGACACGGACCTGCCGCCCGCATCACCGAAGGCGCGTATTTGCTCTTTTGAGTGCACGTTCTGTGTTGACTGTGCCGAGAAGCGATTTGCCAGCACCTGCCCGAATTGCGGTGGCAATTTTGTACCACGGCCAGTGCGCCCGGCGGGTAAACTGGCCCGGTTTCCGGGTTCTGCAAAGCGTTTCACCAAAGCACATGCTGCGTGTGCAGACCTGCACGCCTAACGCGAGGGGGTATCCATGACAGAGCTGAATCACATCCTGAACTGGCGGCGCATCAACGCTTCGATCACCACATCAGGGCAGCCGAATGAGGCGCAGATGGCCGAGCTTAAATCCCTCGGGGTGACGCATGTTGTGAATCTGGGCATTCATCATCAGGGCAAAGGCGCGCTGGCTGACGAACCTGCCACGGTCGCTGACCTGAGCATGGAATACATCTATATCCCGGTCGATTTCCGAAACCCGACGGATGCCCATTATCAGGCGTTCAAGGATGCGCTGGCTGAATATCCGGGCGCAAAAATCCACGTCCACTGCATCTATAATGCGCGGGTCAGTGCTTTCTTTTATCGGTATGCTAAGGACGGGCATGGCATGTCGATTTCGGATGCTTTCGAGAATATGGAAAGTATCTGGCGCCCGGGTTCAGATTGGGCCACCTTTATCGGCAGCGAAGACGCGCGGGGTCAGCCCAATCGGTACGCCGGTGAGGATTATTGACTGCGTATACTGGAACCTGCCTTGGCGCGACGCGGTCGTTTCCTGAAAGCAATCAACTGCGTGTAGCGGACTTGACCGGCAAAATCGACCGGCGGATGGGAAGCCAAAACCCTTGTGACACCCGCCCAAAAGACCGAGTGTCGTCCCATACCCATTTGAACACAGGATCGAAAACGATGCTCTGTAGGATTGGCGAAGTTGAGGTTTGGCGGATTCTTGAAATTCATGCCCCGTTCATGACGCCGGAAGAATTGTTTCCCGATGCGGGGCCGGATGTCCGAGCGGTCATCGAAGATCTGGTTCCCGGCAGCATCGATGCCAGATCCGGGCGGCTGATCCTGCCCATACAGGGGTTCTTACTTAAAACGCCGTCGCACAATATTCTGGTGGATAGCTGTGTCGGCAATGACAAGAACAACCCGGATTACTCGGATTGGCATCAACGGTCAGACGGGCGGTTCATGGCCGCGTTAAAAGCCGCAGGAGTCAGCACGCCTGAGATCGACTATGTGCTTTGCACACATCTTCATGTGGACCACATTGGCTGGAACACGCAGATGGAAGATGGCCGTTGGGTGCCAACCTTTCCGAACGCGCGTTACCTTATGCCCAAAGATGACGAAGAAACACAGCGTTTGCGGCGCAGCAACACCTATGTCGAAAGCGTTTTGCCGGTTGTCGAGGCCGGTCAGGTGGAACTGGTGGAAGCCGGGCACCAGTTGGGGGATCATGTGACATTGTTCCCGACGCCGGGACATACGCCGGGACATGTTTCAATCCTTGTGAAAAGCCGGGGGCATGAGGCAGTCATCACCGGCGATGCGCTGCACATCTCTGCTCAGTGTCAGTATCCCGACTGGCATTTCAAATTCGATGCAGATGCAGATCGGGCGGTTACATCCCGGCGGTTATTGCTCGAACATTGCTCCGAAACCAGTTGCATGGTTTTGGGATCGCACTTTGCCTTGCCCTCTTTGGGCTATGTGAATGCAGAAGGTAACCGGTTTCGTTGGAAAGAATGAACCCGCCTTCTTGATCAGATCGCACCCCATTCCAGCCCGAACTTGCCCAGGTATTTTCTCAACCGGTCCGCGTCGTTCTGGGTCTTGCGCTTACTGCGCGACACAGCGAACAAGGCGCGTCCTGCGGCGCTCAGGCTTGAGGACGTTCGGCAGACCCGGATCACCTCGGCCAGTTGCACAAGGTCAAACGGATCAACCTCGGACGCTCCGTCGCCCATCACCTCTGCGACCAGCCGGAAGTCATCATTGGACTGGGCGGATTTCCAGTCCATTCGAAGTGCCTCAATTTCAGAGGCCACCATCGCCCGGGTGATGCGGCCCCGAGGCGCAAGCGTGCACAACCTGCGGATTGATCCCGAAAAGTCGCGGAAGTTTCC
The DNA here is from genome assembly GCF_056533855.1 of Ruegeria sp. F11. NCBI lineage: Bacteria > Pseudomonadati > Pseudomonadota > Alphaproteobacteria > Rhodobacterales > Roseobacteraceae > Ruegeria > Ruegeria sp. F11. The sequence continues at coordinate 1,538 of NZ_JBQFOW010000024.1, read as the reverse complement.
CGGCCACTGGGTAGCCGGGTCTTTGGCAAAGTCCAGATATTGGGCGCGCGCATCAGTGTTGAAACCAACATGAGTGCCCAAATCCCGCTCGCAGCGATCCAGCTCATACAGAAGATTTGCCTCGATATCCTGGATGCGGTTGCGCAGCGCAGGCAAGGTGAAACTCCACGTGTTCAGCCGGGCCAGAAGATCGGGGCGAAACTGCCCCGACGCCGTCAAGCTGCGCAAATCGCGGTTGGCTCCGGCAATCAGATGAAACCGGCTTGAGATTTCGTGGTCAGCCCCCAGCGGGTAGAACCGCCCGGTTTCGATCGCGTGCAGCAGTACCGACTGCATGTTGGGGTTCAACTCGTCCACGTCATCCAGAAACAGAACACCGCCATCCGCTTCGCGCAACAACCCGCTGCGCTCGGTCCCTGCCGCCCCAAGGTAGGAACGACGCTGACCAAACAGGGTCGCCATAGCGTTCGGTCCGTTCAATGTCGCGCAGTTCACATGGACCAGACGACCTTTTACGCGCCGTCGATCCAGTTTGAGGCTATGAATTCGCTCGGCCAGTTCGGTTTTGCCGGTGCCTGTTTCACCCAAAAGCAGGATGGGTTCGTCGGAATTGCTGGCGACCAATTCAATCCGGTCGATCAAGGCATTATAGGCCGGATTGCGCGTTTCGATCCCGCCCTTCAGTTGATCGCTGTATTCGCGCGAAAGCTGGTCGAACCGCTGCTGCAGCGCGTTGTAGCGGCTCAGGTCCAGATCAATGATGTCGAATTTCGGTGTTTTTTCATCAGGGCCCGGTGGCCCCGTCTGGATCAGCCGCGCAGGGACATGGCGGCTTTCGGTCAGCAGGAACCAGCAGATCTGCGCCACATGCGTGCCTGTGGTCAGGTGAACATGGTATTGCTCGCGCTCTTCGTCGAACCCATAGGCACGGGCAAAGTCGAACAGCTTGCCATAGACTTCCTGAAAATCCCAGGGGTCAGCCAGGTCCATGCGGTGGAGCAGCACCTCGGTTTCGGGTGACAGCTCTTCGATCTCACGTTTGACCTGATGGGCAAGGCGATTGAACTTGTGGTCGTGCAGCAGTTCCAGCCGATCGACATTGAAATCGTCGTGGATGGTCAGACTGGGCGTCGGCTTCCAGCGCCGTTTCTTGCCCATATCCAACTGCGTGCCGAGGAATCCGATGACGACGTTTTGCATGATGTATCAATATTTATAAAAGACGATTAATTTGTATCGTACTGTCAGGGGCCAACTTCATCAACATGGATTATTTTCATTTATAATCCGCCGGTTAGAGCATTTTCAGATTTTCCTCTGATCCCCGCACCCGCCATGGCAAAACATCCTCACAAACAAACGAGGACAAGGAAATGGCGAACAAATCCGTGTTTGCATCGATCAAAGGCCGGTTGCTGCCGAAGGCAACTGCAAAGAACGCCCATGGCGCACCGGCCTACGCTTATTCCGATGCCCATGCTCTGGCTCAGGTAGCCGTGACCGGCTCTTTCGGGGACAGCTTCTATCAGTCGCCGCAC
>NZ_JBQFOW010000023.1:0-30459 GCF_056533855.1 Ruegeria sp. F11 | reverse complement strand
ACCAAAGTGTCGCGGGGTGGAGCAGTCCGGTAGCTCGTCAGGCTCATAACCTGAAGGTCAGAGGTTCAAATCCTCTCCCCGCAACCAACTTTAGCGAACAGTCGTCGGAAGCAATGCCCGCCTCATCGGCGGGTTTTGCTTTGTTGAACATGGCGACCAGATTGCCCTGCATAACAGCCTACCAGTTCTACATGAAGAATTGGACGGTTGGACCGCCCATCACGGAAACCGCGAATTGCAGTTTTTCTAACTGGAGGAGATTTTTTTAAGTGTATCGACGATCAAGAAAAAGCGGGAGGACGAATCCTCATGATGCACTGGAGATCCAGCTTTTTGTGCTTGATCAACTTGGCGTTTTGCCCGGGCTATAGCATTGTCAGTCTCTCCTTTGATTTCATCAAAGAAGTCGATTTTTGATTTCTCATAGTTAGCGAAAGCTGGGTAGGCACGCAGGTCCCGGATCACCTGTTTCCCGGGTGGAGTGCCTGGGACACCTGTCCCATACGGCTTGCACGAGGTAGAGACATGGAGCAATAGCCAAACTTCGAAGCAAGGGATAGAAGTTACGGCTTCAATGTTCTTTGACTGCAGTTTTCGTCTCTTCTTAAAGCCATTGGTCTTGGTAATGGCATCTTGGTAAGTGCTGTGGGCATCCCGGTCGAACACCAGAAATATGTGTTCAAAGTCCGCATCCTTGTCGAGAATTTCATCAGCGTATTCTACAACACTAATTGGGGCCGCACCGCCTTCTCCGTGAACACGGACTTTGGCAGTGGGGACTCGATATTCAGAAATAAGCTTGTGAAGGTAGCCAGGTTCGGTTTTCTCACCCTCACAAACGATCAAGATGCGATCTTTTTCACTGTTGTCCTTGTGCTTTCGCTTCAGATCCCTCGTGCTTCGCCCCTTCGGGATGCCTCGCCTTCTCACCATCTGCTTGAGTCGCCTGTAGTTCAATTTCGTTTATCAATGGGATGCCGCCGAACCTGCCGTCGAGATAGGCCTTTTGCAAGGATGCAATCTCCCTTTCCTTGAATGAAGACAAGGGGAAGAGGTGCGATGAGAGGTTCTTGTGTTTCTCAACAAACCAAACTTGGTCCCGGTGAATGCAAGAATCGTCAAGGATTGATGCCTCATGGCTTGTAAAGATCAGTTGGGCTCCATTTGGGTTGTTTTTCTCCGAAGCAAACAAGTCGACGACGTATTTCAAAGCCAACGGGTGCAAGTTGTTTTGAAGCTCATCGATAACCAGTGTGATGCCGCTTCTAAGGGTGTGAAGCAAAGGTCCGGCAAGCTTGAAAAGCATCTGGGTTCCGGCAGACTCATATTCAAAGTCAAGAGTGATCTTGGCGCCATTGGAATCTGAACGAACGGTTTCCATGTTCTTGATTACTTGGGCATCCTTGTAACGACGGCGAATCTCCTCAACAGCCTCTTTGGGAAGTTCTTTAGGGAGTTCGTCGATGTCAAACTTGCCTACTTCGATCTTTAAGTCTTCCAAGGGAACATCAGCTGAGTTCATCAGGGCGATGATTTCTTCTTTGCAACCATCTTCCAAGAATTGCTTGACTGAAAACCCTTGGCTGAGACGAGAGACATCCTCAACGACCCGGAGGTTGTCTACCAACCATTCGTAGGGGGCTCTTAAGTCGGAAGAATTCAGTTGCACGGCAGTGGACAGGAACAAGGCGTTGTTCCTGGTGTTGTTTTTCCAGCTCTCTCTCTCTCCACGCAAGTGAGTTTTGTTCAGATGCCAGTCGTAGGTGTCGGACTCTTCGTCGAAAGAACGAGAGAATATCTTCCTTAGCCGTGTCTCCTTCGATGGCGGGTTTTCGAAAAGCCATTCATCGTAGACGCGGTCTTGGTCAGCAATGAAACCATACTGATAGAGCGTCCCGTTATGCACAAACACAACTTCGATTTCAGTTGGGGATTCTCTCCACTCGGCGTCGTATGCAAAAGGTTGTGTGTCGATCATGCTATCGACCTGCCGGTCTTTCGCTGAGTGTTCAACAAAATCTGTTAGGAACGCCAATGCCTTCACGACATTCGACTTGCCAGAACCATTTGCACCGAACAAACAAGCACTGCGAAGGGCGCTGGGAACCATATGATTCCCAGTCTTCAGCGATGCCCACGGTCGTTTTGCAGAAGCTCTACCGGCCACCATGGACAGGTTTTGGCTTTCTGATATAGATCGAAAGTTCTGAACGGTCAGTTCAATTAACATGGCTCTTGCTCCAATTAGCAGCCTCTTTCAGCACGAATTTTGTTGATTTGCAACATTATTCGTCACCTTTAAGTGTGATAAAGATGTTGCAGGAGGGTTAACGTCGAGTTGAGGCGACGAGCGTCCTATTGATGTTTTATCGATTTAAGTTGCTCAAGTTTAAGCAAGTTCGCCAAAGTCCAAATCCTGCTCCCGCAACCAACTTAACCTGCGAAGCGCCCTCTGGGGCGCTTTCGTCGTTTTGGACAAAGCCTAACGCGGCCTTGTGCGCTTCGAGTGCAGCGTTCGATAGTTGCGACTTGGACTTCGTTTCGTCTGACAGAGCCAGTATTCCAGCCAGACTACCGTGAAGATCAGACACCAGACGGTTTTCGCTTTCGTCAGGTGTCAGCACGATCTTCTCGATGAGGGATCGAACAGCATCAATCGCTTCGGCACGATGCTCTTTCGAATTCAGTGTTTCTATAAGTTGCCCCACTTGGACATGGTATCTGTGAGACATGTTGGGGTGCAGAAGAGGTGGCGATGCTTCCACGTCTTCCAACAGAGCTTCGAGTTCGACCCTGCGGTTCTCCAAAGCATGCATCTTGTCCTTGATGGGCGCAACGGGCGCACCATCACAGATAGCTTCGACCATTTGCGACAGCTTCTTCTTTGTTCTCTCGTGTTCTACCCTGAACTGGTTCAACGCAGCGTCATGTTCGCTGCGGAGCTTGTTCATGTGTTTTGTATACTCATCACAAAATACTGCGCAGAGGTCTGGGTCCATCAAGTGCTCTTCTAGGGCACTAAGAACGTCAGCTTCCAACTTTTCGCGGTGGATGCCCATGCGGTTGGAGCAGATGCCTTTGTTGCGCGCGCTAGAGCACCCCATGTGCGTTTGTGAGATCATCGAATATCCGCCACCACACTCCCCGCATTTTACGAGACCTGAAAACAAGTTTTTGGGTCGCTGCTTGGACCAGAATGGTTTTCCTGGCTTGTTAAGTGAGGCTTGGCGTTCTTTGACCTTCGCCCAAAGAGCGTCGTCAATGATGCGTAGTTCTGGCACATCCTGCGTGATCCACTGATCTTCAGGGTTTAGCTTTGATACTCGTTTGCCGGTCTCGGGGTCCTTCATGTAACGTAAGCGGTTCCAAACCATACGCCCGACATAAAGCTCATTGTTCAATAACCCTGTACCGCGCTGCCTGTTGCCGTTGATGGTGCTCTGCCCCCATCCCTTTGCCGCTAGGCCCTGCAACACCCTCTTCGTTGAGCTGGAAAGCGATTGCTTTGGGGGATTTCCCAGATGCGTAATCCTCAAAGATGCGCCGAACCACTGCTGCATCAGCTTCATTGATAACCCGTTGGCCGCGTTCTTCACCGGCAACCACGTCATAGCCATAACATTTGCCACCGCCTGAGCGGCCTTTTTCGACTCTTCCGCGCAACCCGCGACGGGTCTTGTCAGCCAAATCCTTCAGAAATAGCGCGTTCATAGTGCCCTTCAGGCCAATATGAAGCTGAGAAATTTCGCCTTCAGAGAGCGTGTTGATCTTGATGCCCGCAAAGCTTAGTCGCTTAAACACGGCAGCAATGTCTTCCTGATCGCGTGAAATGCGGTCCAGCGCTTCAGCGACCACTTCGTCGAACTTGCCTGCGGCAGCATCCTGCATAAGCATCTGGATGCCTGGGCGCATCAGGGAAGCACCCGATACCGCATGGTCAGTGTAGCTTTGAACGACCGTCCCGCCCATCGCGCGCACCCGTTCTTCGCACAGCCTGATCTGGTCTTTGATTGAGGCTTGGCTTTGAAGATCACTTGAGTAGCGTGCGTAGATGGCGACTCTGGTCATGGGCGTTTCAATCTCTTGTCTGTTGTTCCCTTAGTTTCTTGTGTCTTTGACGCTGAAGCAAGCTTTCAAAATCATCTTCGGCAGCACGCCGAGCGAGATACATAACGAGCTCTCGTAATTGATTTTTTGACGAAATGGAGCGATTTCCACGCAGTGCATCTCGCCAACTATTGGAGCGGCGATCAGACATATCTGACTATCTTTTCGAATGGTGCGGACTGAAAAGTATGTGGATAACTTTTCGTCCTTGTTATCACTATTGTACCACGCATGACGCTCAGAGCGCAAAAAACGGCTTGATTCCGGTCGTTTGGGGTTCCTGCAACATCGCTCATGGTGGAGCCCTTCCAATAGCTGGCTCCACCATATTTTGCTTTTGCTTTGCTTGCTAACGGCGCGGATCAAACAACTGGAAGCCAGTAGCCAGTTTTTGGAAACGCTATGGAACTACCGTGATCTTGGATTGGAGGTGATCAGTCATCTAAGAGCAAGACGCTCCGCCCCTCATTTGGTGTCGCGTTCAGTAAGTGAAGCAGATGCTTTTCATCGAGTTCTGGCAGTTCTTCGAAGGTAAACTTGCCGGTACTGGTTTGAGGCACAGCGCCAGCTTCCGTGTTTGCAACGATCATTACACGAGACGCAAAATAACTCACTCGTGGATGTTTTCTCATGATCATGGCTTTAAATCTTTGCCCCTGAAGTTTCGCCTGCATGACCATGAAGAAAGGGTAGTGGAAGTCATCTTCAACGCCGACAAAGTAGAGAAAAGCCTTGATCAGCATCAGGCGACCACGGATCACAATGTCGAAGGGGCCATTGAGATCGTTCTCGGAATTGACATGATATCGAATGGTGAAATTCAGATAGGTATCACTCTCCGCTCTTTCGACGTGCATGAAACCCTTTGCAAGCCGCGGTGTCTCTTGATCCTCTTTGCTTCGATTTCGGGCGTAACGGTAAATGAACGCACCATGCTCAAATTTCTCAAGGATTTCATCCATGATGGCGTTTCTGGAGCTGGCATAGGGAAGAAAGAGGCTTTCCGTCTGCCTGGCTTCGAGATGTAGATGCTCCTTGAGCACGGGAAACATTTTTAGAACAACCACTTTGACATCGCTTTGCATCTCGGAAAGGCGCGCAAAGCTGCCGTCACTTTTCAAAACCGTGAACTCTCGAAAGAGTTGACGGGTCAAAGAAGCATAAACCTCGGCAGACATCGTCCCTTCACGCTTTGCGTTGTTGATTGTAGCTCGGCTGATCTTGTCGGGATCGTTGTCCATGTACTTGCTGTAAGCTACCGCGTGGACATAGTGTAAGTAGTCTATCAGCATTAAGCAGCGAATGACTTCACCGCGCTCTGGTTTGTGGTGGTGCCCCTCAAACTCAAAATCTGGCATGTGATGCGCCTCCATGTTGGGATATGTCGGTCTATGAAAAAATATGCATCTTGCCATTGTTGGACCAGATGACATTTCAGCGCATATCTATGCATAAGGGTGCCCTCGTTCGCAGCGCGGATAGTAATTTATCATAAGATTTGGATTTGATTTTGTAAGAATCTTGCTCTCATGATTGTGGGTAGCGCTAACGAAGAATTTAGATTGGCGCGTCGATCAAGGGAGGACAGAATGTTCAAGCTACTGAAAAACCGCCTTAAAAACCCCGAAGCTTCGTTCAACCTGGTGAGCTTCGCCTACTATCGCGGAGGGGGCAGCTATGAAGGATGAGAACCATGCAATCTTCGTAGCACCAAACCACAAGCTGGTTTTGAAACCCTTTTATCGGGATCAGGTTTGGCTGCCTGCCAGAGCCGCAGACAAAGACCTCGGTAGCAGCAAAGCTTGGCTAAGCGCTCTTGAGCTGATCTATGACTATCATGGGATGCTCTATTTCAATGATGGTCAGGAATACCCTACGCCAGACATTGGAGAAGTATTTGTAGATCAATCAAACCGCTGGATGCGAAATTTCTTGAAAGCGAAAGGCGACGGAACCGAGCCAAAACACTACAGCAATAAAATCGAGCGACTGCGGATCATCGAGCTCTATTGCAGACTGATCAAGCAAGAAGGCGAACTCAACTAGCCGACCTGAGCGCCTTTACCGATACGAAGAGGGCTGCCAGCAATATGAAGGCAGTTCCCTCTGGGCGGTTCGCGCCCAGCCAGTATGGGATTGTCACGATACCCAGCAAGAAAGCTGTTTTGCAAATCCGCTCCAAGAAGCTTGCGTCGCGTTGTGGCGGCGTTACCGCAAGCTCGCCCCGTGCCAAGTGACCCGCTGCACCGCCTGGCCACTGATCTCTCATCGCCTCAAGACGTCGCCACCTTGATGCGCGCGACCATGCAAATGCGGCCACGAAGATCGTCAAAATTGGGCCACTTTGCCACGTAGCTATGCTTAGCCACCTGAACGGCATAGGTAGGCGCAGGCCGTAATGACCAAGTATTAGCGCGCTGCATCCCCAACAAAATCCGATCAGAAAAAAGCTGACTGTTATGGTTCCAAAAAGTTGCTTCATCCTACTGTCAGGTGCTTTGCCAGCACCTCTCCCAATTTGTCACCGGATTTTTCGAAATCGATAGGCTTAGCCAGCCGTTCCTCTGCGCGGCTGGGGTGAATATCGAATAGAGGCTGCCCGCGATTATCGCGGTAGCATTGGTCCAGATAGTAAACTGGCCGATAGGCAATGACTGGGTGCGCAGCGGCAAGCTTTATGAATTGGGTGGCTGGATGCATGCTCATGAGCTCATCCATTGTGATCAAAGGTCGAGAATATAGTGTGTCTAGCTGCCCCCTATATTCAGGGTCGCTAAACAAGGATGCTCTAATACTTGCGCTCTCAAAGCTGAGTTTCTCGGACGTTGTTTGGCCGCTAAGGCCTGACAAGTATCGTGCCGTGAACTCGTCGTTCGTGCCGAAGCACTGAATGCTTGCGGCATTGGCGACAAAAGTTTGCCACCGCTCGCCGTATACGTCGCGAAGTTGGCTAAAATCTTGGACGACTGCAACCAGCTGGAGGCCGAAACCGGCCATCAGGCCAAAGCTCTGCTCAACGATTTTCAGGCGGTCTAATGCTGCAAGCTCATCGAGCACGAACATCACAGGCTGCGCCGGTTTGTCTTCTAAGGCGGTGATTTCATAGATCAGTGTGGAGACAAGCAGCCGGAGCCACCTTTTGGCGGTATGAATACGCCGGGCTGGCAGTATCAGATAGATCGTTGTCCCCGTGCCGATCTTGCTGACATCGAAGTCGCTGGCAGAAAGAGAATCTGCCAGCTTGTGACTTTCGAGAAAGTGCGTGTTCCGTTGCGCAGTCGAGATGACACTGCTTCGCTCACGATCTGCTTTACTTGCCAGTCTGGCCCCCGCAGCACTGACGAGCTGATAGGGACTGGCTTTCATTTCATCCAGTATGATGTCGAAGCCGTCGGGATCACTGTTCAGCAACTTGCGGACGTCACTAAGGTCTCCGCCACGCTCCACTTCATGAAGAATGAATCCTGTTTGAAGAGCGACAGCTTCATCGCTCCAAAAGGAGTCTCCACCGTTCTCACCAATCGTACAGGATTCAGCGATCAGCATCGCTTCATCGAAGGGTTCATCGCCATCCAGATCGACGCTGCGCATCGGATTCAGTTTGGACGGTTCGATGCCGAGTTTGGAGCAAACAATATTGTATGGATCGATCAGATGAACATTCTGCTGCAAGACATCCTGGCGATATCGCGCTGTGATCAGTGCTAGTTCGCCATCTTTGACATCAACAACAATCGCGCTTCCAACGTGATCCAGCAAACGGGGGATCACCCCTGACACGCCTTTGCCTCCTCGCGTTGGGGCAACGATCAGCTCGTGCCGGTCTCCGCTGTATGTGATGGGGGTTGATCGTGCGCCACGTTGTTCGGGCGGAAGGAAGCCTAACAGGTGACGACCTTCAGGACCGTAGCCACGAGAAGCGAGATGGGCGGCATCCGCCCACCTGCTAGAGCCATGCAAATCTGGGTCAAAAACCCAGTCGCGTGACGGCTGATTGTCAGCGCGTGACATTGGTTTCCACCTCAGGGCAGGTGTGGAGCTCAAGCACCGTCTGCGCGCTGTAGGCATCGCTAACGACATGGAAATAGCGCTCTAGTTGCTCAGATACGCGCCCGCCGCCTGAGAAGTAGTTATCGGCAAGCGATCTCAACCAACGATCATCAGAGTCGCCCATGTAGTAAACGAATGTATAGGCGTTTTCCTTCATTGCCAAAGTTTCGCTTTCACTGGCTGCATCATCTGTTGCCCTGCCGTCTGTGAGCAAAATCACCGCCTTTTGGTGATCAGCCCTTTGCGGTTCGGAGAGCCAGCTATAGGCATCCCTCAACGGGCCGTAGATGTTGGTAGTGCCGCCAGGCTGAATGTTATCGAAGGCAAAGTTCTCCGGCTTGCAGTTCAACGCGCCTTCCGAGCCCCTATGAGAAAAATCCCAATTCCCTGCGAAGCTTGAGACTGAGCATTCTGCGGTATCTGGGAGTGCTGCGACAAATTCCTCTGCCGCCTCACGAACCTCCGGCATGATTTCTGCCATCGATCCTGATCGATCAACCAGAAGCGCGAAGGACATCGGCAGCAAATCGGGAACGCCTTCGATTGTCTTTTGCTCAAAGCAAAGCCTTTCCCCGCCTGTGGTATAGGCTGCAAGCGACCCTTCCGGCGGCGTGGCAATGCGCCCTTGTTCGTCTTTGAAGAGACCGGCCACGACAAGACCCTGAGGCGTTTGCTGAATACGCGTGATTTCAGCCGTACCGCCTGACCACGCCACGACTAGATCGTGCACAACGTCGATGTCATATCCGCGAGTGATCGCTAGGCCGACGTCATCGCGGATATCGATGCTGTTGACCATTTCCAAAACCCGTGCAGACGGAACCAGTTTTGGGTCTGTACGAACGCTCAAGGAAACGCCTTTCTCGAAGTCCAGCATCCGAGAAAGCTCCAGATCAGCGCTAGTGCTTTGATCCACGCGGGGAATGATCGTGATGTTCTGGCCGCTCACTTGCGTAGGCATGATGAGGTGCACGACAACTGACAGGGCAAGCTGCAATCTGAGCTTATCCATCTTACTGCCCTCCCATAATGTTGCCATGCGCCGCCCGTGTGCGCGCCGCGTCCATGAGGTCAAAATCGACTTCGCCGTTGCGTGCGCGTTCCACAAGGCCGACATCACGCAAGTAATCGAGATAAACTTCGTCTTGATCCGCATGCACATTGAGCAGGCGAACGACGCTGGCCGCGCTGGCGAGTTCGCCCAGCATCAAGTCTTTAGGTACGTCCTGCGGCAACGAGATTGTCGTGTCACCCTCGTCACAAGGGAAGCCTGCATGGATCATAGGGCCTATTGCGATCAGCTGATATTCGTCCGGCATCGTAATGCGCGTCGTCAGCTTTACCTGGCCCCACGCCAAACTGAGGTCGGAGCAAGTGTCCTTGAACTCGATCATATCCATCACAGTCTGACCTTGCTCAAAGAGTTGCTGGGCGGTGCCCGACCAAGTTACCTCGGTCGGGTTGGCAGTCAGGACGATATGGATTTCAGTGTCACGCGTCGCACGGCGGCGACGCAGTTTGACAATCTCGCCAAGAACAAAGTCAATTGTGACCTTGGCAGCTTCGCGGTCAGTGACCACCCCGCCGTTTTCTACCACGAGAAACACTGCTGATTGAGGGTCAGCCTGTGCGGCAGTCGCTGCAACAAGCATGCAGCCAGCCGCCATTTTTTGAATGATGGGTTTCATCACTTCAACCTTTCATAGATTCTTTAAGGGTGTAGGCGGCTCGCACGGTAAGAAGTGCGAGCACCGTGTTCACAACGGCAACCAGCGCGGCAACGAAGATGCCAAGGCCTTGGTTGTCTGCGAGGAACGACATCAAAGCATTGGTGTCATTGGTCGCAAACGGCCCCCCGATGCTCTCCCGCGCAATGAGTGTGTAGAGGTTCACGGTCTCAAGCGCGAAAACCAGCGCATAGAGTGCAAGTGCGATAAATGCATATGCGCGGTTGGTCGGCTTGGTCAGCCAGCTTTGCGGGTCTTCATAGATGCGCTGCTTGATGACTTCTGACCAGATGCCCATTGGCACCACGATGCTGAAGATAGCGAGCAAGAACGCCAGAAGGTGGGAAACTGTCATCTCGTCATCAAGCGAACAGAAGATGCCGCCGATGGCGGGCAGATCGCAGAGATAGACATCTGACATCATGCCCATGGTTTCGGAGTATGCGCCGTAGAGCATAATCCCCATGCAGGCTTCGAGAGCGCCCACCAGCAGCAATCCAACGGCCGCACCCCATGGGATGTCGCCTCTTGGCACACGCGTTTGCCTTGTTGGTATGGTTTGATTTCTAGGAGGTGGCATTAGACTTCCTTTCGATATCCACTTCGGTTGCACGCTCGCCCCTGTGTGGTTTGAGTCGTGATGCTATGGACGCTGACTCAGAAGGTTGGACGGCGCATGCCGTGGACATGCCACTGCTGGAAGTTGATCAGCCGGTAGATTGAAAATTCTGGACAAATGCCGGAAATTAGAATGCAAATTGGAGCTGTTGGGCCTTCTTAATTGGCTTGGGCTTACATGCTGTAAGCCTTGCCTTTTGGCGAAAACGGGTGTGCAAACAGAGCGTCAAAACTGATGGCGGGCGCAGGCCTTTTGGCCGAGCCTCGGGAGACCATCTGTTTTTATGCGGCGCGCGCTGAGGGTGGAACCCTAAGCCTCTTCTTCAAGCTAATAGAAAAGCCCGAAGACCTTCTGTGAAGGGGCTTCGGACAAAATGTGGAAAGCTCTTGGACAAACCTTGGATGCTGAAAATGGCTTTGTGCAGTGCAAAAAATTAGCCTCTTATTCCGAGCGCAAGATGTGTGTTGTAATACAAATTCCCTAGAATTTTTATCCCAACACATCTTGGCAAGGGGACCCGCTGCGCGCCCCCGTTGCATCCCCCCGGCCTTGGCTCTTCTGGGCATTGAACCCATCCAGAGCCATCAAACGTATCGCCGTTTTACCACTCACAAGGGAGCCTTCGGCGCTCCCCTGCACCCCATCGACTTGGCGGGCGTTCCTGCCCCCAAGACCCCAGACCACTTCATGGAGACGACTTCATCGAGAGCAAAGGGCGTTCCTGCCCTTGTGCAATCCTGACCAGGAAGGGAGCTGTCGCGCTGCCCTTCCTTGGAACCTTCCCATCGACCAAAGGTGCTTCGCGCCCTTGGAGCCCAGACCAACCCTTCGCGGATTGGATGACGCCATCTTGTCAAAGCTGGACCATGATCAAAGGACGTTGGGGCGTCCCTAGAAACCCTCGCTGGCGTGGTGTGGATATCCGCTAGATTTTGTATGTCTGTGGATGCACACAACAAAGCTAGCTGCTAGGTTCAACCCAGAGCTATGGAGTCGTTGAACCTTGAACGCCGTCGAAATTGAAGAAGCCATTTCCGCACTTGCTGAGCAGCCTTTTGACGCTCAGGAGTTCCCGTATGCTTTCCTCGAAGCGTTCGGCAACAAAGCCACGACGCTCAAACGACTTCGCGCCGGGGCTTCTAACAAGTCCGATCTTGGTGGCGTTCTCCAGACCAACAACATCCACATTGTTGTCTCTGACGAAGGCGACGTCACACAAACTTTGGCAGAGCTGAAGGCCAGCCCTTCAACCACCAAAGCCAAGGCCAAATTTGTTCTCGCCACGGATGGTGCTGACCTTGAGGCCGAAGACCTGATCACGGGCGAAACGATTGCCTGCGCCTACAAAGACTTCCCCGATCACTTTGGCTTCTTCCTGCCATTGGCAGGTATCAGCACCGTCAAGCAAATCCGCGAAAGCTCTTTCGACATCAAGGCGACCGGACGCCTTAACCGCCTCTATGTTGAGCTGTTGAAAGACAATCCCGAGTGGGGCACCGCCGAACGCCGCCACGACATGAACCACTTCATGGCGCGGCTGATCTTTTGTTTTTTCGCGGAAGACACTGACATCTTCGCCAGCGCGGATCAGTTCACCAAGACGATTGAACAGATGAGCGAACGGGACTCTTCTAACACCCATGAGGTGATCAGCGAGCTCTTCCGCGCCATGAACACTAAGGCCGAGGATCGAAACTCAGCGGGCATTGCACGCTGGGCGAATGTCTTTCCCTATGTGAACGGCGGGCTGTTTTCCGGCACCACGGACGCGCCGCGCTTCAGCCGGATCGCTCGGTCATACTTGATCCATATCGGCAGCCTCGACTGGACGAAGATCAACCCCGATATCTTTGGCTCAATGATCCAGGCTGTTGCCGATGATGAAGAGCGCGGCGCGCTTGGCATGCACTACACATCCGTGCCAAACATCCTGAAGGTGCTCAATCCGCTCTTCCTCGATGACCTGCGCGAAAAGCTCGATGAAGCGGGCGATAACCCCCGCAAGCTTTTGAACCTACGCAACCGCATCGCCAAGATCAGGGTGTTCGATCCTGCCTGTGGTTCAGGCAACTTCCTTGTCATCGCCTACAAGGAAATACGGTCGATCGAGGCCGAGATCAACAAGCGGCGGGACGAGGCTGATAGGCGCACAGAAATCCCGCTGACCAACTTTCGCGGGATTGAGCTGCGCGACTTTCCCGCCGAGATCGCGCGCCTAGCACTGATCATCGCGGAATATCAATGCGATGTTCTCTATCGAGGCCAGCGCGAAGCACTTCGGGACTTTTTGCCACTTGACGCAATGAACTGGATTACCTGCGGCAACGCCCTGCGGCTTGATTGGCTTAGTATCTGCCCGCCTACGGGGACGGGTGTAAAACTTCATGCTGACGATCTATTTCACGCTCCACTCGATCAAGCTCAGATCGATTTCGAGAACGAAGGCGGCGAAACTTACCTTTGCGGGAATCCGCCTTTTCTTGGATCGACCTACCAAGACAACGAGCAAAAGTCGGATTTAGCTCATGTGTTCAAGGGCAATGTAAAAAGCTTTGCCGCTTTCGACTATGTTGCGGCGTGGTTTTTCAAGGCTGGTGACTATTTGCGGCACACACCCGCGAAAGCTGCATTTGTGTCTACTAACTCAGTCTGCCAGGGTTACTCTGTCTCTGCGCTCTGGCCCCATGTACTAGGCGGAGACCTAGAGATTGGGTTCGCACATCATAGCTTCAAATGGAAGAACAGTGCCTCCAACAATGCGGCTGTAATCTGCGTCATTATTGGAATTAGGAAGAAATCTGCCGAGCCAAAGATACTTTTTGATGGAGAGCACTCTCAAGTAGTCTCGAACATAAATGGATACTTGGTTGGTGCTCCAGACGTGTATGTCGAAGGCACTCGAAACGGTTTATTCGGGTTGCCTTTGATGGATTATGGAAACAAGCCAGTTGAAGGCGGCAATCTCATTCTTTCCCCGGAAGAGGCGCGCAGAATTACGACCGACCCCCGAGCAGGACGATTTATTCGACCATTTAAGGGCTCCCAAGAAGTGACAAAGGGTCTCATGCGTTTCTGCATTTGGATAGAAGATTCAGACTTAGAGGATGCGCTTCAAGTGCCGGAGATCGATGAGAGAGTGCAAAAGGTTCGAGAGGTTCGGCTGAAGAGCACTGATAATTATGTTGTCGAGAAACTTGCGCCAAGACCTCATAGGTTCAAGCAAGTATTTACCGCAAAGTCCCACTCATTTCTAATCCCACGACACACAAGCGAAAACCGGCCTTACCTGCCAGCTGACCTTGTTGGAAAAGAGGTTATTTGCTCCGATGCAGCGATGGCTCTTTATGACGCGCCAACATGGGCTTTCTCGATATTTTCCTCGGGGATGCATATGGCATGGATCGCAGCAGTTTGTGGGAAAATCAAAACAGATTTCCGCTATTCAAACACTCTAGGCTGGAATACCTTCCCCGTCCCAAAGCTGACCGAGAAGAACAAGGAAGACCTGACACGCTGCGCTGAGGATATCCTTCTGACGCGTGAGGCACACTTCCCCGCGACCATCGCCGACCTCTACGACCCCGAGAAGATGCCCGCCGACCTGCGCGCCGCTCATGACCGCAACGACGAGACCTTGGAGCGTATCTACATCGGTCGCCGCTTCCGCAACGACACCGAGCGGCTGGAAAAGCTCTTTGAGCTCTACACCAGGAAGACGAAAACAGTTGGGGAGAAGAAAGTTGTTTGAGCGCGTCTCCTACAGCGACCTGAATTCGCGTCAAAAAGAAAACTACAACTTCCAGAAGGTTGCAGGCGAGCTTGCTGACTATGGGTACAATTGCTTGCGCTTGAATGACGATTGGCAAGGCGCTGATTTTCTCGCCTGCCATATCGATGGCAATGTGTTCCTCAAAATCCAACTCAAGGGCCGCATGACCATCGACAAGAAGTACTTGGGCAAGGACATCCACATCGCATTCCTCAACGGCGACGAGTGTTTTGTGTACCCACACGATGAGATGCTTGAGCGCATTTTGAAGCTCGACAAGATCGGCACTTCCAAGTCTTGGCTCGAAGCTGGTGCATATTCGTGGCCGCAACCACCTGTTTGGGCCAAAGATATTTTGAATGATTATAAGGTTTGAAAATGAAGAATAAGAATGTTCCCTCAGTCTCAGTAACCTACGCCCAGAATGGCAACTCGACCAAGTCGAACGAGCTTGGCATGCGGGCGATGCAGGAGCGTGCTTATGAGAAGCGGGGCGAACAGTATCTTCTGATCAAGTCGCCACCCGCTTCGGGTAAGAGCCGCGCATTGATGTTCATCGCGCTGGACAAGCTGCACAATCAAGGGCTCAAGCAAGCAATCGTTGTGGTGCCGGAAAAATCCATCGGATCGAGTTTTGCCGACGAGCCGTTGAGTAAGTTTGGCTTTTGGTCAGATTGGAGTGTTCAGCCAAAGTGGAACCTTTGCAACGCCCCTGGCGGGGATGATGGCAAAGTTGGCGCGGTCGGCAAATTCCTCGAAAGTGATGACCAAGTGTTGGTTTGCACACATGCGACCTTCCGCTTCGCCGTCGATAAGTTCGGGGTTGAGGCATTTGATGATCGGTTGATCGCGGTGGATGAATTCCACCACGTCTCGGCCAACCCAGACAACAAACTCGGCCAGCATCTTGGCGACTTCATGGCGCGCGACAAGGTGCATATGGTTGCCATGACCGGATCATATTTTCGTGGTGACGCCGAGGCGGTTCTCTCGCCAGAGGACGAGGCCAAGTTCGATACCGTCACCTATACCTATTACGAGCAGTTAAACGGCTACAAATACCTGAAGACACTTGATATTGGATACTTCTTCTATTCCGGCTCCTATGCGGACGACATTTTGAAGGTGCTCGATGCGAACGAAAAGACGATCCTGCACATCCCCAATGTGAATTCGCGTGAGAGCACTAAGGACAAGCATCGCGAAGTGGAGCACATCATTGACGCCTTGGGCGACTGGCAAGGCACAGACCCGAAGACAGGCTTTCAGCTTGTAAAAACAGCGGACGGACGCGTTCTGAAGATTGCCGATCTTGTTGATGATGAGGCAGTCAAGCGCGACAAGGTTTCGGCGGCATTGAAAGACCCCGCAGAAAAGAACAACCGCGATCATGTAGATATCATCATCGCTTTGGGGATGGCCAAGGAGGGCTTTGACTGGATTTGGTGCGAGCATGCGTTGACGGTCGGCTATCGCGCCAGCCTGACAGAGATCGTGCAGATCATTGGCCGCGCGACACGCGATGCTGAAGGCAAATCGCGCGCACGTTTCACGAACCTCATCGCCGAACCTGATGCAGCCGAGGAAGCCGTAACTGAGGCAGTTAACGATACGCTCAAAGCGATTGCCGCCAGCCTCCTCATGGAGCAGGTGTTAGCTCCACGTTTCAACTTCACGCCCAAGAGCCCAAAAAGCGGGCCAGTTGAGGGTTTCGACTATGGTGAAGGTGGCTACGATCCTGCGAAAGAAAACGTGGGTTTCAATGAGGACAGTGGTCAGTTTCAAATCGAGATCAAAGGGCTGGCCGAGCCTAAGAGCAAGGAAGCAGCGCGCATCTGCCAAGAAGACTTGAACGAGGTCATCACAGCTTTTGTTCAGGACAAGACGACGATTGAGCGTGGGTTGTTTGATGACGAGCTAGTGCCCGAAGAGCTGACGCAGGTGCGTATGGGCAAGATCGTCGGTGCAAAGTTCCCCGAGCTGGATACTGACGACCAGGAAGCCGTTCGGCAACATGCTATCGCAGCGCTAAATCTGACCCAGAAAGCCAAGGAAGTTGCTCTTTCTGCGCCCGATGATGACGCGCAAACAAGCGGCAACACTGCACTCATTGATGGCGTTCGAAAGTTTGCGATGGACGTGCGTGAGTTGGATATCGACCTGATCGATCAGATCAATCCTTTCAGTGAGGCCTATGCGATTTTGGCAAAGACCATGAGCGAAGAAAGTCTCAAGCAGGTTCAGGCCGTTATCTCTGCAAAGAAGGTGCAGTTATCACCTGAAGAGGCGCGCGACTTGGCGCGGCGTGCGGTGAAGTTCAAACAAGAGCGGGGGCGTCTGCCATCCATCACATCTGCCGATGCCTGGGAAAAGAAGATGGCCGAAGGTGTGGCTTGCCTAGCGCGCATGAAGCAGGAGGCCGCCAATGGCTAAAGCGTTTACCGAGGACGATGATGCACTCTTAGCTGAGCTTGGTGTTGACGTTGAAGTCAAAAAAGCCGTCTCGCGAACGCCGCGAGAAGAACGCATCATCGCTGGTTTTGAAGAGATACAGCGCTTTACTGAAGAAAAGGGACGAGCACCCGAGCACGGTGAAGAGCGCGATATTTTCGAACGGCTTTATGCATTTCGGTTAGACCGAATCCGCGAGCTTCAAGAGTGCCGCGATCTGGTAGAGCCGCTTGATAACCAAAATCTTTTAGGCGGATCGACGGCAACGCAACCAAGTGATGCTGATGAGCTCGACGACGATGCATTGCTTGCTGAACTTGGCGTTGAGGTGGAAGCGCCGCCAATCACAGAGCTCAAGCATGTCCGGTCAACAGCCGAAAAAAAAGCTGCCGAGAACATTGCGAACCGCGAGAAGTGTGAAGACTTTGAAATCTTCAAGCCACTATTTGATAAGATTCAACAGGAACTGGATGCAGGCCTGAGGGAGACCAGAAAGTTTGAGCTCAAAGCTGAAATTGAACCAGGGCGTTTCTTCATTGTCGGCGGTCAGAAAGCCTATGTTGCCGAAATGGGGGAGACCACTCTAACCGATCAAGGCCGAACTGATGCGCGGCTTCGCGTCATCTTCGATAATGGCACCGAGAGTAACATGCTCATGCGTTCACTGCAAAGAGCGCTGAACGCTGACGGTGATGCCGGACGTCGGATAACCGAGCCGAGTGCTGGTCCATTGTTTTCCGACCAAACTATTGATGGCGATGAAGCGAGCGGCACGATTTATGTGTTGCGGAGCAAGTCCGATCACCCACTTGTCGCTGAAAATCGCGAGCTCGTTCATAAGATCGGCGTGACCAACATGAGTGTCGAAAAACGTATTGCTGGCGCGCATCTTCAACCAACGTTTTTGATGGCAAATGTCGATGTCGTTGCGACATACGAGCTCTATAACATCAACCGCACAAAGCTGGAAAATCTGATCCATCGAATTTTTGAGCCTGCTCGACTTGAAATCGAGATTATGGACCGGTTTGGACGGCCTGTTGTTCCGCGCGAGTGGTTCCTTGTTCCTTTGTTCGCGATCAAAGAAGCTGTCGAAAGGATCAAAGACGGAACAATTGCGAGTTATCAATACGATCCGGCAACTGCCAGTTTAAATCGGCGCACGGGGTGAAGTAATGAATTTTCTTAAAGGGTCGCGTAATGAGTTTGAAACGCTGAAGGAGGGCTCCTCTTGGGAGGACAGGGCCGATATCGTTCAGCGCCAATTAGCGGATGTGTTTGGCTCGAAGAACCTATCCTTTCTGATCGGATCGGGCTGCTCGTCATTAAGAAAAGACAAGCTTGAAGTTGGCATCCCCACTATGGGACCGCTTGCAAGCGAGTTCCAAACCATGCTGGCCAACACACCGGATGATGGTGTTGCGTTCGTCACTGCGAAGCAGTCACAAGAGCTGAAAGACAAACTCGGGATCGATATTTCTGCTGACGATATCAAAGGCAATCTTGAGCAGATGATGGCCGTGCTCTTGAACGCTTACCAATTCTGCCAAGCAAGCACTAAACAGGACATCCAAACTGCCACCACTCTCGTGGAAGGGGTGATGACGGGCGTCAAAAAGTTTGTGCTGAGTAGGTGCACTTCAGGCCCTTTTGCCGACGGTGACAGCTCAGTAATCGAGCTGTACCAAAAATTCTATCGCTCGATGCTGACCAGATCGCGCGGTTTAGCGCCGCCCTGGGTCTTTACGACAAACTATGACCTGTTCAATGAGCGCGCGATGGACCGCTCGGGTATCCCATACTCCAATGGGTTCTCAGGGACAGTTGAGCGCCGCTTCAATCCGGCTAGTTATCGTCTCGCTCTCGCTGAGCAACTTGATATCACTTCGCGTAGATGGGCGGCGGTCGATGGATTTGTGCACTTTTGTAAGTTGCATGGGTCTGTGAACTGGATCGAGGAAACCTCTGGTCTCTTCCCTATTCGCGAGACACAAAGCGAAGCTGATGCGGAAAAAGATCGGGTCATGATCTACCCGACGCCGACAAAGCAGAATGCCAGTTTCGGCTCCCCATATTCCGACATGTTCCGAGAGTTCCAGCGCCAAGTGGTCCAAGATCAAAGCGTCTTGGTTGTAATGGGGTTCAGCTTTGGCGATGAGCATATCAATAACATCATCTTTCAGGGTCTTACGCTTCCTGGCTTCAGGCTCATTGCGTTTATGGACCCAGATACAAATGACGTATCGCGCGCACTTGCAGATTTGGGCGATCCGCGCATCTGGTTTGTTTGGGGGCAAGAAGGCGAAAAGAAAGCACACTACTTTGACACCATCGTTCAAGAGCTCCTACCCACAAGCGCGGATCAGAAAGTTGATCAAGCGATAGCGAAGGCGCTTCACACGCTGGTCTCAAAACAGCAGGACAACCAAGATGGCGAGGGATGAAAGAAGCCGCGCTATCGGAAAGATTGTAAGCGTTGCCGCTGACAAACTTGTTGTTGAGCTCCACAGAGGAAGCGACAACTTCACGGTCGTCGGTTTCGATGACGTCCACTATGTCGCTACGCTCGGATCGTACCTTATGGTTCCGATGCAGGCGGAGTATGTTGTTCTCGAAGTCATCGGTCTTCGAGAGAAAGATTTTACTGCCTCGCAATCCAGCCAATCAGAGATGGATAAGACATCCTCGGCCAAGTTCTTGGATGTGGTTCCCGTGGGATCAATGCCAACAAGAGGTGGATCATTCCGCTTCGGAGTTTCGACATTTCCCCCGTTATATGCAGACGCACTTTACGCACGTGATGAAGATCTAGACCGAATCTTCAACGTCGATCTTCCGCCGAAAAACAACATCCGTTTTGATAGGGACGGTACGTCTGTAGAAGGCACGGTTCCCTATACTATTGAGATCGGAACATCCGCCATATTCAAGGATTATCCCGTTAAAGCACGACTAGATGAATTGTTTGGCGGCCATGTTGCCGTCCTCGGAAATACGGGCAGCGGGAAGTCCTGCACTGTTGCAACCATCTTTCAGTCGGTGTTCTCCAAGCCCGAAGATTTTTCGGCACAAGGCGCAGCTTTTGTCATCTTCGATGTCAACGGAGAGTACCGACAAGCGCTCGATAACCTTCCCGATACAGTCAGGTCGATATATCTGAAGGCCAGTGAGCCAGGAGCTCCTATTCCTGACTCTTCGGAAGAACGTAAGGCCGCGGAAGTCAAAGATCGGTTCAGATTGCCTCATTGGTTTATGAGTGTCGATGAGTGGGCGCTTTTGCTTCGTGCCAGCGAAAAATCCCAACTCCCCGCTCTGCGCACGGCACTAGGGCTGACGACGCTATTCAACGAGACACCGGATGATGTAGTGGATGATCCAGACAAGAAGAACGAGCTGGTCGAAATCCAGAACCACGTTCTCGCAAAGATCATCTATTCAATCCTGCATGGTGACACCAGTTCGCCGAGCAAAGTAGACCGCATTCTTGCGGTGTTGGGGACCTTCTCAACTTCAGATATTTCAAAGGATACAGTCGCACCTGGCCTGAAGGTGTATTTTGGACAATTCAAGGATGGTCCGAACACTGACAACACCAGTGGGTACGATGCACTCTTGGAACTTCTGCAAGAGCATCACAAGGATGAGCCAGTACTTCCAAGCTACGACAACAAACCGTTCTCTTTCGAGCGTCTGCAAGCTGCGTTAAATCTCGCGCTCTTCTACGAAGAAGCAAACGGAAACAAGCAGATAAGGGATTATTGCTCGCAATTAGTCACGCGACTCAAATCTGTGACGGACAACCCAGATTACGAGTTCTTGCGTGTCGATACTGACGCGCTCAAAGAACATGATCGCGAGCGAATAGCCTATGTGGACCGCCTTCTCGGGATCGAGAAAGACGGAGGCTCCTATAAGAAGCTGCGTCAAATCTGTTGTATCGATCTCAATGACGCGTCCGACGAGATTGTGGAACTGGCCTCAGCCGTTGTGTCGAGACTGATCTTTGATCGCATGCGTCGTGCTGATCCACGCAACACGATGCCAGTTCACCTTATTCTGGAAGAGGCCCACCGCTATATATCTGAGCGGCCAAACCGCTTCGCGATTGATGCGGGCATAACGTTTCAGAGGATCGCAAAAGAAGGCCGCAAATATGGTGCCTTTCTCATCGTTGCATCGCAGCGCCCCAGTGAACTGTCCAAGACGGTTCTATCACAGTGTAATAACTTCATAATCCATCGCATTCAGAACCCTGACGATCTTTCACAGATCAAGCAGATGACACCCTTTATCTCAGAAACAGTTTTGCGACGCTTGCCGTCGCTACCCAAGCAACACGCATTGATTTTTGGAAACTCGGTCAATATCCCAACGACTTTCCGAGTACGCGATGCCGACCCGACGCCCCACAGCAGCGATACAGAAATCCGGGAGCTTTGGTATGTGCCCCACGATCCCAAGGTAAGTTGGACCGCGTAGTTTCATCTTACACCTAAGAAGAAACTTTGTAATGGTACCCCCTTCGGGACGGGCTGTCGTAAACCGAGCCTGTAGTCTCGGCCATGCGGCTTCCATCACTTGCGCTAAACATGCCAGCCATATGCGGCTGACTTTTCTTCTCATCTAAAATGGGGCCTGCGGCCCCCAGGCCATCAAGACCTAAACGCCCTTTTGGGCGCGCACGACGCGTATCCCCGTCCTTCCGCACTCCTTCGTCGTTTGTGCAGGGCGGGTGATCCCCCTCACGCCGTGCGGGTCTTGACCGCCATCCCCCGCTCATTGGCGCGGGCCTAGTCCCGGTTGCATGCGCAACCGGCTATCTAGGAAAGGAGAAGCCAATGAAAAAAGATATTTATCAGAAAGTCACCGACAAGATCATTGCAGATTTGGAGCAAGGCGAGCTCACTTGGCTGAAGCCTTGGAGCTCTGCAAACACAGATGGGCGGATCATCAAGCCGCTACGTCATAACGGTTTGCCCTATAGCGGCATCAACGTTTTGATGTTGTGGGGCGCAGCGATGGAAGGCGGTTATGCATCGCCATACTGGATGACCTTCAAACAGGCCAAGGAGTTTGACGCCCACGTCAAGAAGGGCGAGCGCGGCAATCTGGTTGTTTATGCCAACACCATCACCAAGACCGAAGAGACCAGCGACGGCAGCGAGGAAGAGCGCAAAATCCCATTCATGAAGGGGTATTCAGTGTTCAACGTGGAGCAGATCGAAGGCTTGCCCGATCATTACTATGCTGAACCGCCCAAGGTCATTGATCCTGTTTTGCGGATTGATCATGCGGACGGCTTTTTTGCCAAGACGGGCGCAGATGTTCGCCACGGCGGAAACCGTGCCTTCTATAGCGGCGGTAGCGATCATGTGCAGATGCCGTTCTTTGAGAGCTTCCGCAGCCCGGAAGCCTATTATGCAACTTTGGCGCATGAGCTGACCCATTGGACGAAGCACAAGAGTCGTCTTGATCGTGAGTTCGGGCGGAAAAAGTGGGGGGATGAAGGTTATGCACGCGAGGAACTTGTGGCCGAGCTTGGCGCAGCTTTTCTTTGTGCTGATCTGGCTTTGACCCCGGAACCTGGCACGGATCATGCGGCCTATATTCAGAGCTGGCTCAAAGTCTTGAAAAATGACAAGCGCGCGATCTTTAGCGCAGCAGCACATGCGCAGCGCGCGGCGGATTTCTTGAACGGATTTCAGGGTGAAGGGGAAGAGCCGGAGCAGGCAGTCGCGTGAAGAAAATTTCCGGCCAAGCCTTGATGGCTTGGCCGATCTCTTTGAAACGTTCACTGATATCAAAAGGAGATTTTTTTGACAGGTTTCAATCCTTGAGATAGTTTATTTTCTTTTGAAATTAATGAGTTATGTTTTTATGAGTGTGATGAGTGAATTTAAGCAGGCGGTGAGCGCCCTTGAAGAAGAGGTAAAGCGATCTTCAGAAGTTTCAAAGGTGGTGGCTCGACGACGTGCATATTTAACGGTGGCTGTGATGGTAGGGCTGGACTTTGTTCATGAGCAAGCTGGTGAGCACGGCAAGAATTTGGAAGAAGTGACGGTCGAGGAACTGAGAAGGGCATTTGCCACGGCAAAAGCAGACGGAATGATTCCTGATTCCTCTCCAAAGGATCGCCCAAAATGGCTTCCGAAGCCGCACACGAAAAAGGGTTGGGAAAAAGCGTGCGACTTGGTTATTGACTGCATCCCCGATGAGCCAAGCTCAGACTTGGACCGTGCTCTGCATTGAACAGTTTCACATCACTGACATGCAGCCGCTAAACGGTCATAGGTATGGCGGGCGGGATGCCAGTTCAGCTTCAATATTTTCCAATGAACTTAGCGCCGCTCGGCGGTCTTCTGACCCGCGTGGCGCGGCGGCAAAAGCATTGAACGCTTCTTTGAAAAGGCCATGCAGCTCGGCAGTGCTGCGAGATGCTGCCTCAAATCGTGAGACGAGTTTCATGTGATCCTCCATCGTCAAGGAGGCCCCGAACCACTCAGGGCCTTTCGGCCCGCACACACATCAAAGGCGCTTGATGGTTCGGATGGTCTGTCTTGCTTGGCTGTTGGTGGATCGCTCAAGAACGCGGCACGTCATTGATGCGGTGTCTTGCGTTAGTGTTGATGCTGGGCGGCCTGATCAGGGTGTGTTGATGCTGTTGCCTTTATTGGCGCTGAGCGACTGCGCGCTTGGTTCTATCCTTTGGAAAATTTGGACGTTTTGGACTGTATGGCCTTGGTGGAAATGCCGTGTCTTGGAGTGGTTTTCTGTCTCTGGCTGTTCTGACGCCTTTGTCTGAGGTGGCTTGCATAGAGACGCTTGGAATCCCTGACCGGACGCAGACCAGCTTTCAATATCCTGCCCGCGCCAGTTCGCGTGCCGCTCACCCGTGTTGGAAGTGACATCTGATCTTTTGCATCCGGTCTTTGGGAGCGCGTTAGCAAGCCAACCCAAACAAAGGAGAAACATCATGGCACGCGAAAACCAAAACCAAGAGCACAAGGCACCTGACTATCTGGCCTGGCATGTCGTCCAAAAAGGCGACAAATCCTTCTGGAACAAAGTCGGAGCGGCATGGTCTCACAAAGACGCCAAAGGCTACACGCTTCAGCTCGAAACCCTCCCGATCAATGGCCGTATCGTTCTTCGTCTGCCGCTCGAAGACACGTCCGAACCTTCTGACGATGCGGGGTGCGCATGAGCGCCCCCATCACCAGCCAGATCGACTGGCGCGGCATAACGATACGCATCGTTTTTCGTAAGCGTCGCTGGAAATCGGACTTTGATCACTTGGAGATCACTGCCATGGATGACGCGCAAATCCCTATCACAGAAACCGGCTACCGCTCGCACTTCTTGCCTGACGGCATCGTCGAAGAGCATGGCGGGCCTGAAGCTTACGTTCTCGCTTGGCTCGACCATGAAGCCGACAGTGCGGTATGGAAAAGACGTGAAGAGGCTTCGCGCCAGATGTCGCTCTTTTAGAGCGCATCCTGCCAGCGCGGTTTCGTCCCGTGTCCTCGGGCACGGGACGCCTTTGGAATCATAAGTGCAGAGTTGTGATATATTTATATATCGAAATTTTCTATTGATCTATAAATATAGATCGCAACTTGCCTGGCGCGTTGAACGTATGATACACTATTCTATATCAAGAGCGCTTCTTGATGCGTGAAGGTAGATCAAAATATGAGTTATTCTAGCGAAAATATCGCAGCCTCCTTGAAGAAGGCGCGTGAAAACAAGGGATTAAGCCAAAGGGAGCTTAGTGCCCGCTCTGGCGTGCCGCAATCGCATATCTCCAAGATCGAGAGCAACGCCGTCGATCTGCGACTTTCAAGCCTTGCGTCACTTGCTCACGCGCTTGACCTTGAGCTGACGATGATACCACGAAAATCGGCCCCGGCGGTCAGGTCGATAGTACGTAGTACGGGCAGCCACAAACCTCAGAGCAACAACGATGCGTTGCGCGAACTTGCGCGCGCGCAACGTGCTCTTGATACGCTGCCCAAGGCTTTGCATGAGAGTCCGGCGATGCAAACACTGCAAAGACAATTTCAAGAGATGAACAATTTCCGCAACATCTTGCAGGAGACTGACGCGATCAAAAATATGCGCAGAGCACTTGAGGCCGTCGAGAGCTCTGGGGGGCTAAAGAGCCTCGAAAAAATCGCCAAAGATGCTCAGCGTGTCCGCAATATGTTGGCGCACAGCGTACCCTCACACGTGATTGATCAACCAACCAGCAGACCAGCCTACAGTCTGGACGAGGATGACAGTGATGGCTGATGTATCTGTTCTCAATGTTGAGCTTTATGGAGAGGCCATCGGAACGCTGACGCGCGTCGCGGGGGATCGCAGTCTGTTCGCGTTCAACGAAGAGTACATCGAGAACCCTGAACGTCCGACACTCGGCCTGTTCTTCAAGGATGAGTTTGGCGAGTTGCGCACAGAATTTAAGCCTGTCCAAAAGCAGGTCATGCCGTTCTTTTCTAACCTTTTGCCTGAGGGGCACTTGCGCAAGTACCTCGCAGAGCAAGCCGGAGTGAACGCCGAACGCGAATTCTTTCTGCTTTGGGCGCTGGGCCGCGATCTTCCTGGCGCGATAACAATCAAACCGGCTGATGGGGAAATCTGGCCGCCGGAAGCTGCGCATGAGGATGGCGAAGACGCGCCGGCGTCCAAAGACAATATGCTGCGTTTTTCACTTGCCGGTGTTCAGTTGAAATTTTCAGCAGTGGAGAGTGCCAGCGGCGGGCTGACTATTCCGGCCTCTGGCATCGGCGGTGATTGGATCGTCAAGCTGCCTTCGAAGGAATATACGGGTGTCCCTGAAAACGAATTCTCGATGATGCGGCTGGCCAGCAAGCTCGGGATGGATGTGCCTCGTATTAATCTGGTCGATATCGACAGTATCGCGAACCTGCCTAACGGCACGGATCGCTTTGGGAATAAGGCCTTCGTGATCGAACGCTTCGACCGGCTTCCTAGCGGAGAGCGTGTGCACATAGAGGACTTCGCTCAGGTCTTTGGGGTTTACGGCGAAGACAAATATAAAAAGGCGAGCATGCGCAATATTGCTGCCGTCATCGCAGCGGAAGGATCGGATGAAGACGTCCGTGAGTTTATACGTCGCCTGACATTCAGCACGCTGATTGGGAACGGAGACATGCACCTCAAAAATTGGTCGCTGATCTATCCTGATCGACGCAATGCCGCTCTGTCGCCAGCCTATGATTTTGTCTCAACAGTCCCCTACATCAAAGGAGACAGCTTCGCCCTGAACTACAGCCGCGTTCGAGATTTTACTGCCTTTGATGAAGACGAAATTTCCCATCTCGCCGCGAAAGCAGCGTTGCCGGAAAAGATGGTTCTTGATGTCGCACGAGAAACCGCCAGCGATTTTGCGTCTCTTTGGAAGCGTGAAAAGGATGCCTTGCCAATGCTGGCCGACGTACGGGCGGCAATTGATGCGCTGCTGCCAACTCTCCCTTTGATGAAAGAGCACCTTTAGAAAGCTAAATTATGAACATATTTCCAAGTTGCGAAGTGAAGATGTTGTCGGAATGTCAGCCAAATCAGTTGGTAAGAGTTTTACGCACAGGGGTTGATGCATGCTTCGCTGTAGTTTGCGATGTGCCAATCCCAAATAAGCTTGGGCTTGTGTCATTCGGTGAGCACGACGCCGTATTCGATATGTATGAAGATGCAGATACAATTTCAGTTCTGGCATATGAAGGCGAGTTGGTTTGGGAGCTTGACCAGCAAGGCCCCATCGAACCGCCAATAAGAGAAATTTTTGACAAGCCCGGATGCTTCTTCGTCAGTAGCGAGGGCAAGTACCTCAGCTTACAGCGCGCGCACGCGCGTCGGAAAGAACCTGCGCTTCTCAATTTATCAACGGGTTGCATAGAACAATATCGTGAACTCACGCAGCGTACTGCGATATTCGG
This sequence comes from Ruegeria sp. F11, assembly GCF_056533855.1. Classification (NCBI taxonomy): domain Bacteria; kingdom Pseudomonadati; phylum Pseudomonadota; class Alphaproteobacteria; order Rhodobacterales; family Roseobacteraceae; genus Ruegeria; species Ruegeria sp. F11. Next base: position 3,780 of record NZ_JBQFOW010000023.1, on the reverse strand, counting down.
TTCTTGGAAGCTGTTCCTTGAAGAAATAGAACGTCCAATAGAAAACAGGATCGAAATAGCCGCGTTCTGCGTGAAGGTAGGTGACTGATGTCGAAAATTTTCTTTTCCTACTCCCACGCAGATGAAGAGTTGGCTGACATGCTGCAAAAGCACTTAGCTGCCATGAAAAACAATGGCCTGATCACAACCTGGCACGACCGATGCATTCGGGCAGGTGACGAGTTCGGACACGAGATCGACAAGAATCTCAACGATGCGGACGTTATCTTGTTGCTTATTAGTTCAGATTTCATCGCATCCAGGTACTGCTACGAGATCGAGATGGCGCGGGCTATTGAACGGCATGAAGCGGGAGAGGCGCGGGTCATACCCGTAATTTTGAGACCCTGCGATTGGCATGATACCCCGTTTGGCAAGCTACTTGCTGCGCCCAAAGACGGAAAGCCGGTGCGCAAATGGCCTGATCTTGATGAAGCTTTTCTGGATGTTGTCAATGCGATCAAGACAGCGATCAAAAAGCCAGTTGTGAAACCCGCTCCCCAACCGGCTGAAGCGCAGGTGGCAAGTTCTGATGTTGTGGTGGATCGGCCAAGGTCTGCCAATCTTCGGGTGAAGAAGTCGTTCACCGAGGCGGACAAGGACCAGTTCTTGGATGATGCCTTTGATCTGATTAAGCGCTATTTCGAGAATTCTCTGACTGAACTCGCAGAACGCTACGATGAGCTTTCTACTCGCTTTCGTCTGATCGATGCCAACAGGTTCACAGCTGTCATCTACCGCAACGGTGAAGATATCGCCCGCTGCAAAATTGTGCTTGGGGGCATGTTTGGGAAAACCATCACATTCTCTGCCAACGATCAGGCAAGTGACAATAGTTGTAATGAAAGCTTGAGCATCGATGCTGATGATCAGCACATCTACTTGTCAGCCATGGGCATGCCGTTCGGCGGTAATATTTCTGACAAGAAACTGACCGCTGAAGGTGCGGCTGAATATTACTGGTCGATCTTGATGCAGCCGCTGCAATAACATCCTCTTACACTGCGACGCTACCTCTCAGGATCATAGCCGGGATCATCGCGCGTGTTATTTCTCTTTCTAACGTGGCGGGCGGGACGTTCCTTCGCAGTATCCTTGAAGGACATTCGTGCATTGGGCGCTTTGCCATCCATCTTCAGATAGGCAGCAATCTCAGCATTGAGTTCGCTTAGCTCCGCACTGCGTTCAGCGCGAACCTTCAAAATAGATTTCTGCAAAGCTTGGCGTTCTTCTAACTGCCTAGCGATGAGGGCGTCTTTTTCAGCACGGTCGCGAAGGTGGGATTCCCACGCTTCATATTCATTCTGTCTGCGTATCTTGCCGTATTTACCGGTCATGCGGCTCCACAGGCCACCAAGACCTTTAGGAAGGCGGGCTGCGCGATCATTCGTTTCCTGGATATGACGGGCACCGTGCTTCTCCTCGATTTCTTTTCGTTCAGCACGTTGCTTCTCGACAAGCTTCTGGCGTCGCATCTCCAAACTCGGGGAAAGACGTCTGTGGCCGGACTCGGCCTCTTTCACATACCGCTTTAATTGCTGCGTCATACGTGCAGCAATTTTGGCTTTCGCCTGATCTATGGATGGTAGTTTTTCAGGCTCTTTGATGCGATCTTTGACGTCTTTGGATTTTACGCCAGCGTAGCGTGCCAAGGCAAAAACCTCGCCCCTGAAGTCAACGGCGACGACGCCCCTGCGATCACCGCGCGCCAAAGTGTAACCGCGTTCCGCAAGAGCTTCCTTCAGAGCTTTCTGTGAATCGGAAGATCGCCAGCAGTCACGAAACATGGCTTTCACCAAGCGCGGGTCCTGTTTTGCTCGCTTGGACTGTTGCCATTCTTCGCGGCTCATGTTGAGCGGGTTGCGCATGGATCGATCAATCAGACCTTTAGGCAGGTCCCATCCATTTTCGAGATAGAGCTGTCGCGACACATCCATCAGCCTGTTTTTGTAGAACGGCAGGGTTCGGGCCGTCATAGTTTCGGGATCAATGCGTGACCAAACGACGTGGGCGTGACGTCTGCCTTCTTTTTCGTGAAAGATGATGGCGCGGGGCTGATTGTCCAAGCCCAAATGCTGTTCTGTCATCTCGATTGCGGCCTCGAAAGCTTCGATGGAAACATCTTCCTTCTCTGGCGGGCTCAGGCTCAAAGAAAACAGAAATTTGCGGCATCGTGTGCCTTTCGAAATTGCTTCGGCCTCCTCAAGCGCGTGCTGCAAATCTTCAGCGACGAACCCGCGCACTTCGTGCAACTCTACGTGCTCGTTGTCGCGGCTGTTCAGAAGGTGCCGTGACAACTGACCTGGGTTTCCTCTTTGTGACGCTTTCAAAATCATGCGCGAGTACCAAGTGCGCGCAGCAATTCTTCTCGGATGGCCACTATGGCCGCACACGCCTCAGCAAGGTCTTCTTCTGTCTCTGGCGTGATTGGTAGGGAGCCAGTGTGTGCCGCACGCGCAAGCTGGTTCAGGTTGCTCGAAATTCGTGAAGAACCAAGCGCGGCCAAAACCCGTCCTAGAGCTTCATGATCTTTGACCGGAAACTTGGCCCGTGTATGTCGTGGCGAAACATCCTTACCGAATAAGCGCTGGCGAACATAAGCGCCGAGAGACAAACCGGCAGCGTCTTGTTCAAGCTGTGCCCGTTCCTCAAAAGTTAGCCTCAATGAAAAGGGTGAGGGGTAATGTTGTTGAGCCATATCGGTCCTCCTGCGGACCCGGTATGGCGGCGAAAACAACTTTCAATTCCGAATGTTCAATTAAAACATACATTTAGGAAGCGTATCGCCATGCCGAGAAGTCTGGTGATGTGATTAGTAGGCTAAGTTGGTTGCTAGCCCCCGCAACCAATTTAACTTGCCCGCCATGGTCTGTTCGTAGGCTAAGGCGGTTGCGCCCTCCCGCAACCAATATTCAAAACAGCCTGACGTCAAATACTTAACCCAGCCACGCGCGGGGCTTACTGCTTTGGCAGCGGCCAAACCTCGGTGCTTCGCTGTGGTAGAAACACTTTTTGACGATTAACAGCTTAACCGATTCATTTGTCGCATAGAGCGGCGACCAAGCGCATTTGGGATGACGGGCTTTTGGGCAAGTGTCGCCGTCAGTTCCGCAAAATGCCGTTTTGATTCAATGATATATGGCGGAGACGAAGGGATACTACGCCGATCAGAAAAGTCCCTTGAAATCTATGAAAAACAATAGATAAACACGGAAACGTGTGGGGAATTCGTGTGGGGAAATGCCTAAATACATCGAAAAAAGAAGACGCCGTTGGTACGCTGTTCTGGATGTCCCGAAAGACCTTCGAGACACGTTCGAAACAAAGCGGCTGGTTAAGTCTCTGGAAACAGAAAGCCAGACTGAAGCAGAACGACTGGTGTTGCCAGTAGTCGCCAGATGGAAAGCTGAGTTTGAAGCCGCAAGGACTGGAAGTTCCGTGCCCTTGGAGGAACTGGCGAAACAATATCGGGAAGATATTCGAAAAGCTAAAGAAGCTGAGCGGGCAAAGGGAAACACGTCACAGGCTGAGGTGACGACGAACCTAGATATCTATGAGGAACTGCTGGAAGACAAGGTAAGGAAACTCAGCGAACGTGACCCAGCTCAAGCCGAAAGAGTTTACCTGATCGCCAAAGACGAGACGGTTGACCTGAGCAGCCTCATCTGACTGGTCCAAATTGATTGTTAGTGCATCGTCGGCCTGCGATCCATTGGTATGATGGTTTCGGGCGCTGGCGGG
>NZ_JBQFOW010000022.1:0-40251 GCF_056533855.1 Ruegeria sp. F11 | reverse complement strand
ACCGCCGGTTCGACCCCGGTTTTTCGGCGAACAAGACCGCTGCAGATGCGGGTGAGATCGGCAAGACCGAGTTGCTGTCGATCACCTCGTTCGATCCCGCGCCGCCACCGGTGAGCTATGTTAAAGTCTCTGGCGGTCTGTTCCGGGACATGATGATCCACGACTTTGATATGGCGAACTTTCTGATGGGCGATCTGCCGGAGACGGTTTCGGCCGTTGGAACCTCGGTCGTCGATCCCGAAATCGGTGCCGCCGGGGACGTGGATACGGCGGTGGCGACCATGACCTATGCGGATGGCCGGATCGCGGTGATCAAGAACTCGCGCCGTGCGGCCTATGGCTATGATCAGCGGGTTGAATTGCTGGGCTCAAAAGGGCTGTTGCAGGCGCAAAACGTGCTTGAAAACAACATTATCAAGGCGACGGCCGACGGGATTGTCGGGGCCAAGCCCACCTATTTTTTCCTCGAACGCTACATGCCCGCTTACAAAGCGGAATGGGCGGCCTTTGTGGACTGCGTCCGGTCCCAAACGGCGGTTCCGGTAACGCTGGAGGACGGCGTTGCAGCGCTTGCGATGGCCGAGGCCGCGACACGCTCGGCGCAGTCGGGTGTGCCGGTGCAGATGGCTGAAATTTTGAAACCGGTTGCAAAATGAGCAGATTTCTTCAAACTGAAGCCAGCTCCGCACAGGGTCGGAGCCGCAGAGATTCGGCAGTGCCGGATGATCGGGGCTGAGGCCCCGGCCAAAAGACAGACTGTTCTAATGGGAGGAATGGAAATGAAAACGTTCGTAAAAGGGGTGCTGATGGCCAGTGCCGTCGCCCTTGGCAGCGCAACTGGCGCTGTGGCGGAAGGCGAGAAGTACATTCTGGTCAGCCACGCGCCGGACAGCGACAGCTGGTGGAACACGATCAAGAACGGCATCGCCCTTGCGGGCGAGCAGATGGGTGTCGAGGTGGAATACCGCAACCCGCCCACCGGTGACCTTGCCGACATGGCGCGGATCATTGATCAGGCGGCGGCCTCGGGTCCCAACGGCATCATCACCACGCTGGCCGATCCGGACATTCTGGAAGGCCCGATCAAAGCGGCTGTGGATTCCGGCATCGACGTCATCATCATGAACACCGGCACGCCTGAAAAAGCGCGTGAGGTCGGGGCGCTGATGTATGTCGGTCAGCCCGAATACGATGCAGGTTTTGCCGCTGGTCAGCGCGCAAAGGGTGACGGCATCGGATCGTTCCTCTGCGTGAACCACTATATCGTGCAGCCGTCCAGTCAGGAGCGTTGCCAGGGCTTTGCCGACGGTCTGGGCGTTGACCTGGGCGAGCAGATGATCGACGCGGGTCAGGACCCGGCTGAGATCAAGAACCGGGTTCTGGCGTATCTGTCGGCCAATCCCGACACCGATGCGGTTCTGACGCTCGGCCCGACCTCGGCCGATCCGACGATTCTGGCGCTGCAGGAAAACGGCATGGCCGGTGACATCTATTTCGGCACCTTCGATCTGGGTGGTGAAATCGTCAAAGCCATCAAGGACGGCACCATCCAGTGGGGCATCGACCAGCAACCCTTCCTGCAGGCCTATCTGCCGGTTGTGGTGATGGCCAACTACCACCGCTATGGCGTTCTGCCGGGCAACAACATCAACTCGGGCCCCGGTTTCGTGACCGCAGACGGGCTGAGCAAAATCGAAGAGTTCGCGGGCGAATACCGCTGATCTTCACTCAAGGTACGGGCGGCATAGGCGCGCCCGTACCGGCCTTACGTTTCAAGACACAAGACCGCCGCGTGGGAGGACTATGATGGCTGAATCAGCGCAGACCACTGCTGCCAGTGACGAACGGATCAAGCAGATATCACCGCTGCGTCGGGCCCTGATCCGGCCCGAATTGGGCGGTATGGTGGGCACGGTTGCCGTTTTCACGTTCTTCCTGCTGTTCGCTTTCGACAGCGGCATGTTCACCGCGCAGGGCGTGATGAACTGGTCGGTCGTCTCGGCACAATTTATGATCATCGCCGTGGGCGCTTGCCTTCTGATGATCGCTGGCGAGTTCGACCTATCGGTCGGCTCGATGATCGGCTTTGCGGGCATGATGATCGCCATCTTCTCGGTCACCATGAGCTGGCCGGTTTGGATGGCCATCATGGTGACCTTTGTATTGTGCGTGGCCATCGGGGCGCTGAACGGGTTCATCGTGGTGCGCACGGGCCTGCCCAGTTTCATCGTCACGCTGGCCTTCCTGTTCATCCTGCGCGGCTTTACGATTTTCCTGCCGCAAACGATTGAGCGCAAAACCATCATCGGCGGTATCCGGGATGTGGCCGAAGGGGATTGGCTGGCCTCGGTCTTCGGCGGCAAGGTGTTTAAAGGCCTGTTCGTGTGGCTGGGCGATGCGGGCATTATAGAGACCTTCGAACGCGGCACGCGGGCTGGTCAGCCGGTTGTTGATGGCATCCCGATGCTGATCATCTGGGCCATTGCCATTATCATCTTCGGTCATGTTCTTTTGACCAAGACCAAGTTCGGAAACTGGATTTTCGCTGCGGGCGGTGACGCCGAAGCGGCCCGGAACTCGGGTGTTCCGGTGAACAAGGTCAAGATCCTGATGTTCATGTTCACTGCCTTCTGCGCCACGGTTTTCGCGACCTGTCAGGTGATGGAGTTCGGCTCGGCCGGGGCCGACCGGGGCCTGCTGAAAGAATTCGAGGCGATTATCGCCGTGGTTATCGGCGGCGCGCTGCTGACCGGCGGGTACGGCTCGGTTCTGGGCGCCGCTTTGGGCGCGCTGATCTTTGGTGTGGTGCAGCAGGGACTGTTCTTTGCAGGGGTTGAAAGCTCTCTGTTCCGGGTGTTCTTGGGCGTGATCCTACTGGGTGCCGTGATCCTGAACACCTATATCCGTCGCATCATCACAGGAGAACGCTGAGATGACTGAAGACAGCAAATTTCACCACGGCGACGCAGCCGCCGACAAGCCGATCATCCGCATGGTCGATATCCAGAAACATTTTGGCTCGGTCATCGCGCTGGCGGGGGTCAGTTTTGACCTGAAGCCCGGTGAATGCCACTGCCTGTTGGGGGACAATGGCGCGGGTAAGTCGACCTTTATCAAGACGATGTCCGGGGTGCATAAGCCAACCGCTGGTGAGATTTTCTTCGAAGACAAACCGATGCATTTCGAGGACCCGCGTGACGCCATCGCCGCCGGGATCGCAACGGTGCACCAGCATCTGGCGATGATCCCGCTGATGAGCGTCAGCCGCAATTTCTTCATGGGGAATGAGCCGACGCGCAAAGTGGCCGGGATCAACTTCTTCGACAAGAAGCTGGCTGATGAGATCACTATGGAAGAGATGCGCAAGATGGGCATAAACCTGCGCGGCCCCGATCAGGCGGTCGGTACCCTATCGGGTGGCGAACGTCAGACCGTCGCCATTGCCCGTGCGGTGCATTTCGGGGCCAAGATCCTGATCCTGGACGAACCGACCTCGGCCCTTGGGGTGCGGCAGACGGCGAACGTTCTGGCCACCATCGACAAGGTGCGCAGTCAGGGCGTGGGCGTGGTGTTCATCAGCCACAATGTGCGCCACGCTCTGGCCGTGGGCGACCGGTTCACGGTGCTCAACCGCGGCCAGACGCTGGGCACGGCTAAACGCGGAGAGATCACGCCCGAAGAACTGCAGGACCTTATGGCAGGCGGTCAGGAAATGGCCGAGTTGGAAGGGTCTCTGGGCGGTACGGTCTGACGCAAGCCGTCATACATATTGGCAAAACTGGAATTCAACGGATCGCCCCTAGGGGCCTTGTGTTGAAAGGAAACACGAATGAGCAAGACAATCCGACTGACGGCGGCGCAGGCACTGGTACGCTATCTGGGCGCGCAGATGAACGAGGCCGGAGAGCCCTATATCGCCGGTGTCTGGGCCATTTTCGGCCATGGCAATGTCGCCGGGCTGGGTGAGGCGCTGCATGCGGTAAAAGACAGCCTGCCCACCTATCGCGGCCATAACGAGCAGACGATGGCCCATTGCGCGATTGCCTATGCCAAGCAGATGCGGCGCACGCGGGCGATGGCGGTGACATCCTCGATCGGGCCAGGCGCGACCAATATGGTCACGGCGGCGGCGTTGGCGCATGTGAACCGTCTGCCGGTTCTGCTGCTGCCCGGCGATGTCTTCGCCACGCGTGGCCCTGACCCGGTTCTGCAACAGACCGAGGATTTCAGCGATGGCACCGTCAGCGCCAATGACTGTTTCCGCCCGGTCAGCCGTTACTTCGACCGCATCACCCGGCCCGAACATCTGCTGACGGCATTGCCGCGCGCCTTCCGCACCATGACCGACCCCGCCGATTGCGGGCCGGTGACGCTGGCCTTCTGTCAGGATGTGCAGGCCGAAGCCTATGACTATCCGGAAAGCTTCTTCGAGCCGCGCGTCTGGTATCAGCGCCGTATTCGCCCGGACGCGGGCGAACTGGCCCGCGCGGTTGCCGCAATTAAGGCCGCCAAGCGGCCCGTCATTGTGGCCGGCGGCGGGGTGCATTACTCGGGCGCGACCGATGCGCTGCAAAGCTTTGCCGAGACCCACAACATCCCCGTGACCGAGACACAGGCCGGCAAGTCGGCGCTGGCCTGGGATCATCCGCTGAACCTCGGCCCCGTGGGCGTGACCGGCGGTGAGCCCGCCAATGCGGTCTGCGCCGAGGCCGATCTGGTTCTTGGGATCGGCACCCGTCTGCAGGATTTTACCACCGGAAGCTGGGGTCTGTTCTCGAACCCGGAACGTGAGATGTTCTGCCTGAACACTTCGGCCTATGACGCCGAAAAACACGGCGCGATGCCGTTGCAGGCGGATGCGCGGGTGGGGCTGGAAGCGTTGGGCGAAGGGTTGCAGGGTTACCGGGCCGATCCGGTGTCTGACACGCTCAAATCCGATTGGTTCGGCAAGGTGGATACGCTTACGGACGCCCCCGGCGACGGCAACGCCCTGCCCACCGACATGCAGGTGGTCGGCGCGGTTCAGCGTGCCTCGCACAATGATACGGTCGTGATGTGTGCGGCAGGGACGATGCCGGGCGAGCTGCATAAGCTCTGGAAAGCGCCGCGCCCCGGCGCCTATCACATGGAATACGGCTTTAGCTGCATGGGGTACGAAATCGCCGGTGCGATGGGCATCAAGATGGCCGAGCCCGACCGCGACGTGATCTGCTTTACCGGCGACGGAACCTATATGATGGCGAACTCGGAAATTGCGACGGCGGCCATGATGTGCGTGTCCTTCACCGTCGTCATCACCGACAATCGCGGCTTTGGCTGCATCAACCGGCTGCAGATGGGCACCGGCGGGGCCGAGTTTAACAACCTGCTGGACCACGCCGTGCACGAAAACCCATCGGCCATTGATTTCGCGGCCCATGCGGCGGCGATGGGCGCGACCTCGGTCAAGGTCTCATCCATTGCCGAACTGGAGGACGTGCTGGCCAAACGGGCCGACATCAAGGGTCCATACGTTGTGGTCATCGACACCGATCCCTACCCCTCGACCGAATATGGCGGCACATGGTGGGAAGTCGCGGTGCCCGAGGTCAGCATCCGACCGGAAGTAAACGAAAAACGCGCCGCCTATGAGGTTGCGATCAAGGAGAGAAACGCGAAATGAGCGTGAAAATCGGGATCTCTCCGATCGCCTGGCAAAATGACGACCTGCCGGACTTGACGGCTGATTTCACCATGGAGCAGGCGCTGAAAGAGGCGCGCGAGATCGGCTATACCGGCGTCGAACGCGGCCAGCGGATGCCGGGCGACACCGAAGGGCTGCGCGCTTATCTGGACGCGAACGATATCGCGCTGTGCGGGGGATGGTGTTCCGGCGCCTCGCTGGTCAACGATTTCGCAACGGAACGCGAGGCCGTGCGTGCGCAGGTCGAACAGTTCGTAGCGCTGAACAGCCCGTGTATCGTCTATGCCGAATGCTCCAACACCGTGCAGGGCCAGATAGGCACCCCGGTGAACCATCGCCCCAAGCTGACAAAGGACGAGGTTCTGGCCTACGCAGCCAAGATCACGGAACTGGCGAAATGGATGGGGGATCAAGGCATGCCTATGGCCTACCACCACCACATGGGCACGATCATCGAAAGCGAGGATGACGTGAACTGGCTGATGGATGGGTCGGGCCCCGAGGTGAACTTGTGCTTTGACACCGGCCATTTGCTCTTTGGCGGAGGGGACGTGATGGCGACGTTGGATCGTTGGGGCGACCGCGTGCATCACGTGCATTTCAAAGATATTCGCCCCCATGTCGTGCAGGCAACGCGCGAGAAGGATCACAGCTTTCTCGATGCCGTTGTCGGCGGGGCGTTCACCGTGCCAAGCGATGGTTGCATCGATTTCCAGTCGGTGGCGAATGCGCTGAAAGCGATGGATTACGACGGCTGGATCGTCGTCGAAGCCGAGCAGGACCCGGCCAAGGCACCGCCCTATGAATACTCCAAGATGGGCTATGACCATATTGTCGAGGTTTGCACCGAAGCAGGGCTGCAGATCACGGCCTGAGCCAAAAACGCCCAAGCCACCAGAAGGATGCACATAATGGCGGACCAAGACCCCGAATATGTCGGTTTCTTCGACCGGGCGTCCTGTGATCTGGATGCGTTCAGGGCACTGACCGCTCAAACGCTTTCGGGGTCGGCTGTGCCGCTTGCGGCGTTCGTGGAAAAGAACGTCCCGGTCTATGACACGATCGCGCTGCGGCCCATGCTGGCGCAGGCAGACCAGCGGGCAGCATTGCTGGCGGAATGGGCATGGGTGCTCGGCAAATCCGCCGGGGTGATCGTCCTGCGGGGCGCTTACGAGGATACCTCGGTGATCGACCGCGCGACGGAGGTCTTTCGCCAGATCATCGACGAAGAACGCCAGGGCGGCGCGGGTGAGGGCGATCACTTTGCGGCCTCGGGCGCGAATGATAGGGTCTGGAATGCGTTGCAAAAGCAGTGCCTGCGTGATCCGGAAGGGTTTGCCCTCTACTTCGCCAACACCGCAGTCGCGGCGGCCTGTGAGGCATGGCTGGGGCCGAACTACCAGATGACCGCGCAGATCAATCAGGTGCGTCCCGGCGGCAAGGCCCAGCAGGCGCATCGCGATTATCATCTGGGCTTTCAAAGCGCCGACGGCGCGGCGCTGTATCCGGCCCACGCGCATCTGGTGACGGCCTCGCTGACCTTGCAGGGCGCGGTGGCCCATTGCGACATGCCGGTGGAAAGCGGCCCGACCAAGCTGCTACCATTCTCGCAACTCTACCCGCCGGGCTATCTGGCCTTCCACGACCCGGCGCATCAGGATCATTTCGAACAGAGCTGCATCCAACTGCCTCTGTCCAAGGGAGACGCCGTTTTCTTCAACCCCGCCCTGTTCCACGCCGCAGGCGAAAACAGCAGCGCAGATATTCACCGCATGGCGAACCTGCTGCAGATCTCCTCCGCCTTCGGTCGCGTCATGGAGGCTGTGGACCGCCGTGCAATGTCGCAAGCCGTTTTCCCGGCGCTGGTTGCGTTGAAGAAACGGGGCCAAATGACGGTGTCGGAACTGGATGCCGCCATCGCCGCAACGGCTGAAGGCTATCCTTTCCCGACCAATCTGGACACCGACCCGCCGATAGGTGGCAACGCGCCGGAAAGTCAGGCCGATATCCTGCGGCGCGCGGTTCGCGACGGGTGGGCCGAGGCGGACCTGGAAAAAGCGCTCTCGGCCCTGCAATCGCGGCAAGCCGCCTGAGGCGATCAAGGAGACTAAAATGGCAGACCTGCTCAGAAAACCTTTCGGCACCCATGGCAAGGTCCACGACATCACGCCTGCCAGCGCCGGGTGGCGCTATGTCGGGTTCGGACTATACCACCTGCGCGCCGGGGACCGGGTGGCCGAGATCACGGGCGAGCGCGAGGTCATTCTGGTCATGATCGAAGGCAAGGCGCAGATCACCGGTGCGGGGCAGGATTGGGGCGTGCTCGGCGACCGGATGAACGTGTTTGAAAAGACGCCACCGCATTGCCTGTACCTGCCGAACGGGTCGGACTGGGAGGCGGTGGCGGAAACCGATTGCGTGATCGCCGTGTGCTCGGCCCCGGGTAAAGGTGGCCACCCTCCGCGGCGGATCGGACCGGACGGGATCACCCTGACCGAACGCGGCAAAGGCGTAAACACGCGGTATATCAACAATATCGCCATGGAGAACGAGGACTACGCCGATAGCCTGCTGGTGACCGAGGTCTTCACCCCGAACGGCCATTGGTCATCCTATCCCAGTCATCGCCACGACGAGGACGATTTCCCCCGGATCACGTATCTTGAGGAAACCTATTACCACCGCCTCAACCCGGCCAAAGGGTTTGGCATCCAAAGGGTCTACACCGACGACGGTCAACTCGATGAGACGATGGCTGTCTCCGACGGCGATGTCGTCCTGGTCCCACGCGGTCATCACCCTTGCGGGGCCCCCTACGGATTTGAGATGTATTACCTGAACGTCATGGCCGGGCCTCTGCGGAAATGGCGGTTCGTTCCGGCCCCCGAGGTCGAATGGATTATGGAGCGTGATGCATGACCCCAAGCTTTGCCACCTATCCCAGCCTCAACGGCAAGACCGTTTTCATAACTGGTGGTGCCGGTGGCATCGGCGCGGAAACCGTGCGCGCCTTCGCGGCGCAGGGGGCCAAGGTTGGGTTTCTGGACATCAACGCTGACGCCGGGAAGGCGTTGCTGGCGGAACTGGACGGGGTGCACGCGTTCGCTCAATGCGACCTGCGCGATATCGAAGCGCTGCGTAGCGCGATGGGCGAGTTGGTGCGCCAACTCGGTGCAGCCCATGTTCTGGTCAATAATGCGGCGCATGACGACCGTCACGACTGGCGTGAGGTCACGCCAGACTATTGGGACGAGCGTATGGCGACGAATATCCGTCATGTGTTCTTTGCCATCCAATCGGTCGCACCCGCGATGATCGAGCGCGGCAGCGGGGCCATCGTCAACCTCGGCTCGAACTCCTGGTGGGAGGCAGGCGCAGGTTTCCCGGCCTACGCCACCGCCAAATCCGCCGTGCATGGCCTGACCCGCACCATGGCGCGCGAGTTGGGGGATCACCGTATCCGCGTAAACACAGTGGTGCCCGGCTGGATCATGACCGAGCGCCAGAAAGACCTGTGGGTCACGCCCGAGGCGCTGGCGAAGCAGGTCGACCGCCAATGTCTGCCCGATCCGATTGATCCGGTCTATGTGGCGCGGATGGTGGTGTTTCTGGCCTCGGACGATGCCGCCATGTGCAGTGCCGGGAACTTCATGGTCGAGGGCGGCTCGATCTAAGCTGCGCTATCTCTGCAGCGGAGCCCCAAAAGCGCGGATCACAACGCGCGCAGCGGCCTCGACCGGGTCCTGCGTTTCTTTCAGGATGCTCACGCGGTCGAACCGGTTGGGGTCACGGTTCACGGCCTCGCGCAGGGCGTGGCCGAAGGCCATGCGCAGCTCGGTGCCTATGTTGAACTTGCAGATCGAGGTTTGACGCGACAACCGGCTGCGTTGCTCGACCGGCACGCCCGAGCCGCCATGGATCACCAGCGGCACATCGGTCAGGGCGTCGATCTCGGCGATGCGCGCCTCGTCCAGACCGCCTTCTTTGTCCTGTTGCAAATGGACATTGCCGACCGAGATTGCCATTGCGTCCACGCCGCTATCGCGCGCGAACTGCGCAGCCTCGGACGGATCGGTGCCGTTCGACCCTTCGCCGCCGGAATAGCCGACAAAACCGATCTCACCTTCGCAGGAAATCCCCGCCGCATGAGCCATTTCCGCAATCGCGGCGGTTTCGTCGATATTCTGCTGAAGGGGCTTTCGCGATCCGTCGAACATCAGCGAGGTAAATCCGCTGTCTAATGCAATCCTGCATTCCTCAAACGTATACCCATGATCCAGATGCGCCACGACCGGGACCGAGGCCCCCTCGGCCAGATGGCGGAACATCTTGCCCAGAACGGGCAGCGGCGTGTGCTCGCGACAGCTTGGACCAGCCTGCAGGATCAGGGGCGCGTTTTCCGCCTCGGCTGCAGCCACATAGGCGCGCATATCCTCCCACCCCAGTGTGACCAGACCGCCCACGGCGTATCCATGTTCATAGGCCGGGGTCAGGACGTCTTTCAGCGTAACAAGGGTCATTTGAACTTGGCGATCATGTCTTTGATGCCCGGAATGGTCTCGATCTGATAGGCATGGGTGGGTTGGAAATACTGCACCAGCGAGCGCTGGCTCAAACCGCCGAGGATGGTGAAGTAGTACATCTCGTACCCCGGCAGCACGCAGCAGGGGTGATAGCCGGTGTCGATGCAGATCGTTGAGCCGTCGACGATGTGATAGGCATCGCCCGGCTCATTGTCTTCGCGTTGCAGCATCTGCAGGCCCGAGCCCCAGTTGGGTTTGAAGCGGAAATTATAGGTCTCGTCATGCCGGGTCTCATCCGGCAGGCGGTTGGTGTCGTGCTTGTGGCTGGGGAAACCCGACCAGCCGCCCTGACCAACCGTGAACAGCTCGCTGACCAGCAGGCGGCCCACCTTGTCGTGCTGTTTCTGGCCCAGGATATGCTTGATCTTGCGATGGGTCTTGGTGTCGTCGCTGCCATATTGCACAAGATCATGTTCGCGCACATCGAACGGGTCCAGCACTTTGTCGTATTTGGCCCCGGCGATGAACACCTCGGTCTCGTCTGACACGCAGACCATCTGCGCTTTGGCTCCGACGGGTACGTAAACCCCTTCGGGTTCGCCATCCCAGACATCCTCGCCCCGGTTGCCCAGCTTGGCGAAGGGCACGCCCTCGACATCCACATCGACGCTGCCGGTGGCGGGGACGATGCAGGTCTCGTATCCCGGCACTTGGTACTCAAAAGCCTCGCCCTTTTTCAGCTTGACGATGTTGAAGTAGTTCAGCGGCACCGTGGGATCGTCGGCATCGACGATGGGTTTGTTCTGATTGTCATAGGGCGCGATATGCATGGGTCTCTCCTATGTCGTCGGGCCGGGATGCGACGCCAGAAACGCGTCCAGTTCGGCGGTCGTTGGCATCGCGGGGGAACAGCCGGGTTTCGACACCACGATCGAGGCGCAGGCTGAGCCGCGCATCACCGCATCCGTCAGCGCATGCCCCGCCGCGATCGAAGCCAGAAGCCCGGCCATGAAACTGTCGCCTGCGCCTACCGGTTTGATGGCATCCACGGGGTAGATTCCGGTTCTGATCTCTTGCCCATCGGCCAGGGTCACAGCGCCTTTTTCGCCCATCTTGTAGATGACGACGCGCCCCGGCTTTCGGGCCAATTCTTGAGCCTTGGCAAAGCCCTTGTCGAGGCCCCCGGCCATGAAACCGAATTCTTCATCATTGCCGACGATCAGGTCGCTGGCTTCGCCCGCGCGCGACAGAACGTCCGCCGCCACTTCGGCAGATGGCCAGCTATAGGGGCGATAATCGATGTCGAAAATCACCGGCAACCCCGCCTTGCGGGCGTTGTCAAAAGCGCGGAACGTGGCGCTGCGCGAGGGTTCCGAGGCGAACACCGTTCCCGCTGAAAGGGCCGCTGTGAAGGCGGTGTAATTTACCCTGTCCATATCCTCTTCGGTGACCTGAAAATCGACGGCCCCGTTGCGGTAGATGACGTTCTGGAAGTTTTCCATCCGGCTTTCGTAGAACGCGAGCGACATGCGATATTCGCCGCCCAGAACCCGGATATAGGATGTATCGACGCCGTAGTGGCGCAACCGGTTCAGGCAGAACCGGCCCACCGCATCGTCCGAGACCGAGGTGATCAGCGACGCCTGACTACCCAGCTTTACCAGCCCGGCGCAGATATTGGCCGATGACCCGCCCAGATCGGCGTGGAACGTATCGGCATCCTCGCTTTTGACGTTGATCGGGTCGGCGAACAGGTCCATGCCCGCGCGCCCGAACACGGCGAACCGGTTTCCTTTGATACCGTCCATCAAAGCGCTCACGTCTTGTCCTCCGGCGAAGTGGGATCGGCAAAGTTTGGACCTTGCGTTGAATCGATTCACACGATACTGATTTTGCAACCGGTTGCAAATGATATGTTCGGAGCCGTGACAGATGCCTGAAATCGGAATTGGAATCGTGGGTGGCGGCTATATGGGCAAGGCGCACTCGGTCGCGATGGCGGCTGTGGGCGCAGTGTTCAACACGGCATTGCGACCCCGGCTTGAGGTGATCTGTGCTTCGACCCCCGAAAGCGCCGAACGTTACCGGGCCGCATACGGATTTCAGCGCGCAACCGACGACTGGCAGGTGCTGGTCAATGACCCCAAGGTCGAGGCCGTCGTGATCGCCTCACCCCAGTCCACTCATCGCCGGATCGCCGAGGCAGCACTTGCCTTGGGCAAACCGGTGCTGTGTGAAAAACCGCTTGGATCGTCGATGGAAGACGGGCAGGCGATGGTGGCCGCTGCCGAGACGGCCCAAGTGACCAATATGGTCGGGTTCAACTATGTGCGAACGCCTGCCACCCAGTATGCGCGCAAACTGATTGAAGACGGTGAAATCGGCGACATCACCTGGTTTCGCGGCGAACATACCGAAGATTTCTATGCCGACCCGCAGGCCCCCGCCACGTGGCGCACCACCGGGATGCCGAACGGCACGATGGGGGATTTGGCACCGCATATGATCAACGGCGCGCTGGCCCTGATCGGACCTATTGCCGAGGTTATGGCCGAGGTCGAAACCGTTCACCACACCCGCCCCGGCGGCACTGTGACCAATGATGACCATGCCCAGATCATGTGCCGGTTTCGAAACGGTGCGATGGGGAACATTTACGTCAGTCGCATCGCAACCGGGCGCAAGATGGGCTATGCCTATGAAATCTCGGGTACAAAAGGCGCGATCCGGTTCGATCAGGAGGATCAGAATGCCCTGTGGTTCTACCGCCATGACGGGCCGGAAGCCACCAGAGGGTTCACCAAGATCCTGACCGGCCCCGCCCACCCGGATTATGAGCCGTTCTGTCAGGGCCCCGGCCACGGCACCGGCTATCAGGATCAGATCATCATCGAGGCCAAGGATTTCCTGCAGGCAATTCATACCGGCGATGCGATCTGGCCGACCTTCCGCGACGGGCACGAGGTTAATCGCGTGGTGGCGGCAGCGCTGGCATCCTCGGACCAGCGGCAATGGAAAAACATCAGCGACTTCTGATCGCGAAACCTGCACATTTTGAGTGAGAGACAAAGACCATGGCAAAGCTGAGATGGGGCATGATCGGTGGGGGTGAAGGCAGCCAGATCGGGCCCGCCCACAGGTTGGGCGCACAGGCCGATGGGCTGTTCGACTTCTCCGCTGGCGCGCTGGATCACCGGCCCGAGCAGGGCCGCGAATATGCCCAGCGGCTGGGCATCGCCGCTGACCGCGCCTATGGCGACTGGAAAGAGATGCTGACCGGTGAAAAAGACCGCGCCGACCGCATTGATCTGGTGACAATCGCCACCCCCAACGCGACCCATTTTGAAATCTCGAAAGCCTTCCTCGAGGCCGGGTTCAACGTGCTGTGCGAAAAGCCGATGACCATGACGGTAGACGAGGGAGAAGAGATCGTCCGCGTCGCCGAAAAATCCGGCAAAATCTGCGCGGTGAACTACTGCTATTCGGCCTATCCGATGGTGCGTCAGGCCCGCGCGATGGTTCGCGCAGGCGAGATCGGCAAGGTGCGTCTGGTGGTGACCAATTTCAGTCATGGCCACCACGGGGATGCAACCGATGCCGACAACCCTCGCGTGCGTTGGCGCTATGATCCCGCGATGGCGGGCGTGTCCGGTCAGTTCGCTGATTGCGGCATTCACGCTTTACACATGGCCAGCTTTGTCTGCGATGATGAGGTCAAATCCCTGTCCGCTGACCTCGCCTCAACCATCCCCAGCCGCGAGTTGGAGGATGACGCCCTGATCAGCTTCCGCATGGAAGGCGGAACGGTCGGGCGGCTGTGGACATCCTCGGTCGCAATCGGGCGGCAGCACGGGTTCGACATTCAGGTCTTTGGCGAGACGGGCGGGTTGCTCTGGGCATCGGAACAGCCAAACCAGTTGATCTACACGCCGGTCGGCGGGCGCACCCAGATCATCGAAAAAGGCGAAGGCGGCCTGCATGACGAGGTGCAGCGCCTGTCCCGCGTGGCCATCGCACACCCCGAGGGGTTCCCGCTGGCAGTGGCCAATATCTACTGCGATCTGGCGGATGCGATCCAAGGAGAATTCCGCGACGGTCTGCCGGGCGCGGCGGACGGGGTCCGGTCAATTGCAGCTGTGCATGCGGCTGTTGCTTCGGGCAAAGCCGATGGCGCGTGGCAGGACGCCCGCCCACCGATGTTCAGATAATCAGGGGCGGGGTCGTAACGTGCCCCGCTCGATCACCCGGCAGGGGAAAATCCGGGCCTCGGGGTAGCGCTGGGGCTCTTTCAACATCTCCTCGACCAGATCGACGGATGAGGTGATGATCTGCTTGATCGGCTGGTGAATGGTGGTCAGATCGACGCTTTCCCAGCGCGACATCTCCATATCGTTCAGGCCGATGATGCCAATGTCCTGACAGGGGGTCAGGCCGTGATCCTTCAGGGCAGATAAAGCGCCGATCGACAGGATATCATCACCGCAAAAATAGGCCTCTGCCGGAGTGTCACGCAGCAGACGCAGCATCTCGACCCGCCCGGCCTCGAACGAATAGGCCCCGGCGAAGCAATGCGTGGCTTCAACATCGGGATGATCCGCAAGTTCCTCCATAAATCCACGATGCCGGTCCAATGCCGAGGTCGCATCCTGCGGTCCCCCCAGATATCCGACACGGCGATACCCGCGCGCCACCAGTTCCCGCGCGGCCATGCGCCCGCATTCCACGTTGTCGATCCCCACCACATGCACCTCGGGCGAGGTGGCCGACCGCCCGAAGGTATGCACCACCGGCACACCTGCATCGTGAAACGCCTTGGCAAAGCTGGGCGGCAGGGTTGATGAGGCAACGATGGCCGCATCGACCGAGTACTGCCGCAGCATGCGCACCGAATTGGCGGGTTCGGTCTCATCCGTCAGGTTGACGATCAGAGGCCGCAGCCCCCGTTCCTGCAACGCACGGGTGAACTGGTCGAACACCTCAAGGAAAATCGGGTTGTGAAAGTTGTTCGAAATCAGCCCGATCAGCTTGGTTCGCCCGGTTGTCAGCGACGAGGCCAGTGCATTCGGACTATACCCCAACTCCCGCGCGGCTTTTTCCACCTTGCTGCGTGTCTTGGCCGATACCGACGCGCCCTCGGTAAACGTCCGCGACACAGCCGAGCGCGAAACGCCCGCAAGCGCCGCGACGTCTTTCAATGTCACGCTCATCGTTGGTGTCCCCGATGCGGACCGGGCAGAAGGGTCGAGGGTGTTTCCATAGCTGGGGTATTATGCACTACCGCACCAGCGTTGCAACCGGTTGCAATCGACGGTGTTGCGCTCAGTAAAAACTGTGATTTGTCGGCAGGTAGGAATGGTGGGTGATGAGAGACTCGAACTCCCGAAAAATCATTGTAAAGCAATGGGTTATAAAGCTTATTGTAACCGTGTAACCGACTTTAGAATGGTCCAAATTACCAAGCGTAAGCCTAGCCATCCAACAGTCCCTTGTTCCGGGTCAGAGCGCGACATTTAATCTCCATCCCGATCATCTGTACGTACGCGTTTCCCGCGAAGATCAAACTATCGTCTTTGTTCGTTTCAGTAGATGGTCGATCTCTGAAGGCGACCTAAGAGTTGTTCTGCAAATGGGTCCCAAGCCACCAATTCGACATTTGGATATGCCCCAGAATTGAGGCAATAAAAAAAATTTCGCAAAAAGACGCAAGTCGAAAGCCGCAGCGCTATAGTGAAAGAAGGCGATCAAAAATGGATCGCCCATGTAACTCCACAGTTTAAAGGAATCCTGTATGGACGCCGCACCCAACCGCCTTGGCGGAACAATAGACGTTGGCAAACTGACGGCACCTAACATCAATCTCAGCAAGAACATCTCTGGAGAAAATCACGATTTCGTCGACAAGGGCACAGTGTTTTTCTTGCTGAAGACTATGGCCGATGAGCTTAATGGCGACAAGGACGCACCGGAGCTTGTCAGTTGCCTTCTGGGTATGACGAATGAGTTGCTCCAGATGCTTGAGCACCAGGAGTTAACTCATATAACGCCCACAAACATCGACGGAACAGGACCGGTTACCGAAACCCCGTTGGTTCCTCCGCGGATTCCGCCTTTGCCTCCGCTTGCCGCACTGCGCCAGCTTTCTCGTGACGATCAGGTTCGCTTTCTCGATAAGCGTGCCAGTGATCTCATGCGCGAAATCGAAGGTCTGCGTTTAGGTTACTATGAGGCACCGGATTACCGCCAGGGTTATCGGATGATCGAGCAGGCCCGTCGCCGGTATCGCAAGTTGCGCGACACCGCCATGAAACTTGGTCACTGGACTGATGGAAGCTGGAACGCAGGTTCAGAAGAGACCCACCTCGTCTGATCTGGCGCTAACCACTTCCCAGCCAACTCAAGCACAAAAACAAGACCGGGAATTCGATCTCAAGGTCGGTCCCGGCTCGAACGAGATATGTCAAATGACAATGGATGAACATAAACTAAGGTTGAACAAGCTTCACCGCATGCTGAAGCTGATACCCACGAAATACCGTGCACTCGAAACGGAAGTGATGCCCACCAAATGGCCGGAGTATCGTTTTCTGACCCCCATGGATGCCACGAAACAGTTCCATCGTGATTATATCGAGGCATACAAAAATTACTATCGCGAGAATATCGATGTGATCGCTGCATCCGACATTAAGATCGGTTTTAAGCTGAACTATTTCAAACGGAGCTCCGACTTAACCCAACTCAACAATGCACGCCTGAAAGCCGATCGGATCGGATTGCCGTATTCTGCCTACTTGGAGTTCGCTTTCAAGTTCGCGGCGGCGCGCAAACGCAAATATCCCCCGCAGCCTAACCAGCTATGGTCTAACGAGAAAACGTACGATGCCTGGTTGACCAAGATTGTGGAGTTCTGGACGGACGATCGCCATTGCCTGGAATTGAACCGGATGAAGGACATGCCCCAGTACGCATATTTTTCCCACCAGGGCCTTCCGGCGCAGCGTCAATTTCGTAAAGAAATGCTCAATTTGGTCAGTCGCGGCGCATATTCAATGGACGGGTTTGTTGCCAAGTACGTGGTCGAGCGCCAGTATTTCCGTGTCGTTGATTGTAACTTCCTTGGGGAAAAGGCCGTCGAAAGTGCTGAACGCAAAGCACGGGTAGACGTAGCCAACGGCTTTCTGAAGTCTGCGGAGATCAAAAAGCCTCAAAGCGAAGAATTGTATCAGAGCTGTTTTGGTGTGCCCGGGGTGGTCACGTCTGACAATCCTATTTGCTCGTCCTGTCCGCAACGTGGAGAATGTGAATTGGCGCGTGAGGCTGTCATCTCAAAAACCCTATCAGAAACGGGCTTTGCTGATCCGATTGCCGAGGCCGATAGGCGGGCAAACCGGAGGCGCGTGAACGAATATCGCGCCCGCCAGCGTGCGTCGAGATCTCAGACCAACGCTGCACCGAAGTTGGAGGTTGCCGTGTAATGGCTCCCTTGAGTCAGAAATAGTGTAAGAGAGAAGAAGTTAAATATTAGGGGAGCGTTACACCCTCCGGAGATCAAGAAACCCCTCCGGGTATGTAATGCCCCCCTATTTAAGTACTTTCTCCGGAACATCCCTCCTGAAGTTTAATCTGACACAAGGGGGGCATTACACCCACTTTCCTATGAACGTAGAGCCGACCATCAATCCTTTGGTTGGTTAGCTCCTAAGACCCCCAAGAAACGGTCCACCAGCCTTGCCCGTTGACCGGAATTCTCAACCCCAAACCTGCAGAAGACCTAACCACATGAATGCTATCAATTTCACTATGTCCGACCAACAGCTCGCGGCGCTTGACTGCGTTGGCTCCTGGTTGAAAAACGATGCCAAGACAGATAAGATTTTCCGGCTCTTCGGATACGCCGGCACCGGCAAGACGACAATCGCACGACATCTGGCCAGCGGCTTGAATGGAGGGGTTGTTTACGCGGCCTTCACTGGCAAAGCGGCTATGATGATGCAGCGCAACGGCTGTGAAGGTGCTTCCACCATCCACACTCTGATCTACAAGGTTGTGCAGGAACCGGATGGTAAATTCAGTTTCCACCTCGATCCGGATAGTGCAGCAGCGGATGCAGACTTGATAGTGCTCGATGAGTGCTCAATGGTTGATGTAAACTTAGCGCGTGACCTTATGTCATTCGGAACTCCTATCCTCGCACTTGGTGATCCTGAGCAGCTGCCGCCGGTGGCCGGCGAGGGTTATTTCACCAACGCCAAACCTGACGCCATGCTGACCGAAATCCACCGTCAGGCCAAGGACAGCCCGGTCTTACGGCTGGCGACAGACATTCGTGAAGGGAAACCGTTAAAATACGGTGCTTATTGCAACAGCCGTGTGGTCCCGGACGGGAGTCTTGAGATCGATGAGATATTGGATGCGGACCAGCTCCTTGCCGGTAGGAACGTCACTCGTTCCCACTACAACGAAGAAATCCGCAGGGCCTTGGGACGCACCAGTGACCTGCCTGAGATTGGCGACCGCCTTGTGTGTCAGCACAATGACCATAGCCTTGGCATCGTCAATGGAGGCATGTTTACGGTCGTCTCTGAGCCGAAGAAGTCCCGGTTTTCGGGGGCTTTGGCGTTGGAACTAAAATCATGCGACTTCCTAGATCATGAAAACTACCGCGTGCGTGTGCATCCGGAGTTTTTTACTGATGACGAAAAAAAGTTGGCGAACAAGGAACTAAAAATTTCCCAGCAGTTTAAGTACGGCTACGCGTTGACAGTTCACAAAGCCCAGGGCAGCCAGTGGGGCCATGTGATCATAGAGGACGAAAGTCACATCTTCGATAAATATGCGAGGAATTGGCTCTATACCGCTGTTACACGGGCTTCTGAAAGCGTGACGCTGGTTACACGCCTTTAGAAGCATTTTCATACGAGAGGCATCATTGGGCAAACACTTTCTGCTCAATGATGTTGCTCCCTTACAGGAGCCACCCACACAGACCATTCGCTGTGCGAGGGAATTTCGTGACTGGCCGAGCACACAGAACTGGCTAACCGGCCCCGTTATCGTGCTCCACAAGCGCTTCCAGATCAGACCAGCTCATGTTGAGCGTCTTGGTGAAGAATATCCGGGTCATACCAGGGAAATCGGGCCAGTCGAGAGAACCCTTCTCAAATATCGTAAGGGCGTTGCTGCGAAGATGCGCCGGGCTGATGCCCGGAGATGCCATTTCGCTGATCAACCGTGCAAGTTGGTGAAGCTTGCGCCGCCGCTTGTCGACGAGCGAGGCGCGCCAGAGCCCCGCCGTTTCGATCGTCGCTACTCCTTTCGGTGTGAGGCCGTGGATCATTCCGTCGAGGTCGTAGGACAGGTGATCTGCCGGATCGTCTGGGCCGAACGGGTGCAACAGTAGCAAGTCCTCGTTGCTGCCCTTCGAGGGCCGGGGACGCGTCATCGGATCGCCCGCCACCGGGAAGTACTCCGCCTTCCAGCGCTGGTTGCAGATCTCGCAGGCGAGCAGGTAGTTTTCCCACGCGTAGGCCTCCCACCAGTAAGCGGTCCCGATTTCGCGCAGGAAATTGCGCCCCTCGATATTGGCGAGGTGTTCCCTCTCGACCCCCTGGTTGTCCGGATCGAGGATGCGCAAACGCCCCTTTGGCCGGTAATGCTCCACATCGCCGTTCTGTGTCCCGACGGCGGGCATCTCGCAATAGCCGCAACGCCCGTGCTGGATCGCTGCGAAGGCACCTTTATAGCGCGTCCAGTGATCGCTGCTCTTGCCGAGCACTTTTTTAGGAAACGTGATGCGATCTTCGTCAGCTGCGAAGCCCGGCGTTGCCGCCGTGTAGATGCGGTCGATTTCTGCCCGCGCGTCGTTGATCGACTGGTCGGCCCTGAACGCCGTGTCGTCCGGCCGGGCGGGATAGCGGATCACTCCTCTGCCTCATCTTTGTTGAACGCAGCTCGAAGCCGCGCCTGAAGCGCGTTGGTGTCGATGCTTTCGATCTCGCCGATCCCAACTTTGCCCCGGGCGACATCGGCCAGTGTCTCGACCTCGGCGTCGCTGCCCGAGAAGCCGGGCAACCGCGCGCGCAGTGTCCGGCGCGTCTCGTCCATGCGGTCTCTATCCGCGGCGGGCATCTCTTCGCCACGGACGCGCAGGGTGTCCTCCTTCAGACTGAGCGCGCTCAGCGTGTTGATCATCTCGTCGGTATCCGCATCGTACGTCGTGCCCAAGCCGAACCATCCGCCGGTGAGGATATCGTCCACGTCTAGCCCGGGGCGGATGTCGAGCGGCAGGGTCTCGACATTGTCGCCCTCGGCGTTCAGGCGGAAAAGATAGCTCTCGTTTCGCTCGAACCCGCGGAGACAGAGCGGGTCGTGGGTGGTCACGATGAAGCGGACCCTCGGGAAAAGCTCGCGCAGCTTCGAGACGATCTGGATCTTCCAGCGCGGATGCAGATGAAGCTCTATCTCATCGAGCAGCACCGTGCCTTCGGCTTCGGACATGATGGGTGTGTCCGGCGCAAGGTGCTTCATGATGTGCGCTGTGAGTCCGATCACCGAACGGAACCCGTCGGACATCTGGCCGAGGCTCTGGCGGCTGTCGCCCCGGCGGAAACGGATCTTGCCTTTGCGGCGGCTGACCTCCGTCCCGACGGGAAGCCCGATGAGGTATTTCAGATTGTCGGCAAAGGTCGCGAAATCCCGCGACGAGACGAAGTCGGTATCGCAAAGCCACTCTTCTGCGTCGACGAGCGGCAGGACCGGGTCGAAGAGATTGTCTACGGCCCCTGCTTCCGGCAGTGAATGCGCCGAGCGCTTGCGCCCCGTGATGCGGCTTGCCCCGAGCGCAATGACGGGCATGCGGATCTCGGGGCCTTCGAAGGTGAAGGTGATGGTGTTCCGGCCGAACACCAGCCGTCGGATGGTGCCGTCGGACAACTCGACCTCGACGAGCCCCTTGCGGCGGCGGGTGTTGCGGTTGAATATCTCGCGGGCGTCGGGGACGAGATTTCGCGCGGTGTCCTCGTCGGTCAGCGCGAGCGTTATCGCCTTAAGGAAGCTTGACTTGCCCACGCCGTTCTCGCCCACGATGCCGAGCCAGGGCTCTCGGTCCGAGACTGGCTCGGGGAGCGCGATTTCGATGTCCGAGAAAAGGCCGAAATCCTCCATCCGTACCCGACTGACCCAGCGGGTCTCGAAGGCTTCCGGTGTGATCAGTGGTGTCTCGAAGCGGAGTGACGCCACGTTCCCAGTCAGCGGCGGCGGAGTTGGAGTGGAATTCCGGACCTCGATCATCTGGTTGAGAATGATCCTGGTTGCGCCGCTGATTCTAAGAGGGCCTTGCTCGGCTCTCGTGATGATCTCGGATTTCTCTGCTTCCGTTTCGACCCTGATTGGTCCTCGGTCTTCGAAGTCGTTTGCATCGTTAAGAATGCGCCAGGAGCCGGCCCGACGATCCGCAAGTTCCTTTCGATTCAGTTGATAAACTTCGATCGTCACATTACCCCTGCGTGAGAGCGGCACGAAAAGGCCGTTCCGTGCAATTGTCAGGTGTTCTTCCGGAATGTCGTCGAAGGGATTGAGGATAAGTGGCTTTTCCGAGGCCAGCGAGTCGCCGGTCGCGCCCTCTTGCGCCCTGCGCGCCGCAACCGGAAAGAGACTTCGCTTGTAGCGGTTGCAAAGCGGGCAGAGAAGCTGGAAGTTTTCCCATTCGTAAATCAGCCACCAATAGTGGCGCGGATGGCTGCGGTCCTTGCGATTAGAGCCCGCAAACTGGTTCGGGCGGTAGTGATCGAGGTGGTCAGCGGCGACCGAGAACAACGGGCTTTCGCAAACCGAACAAAAAGCGCCTGTTTGGTCAAGAAACGCATTGTAGATCTTCCGGCGGGTGGCCGTGTTGGTGAAGAGACTGAGCGTATTCAAGAAACTCGCTTGAACCCCACGCCGCTCGACCGTGCTCATCATGTTTCTGAGTTGTTGCTCTCCCTTTTCCCGGAACTCGGGATACCAGTCCGGCAAAGGGGGGCGCTCTAGCCGTTTCATCCGCCCCGCCTCACACCCGGCCCAGATCCAGCGCCGCGCGCAGGGCCTTGATGTGCGCGGGGACCCGGTCGCCACTGCGGCCCTCTAGGTCCCAGTATCGGGTATGGGTGAAAAACGGGCGAGACCCGGCGGCCCCGGTCATGACGGGGACGTCCGAGATCCCCGAGACAGTTCCCTTCTCGCCGTCGATCCCGAAGATATCGGCCACCGGCCCCGATACGATGTCGCCCCAGAAGACCGCCGAAGAGGGCGAGTAGAGGTTCGTCCAGCTCGTATAGGCAAGATGTGCCGCGTGGTGAGGGATGCGCGTCAGGAGCGCCTCGCGGTCATCGCTTTCGTCGCGTCGCCGCCCCGGCCAGTAGCTGAAATGCAGCCGTTTCGTCGTGCGGTCGAGCTCCAGCACCGGCGGGCAGGTCGGCAGGATGCGCTCGGCCTTTTGCGCGTCGACATCCTCTTTGTCTTTCACGAGCAGCACCTCCGCATGGGCGAGCGGCGCGCCGAGGGTCACGAAATCGCTGACAATCCACGGGCTTCCAAGCGCCTCGAGTTCCGCGCGCGCGGCGGCCTGCGCGACGCGGAAAGCGGTCATGTCGAGGGGCTCCGCGCCGTCGACCGCATCGCGGACCATCGCCTCCAGCGTTTCCCGCGCAGGCTGCTCGGCCTTTGGGTCCTGCAGGAAGGTTCTGTTGTGCCGGGCGAAGGCGAATTTCAGGATGTCGTAGCCGATGATCGTGCCTAGCGAATGGCCCACGACGACGATGCGGTCATAGTCGAGCTTACCCGGCGATGTCTCGCCCTGGGGCACTACGCCCATCAGCTCCTCCAGAAGCGCAACACCGCGCTCGCGGATCTCCTGCCGGCGACCGACATTTTCCGGTCGAGCGCTGACGTAGCGCGCAGCATCCCCGACGTAGCGGAGCATCAGGAAATTCACGACCCCCGTCAGGGCAAGCCCTCCGAGGCCAAGAAGCACCGGCCGGATCTCGCTCCAGCAGACCGAGCCAACGGCGCAGGGAGCCGGTCCGGGATTAGCCATGAAACCCCATGCGACGAAGGCGAGCGCGGCGAGCGAGATCAGCCAGAGAAGAATCCAGGCTGAAAATAGCGCCCGCGGGACGCGCGAAGGCGCCCGGAACAGAAGCTCGGCGATCCACGCGCGCACATGCTCCCATGTCGTGCCTTGCATAAGATCGGCCCAATAAAGCTCGTAGAAATCGCAGGACCGCCCGTTCTTCGCGCGTTCCGTAGTGATGCGGCGCAATTCGAAACTGCGCGTGCGGGTATCGGGTTTCGACCAGGTGGGGTTTTCGTCCCGCTCGCCGCCCGTGGTGCTGTCGGGCCTGTCGGCCTCGAAAAGGCTGTGATCGGTGCTCCAGACCGCTTCGACGAAGCCGCGCAGAGTGCTCATCGGAATCTGCTCGCCGATACCGTGAATTACCACTACGGCGGTTTTCTTCCTTCGTTCGGTCATTCCCGCACCCTTAAGAGCAAGTTACTCTTCGTCCAAATGATCCAACACTCGTTCTTTCTGAGCAATATCTTATGCAAAGACGGTTCCAAAGCGTAATCCGCCAATTCGGCCATTCAGCGTTTGTAGCAATACTCAATGACCTCGTCGAAACCAACCTCTTCACGGGACAACTTGGCTCCAAGACCGTCTAAGTTTTCGACGCTTGGCAGTTCTTCGGTTCTTGATATTTCAACGCCATGTTCTGCTTTGTAACCCCTAAGCGCCACATAGAGCGCCGCACTGATGATTTGGCCAAACCCTGGCCGAAATCTCGTGGCGTCGTTCTATGGCCTGCTCTTCCACTGACTTTCGCCAAAAATGGACTTTTTCAACACCATCGGCCCTATCCGGTCGTTCCTGAGCCTCGTGCCGAACCACCGATTTGAGCCATAAACGCCGGATGCTGAAGCTTGTGTGAATGGCCGCGAAGTGCGCAAAATCGATATTGGGAGCTGTAACAACGGCCCATTCCAGACATTGATCGACTTAGTCGGCGCCGCAGTGCAGCTTCACCGACGCAGACATTAGATTAGCTAGATGAAAACGCCGAGCGCACAGCATCCAATGTCAGAACAAACTGACTGCAGCCAAACGCGCACGACCAAGACAGATACATCCGCATGCCGAACCAGGCGTGCAGCGTTGGGGCCGATGAGCCTATCTGTAAAGTCAGGTTTATGGGCACCAACGATTATCAGATCCGCGCCGCATTTACGGGCTGCAGCTAATGCCGCCAGGGCACGTTCTACAAATACAAATCGAAGCATGGCGGCATGGAGGTGTCTGAAGTCGCGAAG
Organism: Ruegeria sp. F11; assembly: GCF_056533855.1. Taxonomy (NCBI): domain Bacteria; kingdom Pseudomonadati; phylum Pseudomonadota; class Alphaproteobacteria; order Rhodobacterales; family Roseobacteraceae; genus Ruegeria; species Ruegeria sp. F11. The sequence continues at coordinate 15,702 of NZ_JBQFOW010000022.1, read as the reverse complement.
CTGAGAGCGATGGACGACGAGAATGCCAAGCTCAAGCGGCTGCTGGCCGACGCATGCTGGACAACGTGGTGCCGAAGGATCTTTTGGGAAAGAACTGACCACGCCGAATGAGCGGCGAGAGGCAGCGCTCAGGGCGATGCGGGATCATGACATCTCGCAACGCCGGGCCTGCCGACTTATCGGTGTCGATCCGAAGACGGTTCGGCGTGAACGCTCGTCCCGCCTACCTCGGCAGTCGAAACGCAGTTTCGATGAGAGGGGGACAATCCTGAGATACGCAAGGAGATGAAGGCTGTCGCTGCCAAACGCCGCCGGTTCGGCTATCGGCGGATTGGTTTGATGCTGGAACGCAAGGGGATGATAACGCAAGGGGATGATCATGAACCACAAGAAGCTCTATCGCCTGTACACTTAGGAGAAGCTGGGCGTTAGGCGACGACGGGGCCGGAAACGGGCGCGGGGATCGCGGACGCCGATGCCAGAGGCTCTGCGGCCAGGTGAGCGCTGGTCGCTGGACTTCCTGTCCGACACGTTCGGGGCCTCACGCAGGTTCCGCATCCTGGCGGTGAACGATGACTGCTGCCGCGAGAACCTGTGCCTGATGGCCGACACCAGCATCTCGGGTGCCCGGGTTGCGCGGGAACTGGATGCGCTGGTCCGGCTCTATGGCAAGCCAGCCAGCATCGTCAGTGACAACGGGGCCGAGTTCACCAGTCGCGCGATCCTGAAATGGGCAAACGACAATAGCGTCGATTGGCATTACATCGATCCGGGCAAGCCCCAACAGAATGCCTTCATCGAGTCATTCAACGGCAGCCTGCGCGATGAGCTCATGAACGAGGAGATGTTCGACAGCCTGGACGATGCCCGCCGAAAACTGGCGCTCTGGCGTTACGACTACAACAACGTCAGGCCGCACTCATCGCTCGGAAATCAAACGCCCGCAGAGGCGCGCCGGACGCTTGAGCAATTTGAGGGCTCCGCGCCCGGCGCGCTTGCCCAAAACAACGACGACGAATATGAAAACCAAACCCGCAGACTCTCGTTATGAATGAGGGAGCCTCGGGGGGCAGGTCATCGCAATTGCCTTTACGCCTCAAAAGACAGATCGATCTTGTGTATTGCGCGCTTTGTCGCGCAACACTTTCAACTCCAATTCATCCCTTGGGAAAGTTAAACCCCAAACAAGCAGTTGTGGTAGTTTCAATGTACCGTTTACGATCTAACTTGGAGCAAGCGGGGAGTGCTTCCTTCCAACTTACTATTGATCTTGCCAATTTACGAAAACTGCCTCGCTGAAAACAAGGTAACCACTGTTCCTCACAACTCTATCTTTTCGTCAGATTCATCTCTCATTACGTCAGATTCAGTAGGTTCGCCGCGACTCCACTGAATTTCCAGATCTCTCCATTTTGAAGCTTCCTCAGACCTTCCAACAGCTGAAAGTGCTTTTTGCATCGCCTGAGCGAACTTCGGTGTGTGCATATCCTCTCTTTCGGCAATTATTGAGAGCTCCTGGAGCGCAAACTCGAATTCAGAAATGCACATGTAAGCTTTAGCTTTCAAAAAATTGTCTTCACTGTTTTTACGAACCGTAGGCGCCCAAAGTAAACTAGCCATATCCGCTGCCAACTCACATTGATCGGTATCCAAATAGAATTGAACTAAGATACTCGCAACCTGGTATCGCTCAACATAACTGAGCCATCCAGAGCTTAGAGCCGCATTGCAACTATCGATATCAAACTGACTGGTGCATACTCGAACCAAACCATAAAAATACTCGTTCTCAGGTCGGAAAAAGGTGGGTGTTGGTTCCGGTTCTGCTGCACCGTAGTTGACCAAAAAACTACGAATTAGACAATTTGTATCTTCGGCACAGAGCTTGAGTGCCTTCTGGGATCCTGCTCCAAAGTCACCATCGATGGGACCATTATAATAGCCGTAAGACGCAAGCTCCCGCTGCACAGTTTTAGATCTTTCTTCCAAAGACATTCTATCTAAACCACGGTCACTTGAGTAAAGGTCAGCGTTTGTAACAACCTTCACCCAATCGGCTATTGCCTCGCGGGTGTCGCCTGAAACTTTTTTCAAGTTCCCATCCAAAACAACATCCTCCAATGCCCTCGGTGTGCCAATGTTGTGGATTTCAACTATTTCTTGCTCCAGTTTCCAAAAATCAAGTGCGTCTTGGTAAGAGCCGGCCTGGAGGGCATAAAGCGCTGCGCGCCTAAAGTAGTAGTTTTCTGCCTTCTTCGGTTTAATTCTTAGTAACTGCTCGTAAGCATCATTGTATCTTTTGGCAAGAAAATGTTCAGAGGAAATATTGCTAATTAATAAATTCCTTTTTCTTTTGCTCAACTCACTTTGCTGCAGGGCGGCGTGACATTGAAAAAGAGAAAGTTTGGATTGATTGTGTGTGCAAATTCCCATGTCGCCTGTTTCTTTAAGAATTTCATTGTTAATACTGCGACCATCAAAAGTAAGAACGAATTCTAAGCTACTTCTGATCAGAGGGGGCGATAAGTAGATTACCGATAAATCAAGCAAATCAAATATGCAGGACGAAATTTCCGAGCATTTTCGCATATCTTCAGCGAGCCGCGGTGTCATTTCGTTTCTTGGAACTTCGGATGTGAAGCCAGAGTCCCTCATGTCTATGATCATGTATCTGCGCTGTGTCCATGAAGTAGTATCAAACAATTCGATCAAATAGTTGGTATCAACTTTTATTTGCCCCGAGTTTTGTAGATTTTCATTTACTCTTTCTAAAATTGCCAATTGAAAATCTGAATAGCCACTAGGAAATGAATAACTCACGCTAAATATTGGGGACGCTACGACTGTTTTCTGCCCTGAGCGCGCTAAAACGTCTTGCAGGTAGGAAGAGTCCCCGCCTTGGAAAGCAACAATTGCTCTTGATTTTTCGAGCCATGCTACTTCTCGAAGATGGTTCGCCAGTTTATCGTATACTTTTTCATGACCAGCGCCGCTATCGGGGTCAACGGAGATAAGTGAAAGCCGGAGTTCACCTGTTCGTGCAGAGATCAGTTCAATCGCAGTGTCATAGCTCTTGACTGCATCCGTGTATTTCTCTTGCTGATACTGCGCGTATCCCATTGCAGACAAAAAGGCGGCTTTCTCGAAACTGTTCCAGCCCTCTCTTTGCATTGCTGCCCCACAAACTATTTCTGTTTGTCTGGGTTCGCTCTGTATACAGGAAGTAACGACTGCTTCATGAGATAAGTTACTTATTTTACTAGGCTTAACTTCACATTCGATTTTTATCTTGGAAGCAACTAAATCGGCTTGAGAATGATCTGGGAAATCGACCATAAAAGACCGCATCATCGCACAATCTGCTGAGGCATTCTCTATCGAAGCCAAAGCAACCTGCGCCATTTCCGACAGCCGTAAGTCAACCATCAACTTCGCCGTGGAACACGCTGGATGTTTGTCTCTTTCTGATCGGATGTCTTGCACTGACACAGAAAGTCTTAGGTCCGGCCAAACAATATTGAAACTCCCGCAAGGGTCCGTGGTTGTCAGCAGTCTTATTCTTTCTGAGATTGTCAGATCCGCGAATTGACAGCTTGGAAATTTTCCAAGAAATCCGCGAAGAAAATCCGGGTCAGCATTCTCGTTTTGAACACTCCAAAAATCTTCAAAAGTTGCGCAGGGGTTGCTAGATCCAACGAGTGGCAAGGCTGTACGCGTCGTGCATGTAAGTTGCCCCCGGTGACGGATGAAGGTTAGACAATGACCTCGCTCCGGGATTTCGCTTACGACTCCGGTGTCGAAGGCTGTCGGCTCTGGCATTTGCGTGATATCTGGCACTTCGTCGGCAAGCCGCGATATTCCACTGCGGATTTCAATGTTGAGTACCGGAAGTTGAATAGATGGATTTTTTCTCAAAATTTCGAAGAGGACTCGCCCGTAGAGTGTTGTTTCGGGCTCATCCGGATTATTGATGTCAAGCTGTGCAATTGCCCGCTGTCCCCGACCAGCCGCAAAAAAGGCATACGTTCCAGAGATTCTTGACGGCACATAGCCTTGGTTTGTGGTGCCCTGTCCGATCGAAGCACCTGGGTCAAACCCGGTAGAACCGGGCGAATTTCTACATGCATTAAAAAAAACTACGACTCCACCTTCCGGAACTCGTTCTTTTATTTGAAGGACGACTTCCTCAATGCTTAAAACACTTTGTTTAAGTTGGGCTCGACTACGATAGTCGGAGTGAGTCGACGCAGGAACTATGAAATTCTGATTAAATCCACGAATCGTGATTCCGTGCCCAACGTAGTAGATAACCACCGTAGAATCTTTGCTCAAAAGATCCATGAAGTCAGCAATTCCAACTTGTATGTTATTTGCGTCCGTTACCTGTACTCCCTCTAATGTGATGACATTTGCTTCGGGGTAACCCATAGTATTGATGAGCACTTCTTGGAATTCTTCTGCATCCGCTTTTGCGCTAGGCAAGGACTCAGCATGATCGTAGCTGTCAATCGAGATGATCAACGCAAAGTTATTTGCAGCTTCTTCTTCTGACACCGTATATTGAATATGTGCACTCTGCGTTGTTGTTTGAGCGTTCACTTTGAAGCTCACTAAAACTAGAAATACCAATGTAATAAGCTTAACCATATTGGATTACTCCAAGATGCAGTTCCCATTTACATCAAACCTAGCACCAGGGTTCGGCAAGGTAACCATTGAAACGGCGATAGATTCAGGTGGAATGGTCTCACGTGCTAACGCCGCCATTTTCGACGCTGTAGGTATGAGTATATTCGCAGATTGGAATTGTACTTCGCTTTCAGAAACGGTGTATGCTAATAACTCATCTGCACCAATGACTTCGGAGTTTGTAGGATAGCAGTGCAGGTGAAGGTTCCAACGTTCTGATGGAAGGTTAGCCACTAGTACTGGACAATCATCGCATTGAACTGGGATTACTCGCGTTTCGCCTGGAGCGAGAACTGTTGCGCCAATCATTTTCTGAGGGAGTTCAAAATACTTCAACGAACCAGTTCGCTCATCGGGAAAGATGACCTGCAATCTGCAACTCTTTTCGGTATAAACAACAACAGAAGCAGGTTCACACACTCGAATTTTCGACGTGATGGCTTTCGCACCAAAACCTAAATCCTCGTGCAATATGCTCTTTTCAAGAAGCGAGGACGTCTCTTCATAGCCCTTCTCAATCGACACCAGACGCAAATTACAATCGGGAAGATTGGGATCGGAAGCAAACGGGCACTCATTTAAGAGGGCTCTAATACCGTCCATGTTGCCGTTCGCTTTCCTAAGGATTGATCCAGCGAAGTAGTCTGCGTCTAGTTCGACTTTGAAGGAGTTTTGACGCGAAATACCAATAGGATGTAAGTTGGCATGGTGTCCTACTTCATGGGCAATTATGAAAAGCTTAACCCAGTAGTTGCCCTGAGAAGTTTTTTGCAGCCAATCTTCGTCAACGAAAATTCTAATTGTTTGATCTTTAGATATTTCTGCACAAGCATTGCCAAATCCCGGGATAGAAACGACGTCTATTACGCGTTTGATTCCAGCTAAGCCTAGCACATGGCGGGTGAGCTCCTCCGCCGTATCCGACCGTTTGATTGCGTCGCCGTCGGGAAATAAAGCTTCTGGCGTATTTTTGAACCCGTTCCAATTGTCCCGGCAAGTGTCTTGGACGCGGATTGTCCGAGCCGAAGCACTCGGGCCCATGAGCAACGACATAAGCAGTATGAGACAGACAAATGTTGGCGAGGCAATGCGAAACATCGGTTACCTCCTACCCTCCAACATAAATGAGATGCCTACTGCGAGGTTGGTAGCTATTGTATTCGCCGCCATCAAAAACCTCTCTTCATCACTCGGGCAGGAGAGTTCCGACATCTCAACGATCCCCTCGGCGATCTGGGTGTCAGAGTGTCGATATGAATAGAAGTGAGACAGGTTTTTTGTATAATTGTCTCTCATAAAGTCGTATGCATCTAGCTTTAACGCTATGGCAAGCGCTACCCCAAGGTACTGCATACTCGTTTTGCCGAACTTTGGGTTGTATCCGAGGCTTGGACCTACCCTGCATGGGTTCTCTGAGCCGTCGAGATGTAACGAAAGGAATATCTTCGTGCGGAAGAAGTGCTGTGAATCCCGCTTTTTACCTGATTTGTAACTGTCTGCGCCAACAATTATGTGGTGAATCCCCGCAGCATTTAGTTCCTCGGACAGCAATGCAGCGACGTACGCAGCCCCTTCCTGCTCGTTAATCAGTTTGCCTTGAGCTCCCGTGGATCCTTTGGTTCGCGGGAAGTGCCCAACTTGCAATATGACATCATAGGTTTTTGTTGGATCAACCTTTGAGATCATAAGATTGGTTCGGGCATCTTTGGCCGCGTTTACGGCAGCTCGAAGGTCGTCGCTGGTAAAATTGAGACTTCGAGGCTCTATCATCAGTGAGTACACATCAGAATTTTCTAGTTCTTCGAATTCTTCTAGTGTAAGCCCCCCATTTTGTGCGAACGCAGCGGAAGTCAGCGCCACGAGAACACCAAATGCAGATAATATTGTTTTTTTCAATGTTTTATCCTCTCACAAAGGCAAGTGGACACACGGCTAGCCGCTTCTTACGAATCGCGTCAACGCATCCAACTATTCTGAACGAGACACGCTTTCGATCAACCTTTGTGTGAAATCCGAAATCCACGGCGACTATGAGGAATTCGCTCAGGACGATATCTTTCACAAGGTGATTGCGCACGGCATGTGGGGCTGTGCGCTGACCTCGAACGTTTTGGGCACGCAACTGCCTGGACCGGGAAAGATCTATCTGGACCAGAACCTGAAGTTCCTAGCAACTGTATTTCTCAGGCGGCCTGATGGGTCCATTTCAGACGAGATTTGCAAAGCGCGTTCGCGATCGTGACGAGTTTGCGTGCGACGACTGTGATGACAACCTTATGTGGCTTTCCCGTGGTTCGCAGGCGGTCAGCGAAGGTTTACAGGATCGGATTGTAATGGCTGGCGATGAGGGCTGCCTGGAACATGACGTGCCGCAGCTGACGCCGTCCTCCGCCAATGGCGCGCTTGCCGCGCTTGGCGCCGCTGCCATGTGCGATCGGAGCCAAGCCCGCGAGTGCGGCGGCCTGTTCAACCGAGAGTTGGCCGAGCTCGGGCATCTCGGCGATCAGCATGGTGCTGGCGACGGGACCAATCCCGGGAACGGAACGCAAGATACCGGCAGTCTGCGCTAGCAGCCCGTCGAACCTGCCGTTCGCTGCGCGAGCGAAATTAGCGATTAACTGAACTCACTAAGAGCGGACATAACCGCTAATTGACCAACTTGCCCATAGGTCTGTTTTTTTGATTTCGAGGCGGAGTAAGATTAGCGTACTGCCGCATGATGTGTTTCGAGGAGCGAAGCTATGTCTGATCCATATTCTAATCTAGGAGCGCAAGATCCTGAGATTCAGGAACGGATTGCAGCAGCGATGGAAGCCCGCTGTCTTGAGCCTGCACAGGTAGCAATCCGCAGAGCCTATCTGAATGATTTAGAGCTCCCGAGCAATGCAAGTGCGTTGGAATTGGGGTCCGGCACCGGCCATGTAACTAAAGACCTGTTGGACCTTGCTGGCGCATCAACCGCGCATGGGCTCGAACCCTCGCCGATTATGGTGGAACGGGCCAAAAAGAGCTTCGGCGATGATACGCGTCTCAATTTCGATATCGGCGACGCCAAGAACACAGATTTTGAAGACGCATCATTCGACCTTGTTTTGATGCACACCTTGCTCTGCCATGTGCCTGACCCCGAAGACGTAGTTCAGGAAGCATTCCGCATCCTGAAGCCGGGCGGTGTGTTGGCAGTCTGTGACGGCGACTACGACACCGCGACGGCGCAGATTGCAGATTTTGACCCGCTCGATCAGCTCATCCGTTTCATGATTAATCAAAACGTCACCAATCTTTGGATTATGCGACAAATCTCCGGCATGCTTGCCAAGACTGGTTTTCAACTTGGAGCGCGCAGAGGGCATGGATACGTCGCCGAAGGAGAGGCGACATATTTCCTGACTGTTATTGACCGAGGCGCGGATCGCATGGTCGAAGAGCGTTTACTGTTCCCGGAAACAGCGGAGGCACTAAAGACAGAAGCAAGACGTCGGGTGTCCGAAAAGACCTTCTTCGGCTTTATGTCTTACGTGAGCCAGATTGCCACAAAGCCCTAGGAAACTAAGAAATCTCGTAGTCCGGACATTCGTTTGACGCGCAGCATCGGTCACTCATGGCTCGTTACAGCGCTCGGAGCAGACGCAACGTAAGCCCCTACCCAACCTGCCACCACGTCGCCGTCGGCCCAAAGGCGACCTTGACCGCAGGGTTCAATGCTGCAACGCAGCTTCACCGAACCGGCCATTCTCGCAACAGTCTCGAATCGCCGGTTCTCGTCACCTCTCGTACTAACTTTGGGTGACGGATCTCTGCTTTCGGGAATCTTGCTGCGCGAAGGAGCAAAGTTTGTTTAAATTGATGTATTGGAGCAGCATCAGATTTTTGGAGTTTGGAATGACAAGAAATGATCAAAAAGCACGGGCTAGCGATCACGATGCGCGAACGCTGATACAAAAAGCTGCGCCGGATGAGGAACTGAGGCGGCTCGCCGATGATGACCGCATTCGTAACGCGGTGGCTGACGCCCTTCTTGACATCGAAGAGCTCGAGCACGGCAAACCCGAAGGCGCAATGAGTACCGTGATGGGAGGTATTTCGCTTTCGATCTCGGAGGCGTCCTGGATATTTCTTGAAGCAGCGGTAGGCGCCGCGCTCGTGGTAGTTGGGCCAGAGCCACTATCTAAGACCGTCGGCGGGGGGCTTCTGCTCGATGCCGTCTTCAAGGTCAAGGCTTTGATCCAGACTCTCGATGCTACGGATCAAGCGGTCTGCGCGGCCATTGCCGACCAGAGACGGAAAAAAAAGCAGCGCCGCGACCCGGACGTCCGGGTGACCAAAAAGGAGATCGTAGCCTACTTCAATGACCTTGACGAGGAAGCGCCGGTGGAACTCAGCAAGATTTTGGATGAACTGGTCAGCGAAAACGTGATCACCCGCGAAAGGGAGAACGGAACCGCTTTTTATAGCATTGAGTTTTGAAATGGATGGCGCGGTCGAGTTAATCCTGACTGTCCCCCACGATCACACTGGACAATCCGCGATAGAATTTCTGCGATATGAAGGCGGTGCTGATTACTCGTGCGAGTTCGTGGAGTCATTGCGGTCCAAGCTGGAAGGAACCAAAGCCGCCGAATTCCTCGAGAGGATCCCAGTCGCATATTACCTTTTCCGTGTCCCTGAGGGTTTCGAGACCGAGATTGCCGAGCGACTTCGAAGAGACTTTAACGGCGAAGGAGGTAGGCCAGGACGGATTCTCTTCGCAGAAGTCAACCGGCCCATGCAGCTGCTGCAAGCCACGCCAAATTTTAACTTGGGAGGACAACATAGCGCCTATCGAAAGATGATGAATGTTCCAGATGCGCACAGCGCTGGCGTAACCGGCTCCGGTAGGAGGATTGCTATCATCGACAGTGGGGTCGAACCCGCTCACGCGTCTGTTGTAACCGATATGATCGATGGTCTTCAGAACCCTGTTAGGCGTGCCGCACCGCTGCACGACGATCTCGGGCATGGCACGGCGATGGCCGTGATGGCCCATGATATCGCGCCGGACGCTAGAATCTACGCCGTGCGAATTTGCGCCAAAAACAGCGCGGTCAACCCTTACGGCGTGATGGCAGGAGTGTTTATCGCTGCGGCTGACTGTGCCGCACACGTCGTCAATCTGAGCCTTGGCTTCGATGCGATTAGGAAGTGCCGCACGTGCGGAGCGTCCGGCGCAGTCCGATCCTTTGCGCTGGAAAGCGCGATGCGAACTGCTCAACTCGCTCGGGCTGCAGGCGGACCGCCTGTGATGCTTTACACTGCATCCGTAGGAAACAGCGGTATTGCGACAGGGCTCGATCACCCGGCACGCTACGCTTGTGCCATCCCAGTTGGAAGCGTCGACAGCGCAGGCAACCGATCAGCTTTTTCGAATTATGACAGAGCAAACTGTCACACGGATCATATCATGGCTCCTGGCGGCCAGACATCCGCCCAGAACGTTACGGAAGAGGTTGGCAGCTGGCGTTCAACAGGCGAGCAGTGCTATGGCACTTCAGGGGCAACTGCCTACGCGTCAGGAATGCTGGCACTTCTTTGGTCCGACCCGCGCTACGCTAATCTGGACGCGGGTTCTTTTTTAGCAGCGGTCAAGGCATCGCATTGTCACCGGCAGCCGAGTCAGCGGGTCGATGAGTACGGCTGCGGTTTGATACGATACGATGCTCCGGCCAGCTCCATCGCGTCAACATCTGGTAATGCCTCTCCCGCAGCGGCTGTAGAGTATGTCGAGGATGGCATCTACGTCGGAGATGTCTTTCTTGAAATTAACAATAATATCGGGTGAGTTTTTTTGATGGAGGCCAGCTCCGAGATTGGCTGGAGATGAATGAACTTGAGCGATCAATCCTGATCGCATGGCACACACTTTCGTAGCGTTGGGCTCCTCAGACTATTGTCTTTCGAACACAGCGCAGCATCGGGTAGTCTAGGGCTCAGTGACGACCTTAGCCGCGTACCGCTCGAATAGTGGCTTCTGCTGATACCACCACCCTTTTCTCAGAACACTGTTGGCGGGATGTTACTCCCGCCTCAATTTCCTATTGCTTACGTTTTGTGGGCTTTTTCCATTTTAACCTTAAACGGCTGGTAGTTCTTAAACCGCTTGTAATCTGCAAAGAAGCGCTTGAACACAGTGTTGATCCGGTGTCCAAGTTTGACTTCGGTACCCTCTCTCTGTGATTGCCAATTCTTAAGGCCCGAGACAATTTTGTTTCTGAGCTTGGTGCCGTCACACACGCCGAAGATCGTCTGCTCCATCGGCAACTTTGCACAATACTCAAACAGCCGAAAATCATGGTGTTTGTTCAGGCCCCTCCCAGAGAACAGACAAGGTTCACCCGTTCCAAATTTGCGGTAATCAACCTCTTTCCCAAGGTATGGAGGCTTAGTCATGTACCGTCCAAGTTTGCTAAAACTGCCTTCAAGAATGGTTGCTGTTTTGGAGAGTATCGGCAATTTGGAGATGTTGCTTTTGAAGCCCTTGGCATGATCCATGAGTGCCTTGGGATCGCATTTATCATAGGCGATTCTGCAGAAATGGGAAACGCTTTACTGCTGACTGGTCTGTCTGATTACGTCGCGTATGGCGTCGGACAACTCGAAAAGACCAGACACACGATTTTCACCGATGCAATTGATGTAGGTGTGTCTGGCGCCGAGCAGTGTCTCACGCTTCTCGCGAAAGCGGATATGCAGCAGCGCCATCCTGCTGCCCTGGGCAAAGGCGTACTCGTTCTGGGCATGCTCTGAACGTTCATAGGAATCGCTGTGCACGCATAGAAACGAGCGGCAGGAATTCAGCTTCTGCTGCATCTCCTCGTAAAGCGGCACATCGTATCGCCGCTTGGATCGATGATAATCCCAATAGCTAAGGTTCGCCCGGTCGAGATGCCTGCAGATATCGTCGACGTCGGCCTTGTCCGCTGTGGCGTAGCTGATGAAGACGTCGGTCAGCGCAGATTGTGTCTCTGCGTGGTGGGTCGGCGGAGGTGCCAAAGCTTCGATTGGCGGCGCCGCGGCTTGCTGATGTCCCGATGGAAGCGGCGGGCGACCCATGCAGAGTTGGACGATGGGATCGACCTTGAAAATGTCGTCCACGGCGTCTTCACCGTTTATGACGGGATAGCTCACGGTGTCACTGGTGCCCGTTTGATCGCCAGTTGCTACCAGAACGATCGGGCGGTCACGGCCATGGGCGAGGGCGTATTCCTTCTTGCAGAACGTCGAACGATGATAATCGTCCGACAAAATGGCAACAAAGGCAGCCGAATTGGCGATGCCGAGGCGCCGATTTTCCAGAATGCTGAGATCCTCGTCGTTCTGCCAAATGCGGACGCCTTCGTTTTCCAGTGCGTTCTTGACACTTACCGCAAGGTCGAATTGCGACTTGGCATAGGAGATATAGACGTGCTCCTCGGTCATCGCGCTGCGGGCCTTGCGTTGCGGGTGACAATATCACTGTCTAGCCGGGCCATGGTCATTCCGGCCGCCAGCAGGAGAAGCAGCGCCACGAGTAGCCCCGGCAAAGGGTAGGACAAAAGAAGCACGGCACTGGCGAAAGCCACAGCCACGGGCAACAAGGGGATCAGCGATCTACGAATTGGCGTGGCGTCGTTCTCGATGCCGAGCAAACGCACGGCGATGGGGACGCTGGTTAGCAGTCCGGCCATCAGCAACACCGGGACAAGCAGATCGTTGGCGAAAGTTCCAAGGACATCTTCGATGGAACCGACGAAATTATCCCAGTGGAAATCTTCGAAGGTCAAAAGGGCTTCTCCGCCATACTTGACACAAAGCTGACGGATCAGATTGTCAAAGGCGAGCAGGGTAAACAGGACAACGGGCGCAACCAGTGTCATGGTGACGAAGCCACCTGTTGTGGCCATACGCGCGGCGCGAAAAAGGAATGCGATCAAGAGGGCCAACGAACCGAACAAGATGGCCCCCGACAAACCGACGCCGAGAGAGCCTTGGACAACAAAACTCTCAAGCCCACGTTCGTTGAAAACCGCCAGCTCGGGCCCTGCGATGGGCCAACTATAGACGCTGATATTGTCATTCATATTAGTCAGCGACCAATGATTGATCTTTCCCCAAAGCCCTGACGTCAGCAAACTGGCGCGATACTCCAAACCGGCCAGTTGCGCAATATCCAGACAGGGGCCCGAATCGCTGCTGCAATACTCGAAATAGCTAGGCGAGCCTTCCAAGTGGCCTTCTGCGAAGTCGACGAGGCGATCCACTGTCATTATCCTGACTTCGTCGTCAATATCCTTAACTGATGAAGACAGGACGGGTCTGGGCTGCGAATGTGTCGCGGCAAGCTCGCCAAGTGTTTCTTTAATCTGGTCTAGTTCCTCTTTGAGGGGTTCGAAGCCCAAGTTTGTCAGTTCAAACCCGTCGGCGATTTCCCTGATTTGATTGTCGACAGCGTCGTATTTTAAACGAAGCTCGGCGATACCGTCTCTGACGACAGTGGCCTGCGATTTGGTTACAAGATTATTTGTCACTGCGAACTCACCGGTCAATCTGTCGAGCTCTTCCAGCACCGATTGGACCGTTTTTCGCTGCTGTTCGATAAGGCCCACGACTTTCTGCGTGGGGGCCTCGGACTTCGACAGGGCCATGTAATGGCGGGAAAACTCCGCAAGCGCTGCGGAATTCGCACAGATGAAGGCCGGTGCAAAAAGGGCGGCAGAAATGATTAGGCAGCTTCGGATACGCGGGATATCGAGAACACGCGGCCCTGTTTCAATCAGCGGTGTGGCCCGCATTCGAAAGACAATCGCAACAATCCAGACGAAACTAGGCACAAGGAACAACCAGGTCGCATTTGAGGCCTGCGAAGTCAGGCCGACCAAGATGGCAATGCCGCTTAGAACCAAGCATGACCAGAGCACCTGCGGGCGGAACAGAAGCCAGTCCTCCAGGCTCATCCACGGCAGGGCGGCGTCGGCGTGTATCAGGGTCGGAGAGCGGATCATTATGCCTGACCTCGACGCCCGCTGCCGGAATTCTCGATCAGGAGCGCGGCTTCAGCGCTGCCGGTCAGTTCTTCAATGCCGGTGAATGCAACTTCGTGATTGAACAGGGCACCGGTCAGATCCTGCATCGAAAGCACACCGGGGAAGATGAGGATCGTGCCCTGGGAATCGCTGATTGTTCGGGCTACGCCCAGTTCACGCCCCAGCGCTCGCAGGCGTGCGCTGTCGTCGGTGCGGACCCGGTAGATCGAACTGGGCTCGTCGGTTTCGGCTTGGCCGCTCTGACCGCTTTCAGACAAGATGACAACGTCGTCGCTTATCGCTTCTATGGCTCGGATATGGTGGCTGGAGACCACAATCGAGCAAGGTGCCTGGACCGATGTGGCGAGGCTGCGCAGATCGTCCAGCACCACGCCTTGAGCTACCGCATCGAGATTGGCCAGCGGTTCATCCAGCACCAGCAGCGCGGGATCCATCATCATGCAACGCGCAATCTCGACGCGCAGTCGATAGCCAATCGAGAGGCGCGAAACACCAGTGTTGCGAAAACGCGCCAGACCGTAGCGGTGCAGCAGCGCGTCGCACCGGCGCGCGCATTCCGCATAGCTGAGGCCATAGGCCATGCCGGTCATCTGCATGAATGTATCCACCCTGTGTGGCCAAGATGCGAGCTTCGAGGGGATGAAGGCGATGCGCGCGCGCAGGCGGCGCCAGTCATCTGCATCGCAGGAGGTCGTTAGGGCGGGAAAGGTGACGGTCCCCAACTTCGGGGCAAGATCTGCCGAGATGATCCGCAGCAGCGTGGTCTTGCCACTGCCATTGCGCCCGACAACAGCGACAACCTGACCGGCCCGGATCTCCATCGAGATATCGTCCAAACGGAAATGGCTCTTCTGTTCAACAAAATAGTGGCTGATCCCGGAAAGCACCGATGTTGGCGGAAGCCCGGCCAGAGACTTGGCCTGAATGCGCCGCTTGACGGACTGAAGGGACTCGCCCGAGGCGGCATCGTCGAAGGCTGGGTCGGACTCGAAATCCACCGTGGAATCTTCCGTGTCGTCGAAGATATCCTCCAGCGCCTCGCGTTCGATAACGTCGAGAATGGCGCGAGCGCGCCGCTGGAAGGCCGGCGACCTGCCTTTGGCTTCGTCTTTCCCAACATCGTCGTCGAGCAACGCTCGGGACTCGGCGGAGAAAGCGACCAGCCGTCTCTCGTGGCGCCGGCCCAGTTCCTCGTCCAAATCGAAAAGCAGCGCCAGGGCTGCTGCGTGTTCCCCGTCGCGTAAAAGTTCGCTGATCCTGGTTCGATAGCGATTGAGCACGTCCAGCCGGTCACGATTTGTAATCGTCTCGACTGGAGAATGTTTTGCAGTGTTAATCAAGGTTTGATCTGGTTGGTCAATTATAGATTTAGGACGAACGTGGATGATGCGCCGACAAAAACCAAGAGAAATGTCAAACCCTCCGTTCAAAAAACTACCAGAAAGTCCCCCACTTTGCCGCACACGGCCCCAATCGGATGAGGTGAGTGGCTCCTGCTCTACCGGCATCGAATGTGCCAAAGTGCAGTTGTGATTGACTGCTAGGAAAGGAGCCGCCCAATGACAGTAAAGACCGTCGGCCTTGATCTGGCCAAGGATGTATTTCAAATTCACGGCATTTCGGAGAACGGCCGCGTTGTCTTCAACAAGACCATCACGCGAGCGAAACTGCTCCGTTTCTTTGAGACGCTTCCGCCCTGCGTCGTCGGAATGGAGGCATGCGGATCGTCCCATCACTGGGGGCGCCAGCTTTCCAAGCTCGGTCACGATGTGAAGCCAATGCCTGCTGGTTACGTCAAGCCCTACGTGAAGCGGGGCAAGAATGATGCCGTTGATGCGGAGGCGATCTGTGAAGCCGTTCGTCGCCCTGAGCCTCCCCAACTGAACGGGTCCACCGTTATGTTTAGGAGACGGAGGACTACGAATGGCAAACAAGCGACCGAGGCCCGAAGAGA
>NZ_JBQFOW010000021.1:0-42880 GCF_056533855.1 Ruegeria sp. F11 | reverse complement strand
CAACCGCCACGCAAACAGGCCGGACACACGACTGTACTGACAGACCATCGCAACTACAGAAATCTCTTGCAATGCAGGAGCCATCCACACATGCCGTTGGGAGCCCGTTGGTGATGCTGCAATGCATCCAGTCAGAAGAGACGTTCGCTGTAGTGGCGAAATTTGGCAACTTCCAAACTCACAATCCACGGGACAAAGCGCCATTTCACTGCAGCTACGCCAAGGTCCGCTTCACTTATTTGGGCTGGTCGACAGCGATCGTCTTCTCGGCTACCAACCTTCTGGTTTTTTTGCGATTGAGACCTACACATTGGCGCGCTTTAAGAAAGTCAACGCAAGACCCAGGGCGACGAGAAGACTGCCACATACCCTGTCGATCCAGAGCGCCCCGCGATGGTTGAGAAACTGAACTGCATTCACGCCCAGGCCCGCATAGGCGGCCATGACGATCACATCGACTGCGATGAAGATCAGTGCCAGCGTCACATACTGCCGAAACATAGGTTCTGTTGGCATAAGGAACTGCGGTAGGAATGCCGTGAAGAACAGGTAGCCCTTGGGGTTTGTGACCGCGACAAGAAAGCTTTTTCTTAAGACTGCAGTGTTGTTGCGAAGCGCACACGGTCTCTTGTTCTCGGATGGATTTGCGACCGGTCCCAACTGACCGGATGATCGCATCATCTCTACGCCCAGCCAAACGAGATAAACAACGCCGATCCATTTGACGATGCTGAACCAAAACGCTGACGCGGCAAGAACAGCTCCGAGCCCTAATCCGGCTGCCGTGATCAGAACAGCATCAGAGATAGCAGCCCCGGCGATACCGTAACCTGCCGTAGCGATACCGAACCGTGATCCATTGGACAAGGCAAGCAGAACAGTCGGACCGGGTGTCATGACGACAATAAGTGCCAGAAGGGCAAATGTCAGAAGAGACAATTCCATCACGCGGACTCCAGGTTTAGAAAGAAAATGGCCTAGCCGGTCAGGATTAGGCAAACCCCGCTCACAATGGTGCGAAGAAAGTTCCAGACCTGCCAGGAGGCCGAGTAGCTTTGCCAGATATTTTGGGCGGCCCCGATATCGGCTGGCACAACGACGTCTGTCAGGGCTTCATTCATCGGCACATTCACCGACGCTGTGACGAAAAAGGCTCCGACGATGTACAGAATGGCAGCCAGTCCAAAGAGCACGGCAAATTTTTTTCTGGTCTGCCGGGCGGCGATGATGGCCGTTGTGCCCAGAACGACCGGTGTCAGGAAGAAGGCCGGGAAGAAAAACCGCGTTTCGGACCGAAGCATTCATCGCTTGCATCGCTGCAATGGCTGTTCGTGGGTCCGTCGCGTCCAGACCCCACATCGTTGAACAGACCCAGGCATAGAAGAACCCGAAGATAGCACCGACGCTTAGGAGTGAGAGCATCGACATAGGCATAAGCAACTGAGCCATCAGACCTGCTCCGCAACGGTTTCCTGTTGTGGGCGCGCAACTTTTACAACCGATGCAAATATGACCAGCGCAGCCAATTGGCCAAGCAATACCGCCGGGTAAATCAGACCGAAATGTGAGTCAAAGTACTTCTGCGGTCCGAACGAAACCAGGGCCAAGAGCGCGGCGAGAACGCTCAAAGTGCGCCCTGCCCGACTGCCCAGCGGTTGCACGATGATAGCCGCCAGAGCGACAGACATCGCGACTCCAAGAAAAGGAGCAATACCGAACAAAGGCGTGGCGACGGGCGGGTGGGGCCTGACCCCGGCATATAAGGCGGACAGCATAATCCCTTGCAAAACAATGAGCGTTGCCAGGGCGGCGATGACGTGACGACTTGATTGTTCCATTTGCTTCTCCAAAGCGTAATTTTGATTACGGTTGTATAAATCCGTAATGTTAGTTACGGTTTCTGTCAACGGGCTGGAGAGTAATTTTGAGAGAAGAGAAACGATCCCTGCGTCAGCAACAGATCGAGGCGGCTGCCTACGAGGTTCTGGAGGCAAAGGGGTACAGTGGAACATCCATGCAAGGCATCGCCAAACAGGCCCGCGCCTCGAATGAGACGTTGTACAACTGGTATGGGGATAAGCAGGGACTATTTCGTGCCCTCGTCACGCGCAATGCTGAAGAAGTGAAGTCCCATCTGGAAGCTGAATTGGAAACCGACCATGACGCGCTTTCAATTCTGGGAACGTTGGGCCCGAAGCTTTTGGATCTGCTGACAGGTGATCGCGCTGTTGCCCTCAATCGAGCCGCGGCGGCTGATAGCAGCGGTGAGCTTGGTGCGACGCTTTCAAAGGCCGGGCGCGAATCCGTGTTTCCCTTGTTAGAGCAGGTGCTGCTTCGTGCACGTCGCGAGGGTCAACTGCACTTTGAGACATCAGGAGAAGCTGTTGGCCTCTATCTGGACCTGTTGATCGGCGACCAGCAAATCCGGCGTGTGATCGGGCGACTCCCAGCTCCAACAGCGGAATTTTGTGTGGCGCGCGCTCAGAGGGCTGTGAGCCTTCTTCGCCAGCTCCTTAGCAACCAAGTTACTACTGAGGAAAATCATGAGTGAACTTATTCCGCCCGAGGCCTGCAAAACCATGGCAGAGCTTCGCGCTCAGATCGACGCCATTGACGTCGAATTGATAATCCTTCTGGCCACCCGCACCGGCTACATCGACCGTGCTGTCGATTTGAAGAAGATCGAAAGCTTGCCTGCAAGGACGACGGATCGCGTGGCCGAAGTGCTTGAAAAAGTTAGCAAGATTGCGTCCGGGAAGCGACTGGACCCCGAACTGGCCCGAAGACTCTGGGGCGAACTCATCGAGTGGTCTATTCAGCGCGAGATTAAAGAGCTTGGGGCCTAGCGAGAAATATGGCCAAACAATACAGCGGCTTAGAATCCAACCTGAGAAACATCATCGAACTGCCTTTGGTGTTGTAACATTTTTAGCGGTCCTCGGAAGAGCACGCGTTAGCGCGAAGTGCAGAATTTGTCAAAATGGACTCCTTGCCGAGCTTAGAGCAAGCGCGGAATCTTCGCAGCAAGCGGACCCGTTTTAGAACTGGACGGCCCAATGCTGCCATTGGCCCTTTCACTCAGACGCCACGCAAGCGGGCCGAAAGCGGACCTTGATTTACAATCCATGTTCTCAATTAATTGGTCTAAAGCACTGCCCTGAGACATTGGGATAGAAACGCTGCTATAGTTTCATCCTAGCAAGGCACGCCTCGGATCATTTACCAGAATGGCACTATTTCTAAGCCGACCGCCTGCGAACGTAACCGCACGGTCCGGAGAGGATATAAAACTTGCCATATAATCAGAAGCGCCGCAGATTATAGCTTTAGCTTAAGGTCAAATTTTGGATTTTATTGCATTCGGCATAACGCTTCTCGCGACACTACCGATTCTGGCATGGATGAAGGTAGTGATGTCAGCCCGCATCCAAAAACTAATGCTGTCGGAGTCCCAGGATGTTGGTGAGTTGCCAGCGCTTTTGGACGAACGTGAGGCAGTTCCGGCCTCGACACAGCCCAAAATCAACGTAGTGAGTCTTGAAACTGGATTGCAAAAGGTTGGTGACACACGGCGCGCCATCGTGGCAGAGACCCGCAGATCCACCAATTCGTTTTTCACAAAAATGTTGCGGCAAGATGTGCTGGCCAGCCTGGGGTACATTCTTTTTCCGACGATCGCCGGACTGGTCGGCAGTCAAGCAACGCCTCCCTACGTGGAAGTGCTGGTCGCCTTGAGTCTGCCGGTTGTTACAATTTGGGCAGTTTCTTCGGCACGGCTGCTTGTCACATTCCTTTTAGGGCTTTACCGCAAATCGACCTATCGGAAACCACGTGGTGTAAGGCGATTGGATCGAACCCGCAGGTCTGTTTGGCTTATCCTGTTTGGTTGGTTCGTCGTCGTCTTGCATCCGGTTTACGGCCTTGTCGCGCTTTGCGTTGCCATAGTGACTTACGGCATCCTTTTGTACGATGCGCAAATCATCAGCGGGCTGCAATTCGCTGCCCTCTTTCTTGCGATGGCTGGCCATGTAGTTCTGATCAGGAAACTGTATCGCACGCAGGATGCGGCAAAGAACAGGCGATTGCTGATTTTGCGTGTTTTTGACATTGATCGCAGTGCATTCCTGACATTTGATTTTCTACTGAGTTACTGGCGTCATTTCGGAAGCAGCTTTACCGTTATTGACCCAGCCTATCTGCGCTATCAGTACCGAGGCGTTTCGAGTCGGAATGTAGCTGTTACGTTTTGGACACTTTACGGAATTCAGGCTTTTCTGGGTATTTCCTGGGCGTTATTCGGTGCCTCACTCATCTACTATGTGGATGTTGATACGTTTATGTTCCTGACTAGGGTTTTTGATCTGGTCGATCGCGTTCCGATCATGGGTTTCATCGTAGCTATGCCGTTTGCAATTGTTGCGGTAATTGTCGGCTATCTCATTGCATTCGCCGTGGTTTATCATCGTGCTCCCGCTCAGTTCGCCAAATCCAGTGAACAAATTGAAGAACGCATAAGTACTCTAATGCGGCACCCGCGAAAGTTCGACCGGACATTCAAGGATTTGCACATCTATTGTCTTGATAACACCTGGCGCATCGCCGTCGCTGAATTTGTGACCGGGGCGGATGTTGTTTTGATGGATTTGCGGGGGTTTTCAGCCGAACGGAAAGGGTGTGAATACGAGGTCGACTTCCTGTTTGACTCAATCTCAATTGACCGGATTGTTTTTGTCGTGGATGCCGCAGCAGGTTCAAAGGCGGTCGACGAAACCAGAGATTTGATTTTCCAGAGGTGGGAACATCTAAGGCAGGGTTCGCCCAACCTGAACCTGGTCGATCCGGAAGCAAAAATTTATGCTGTCAGCGATCAAACCAGCACGGACGTACAAAACCTGGCTGATCACTTGATGACCGCAAGTGCACCTCGAGGTGCAGTCAGATGAATTTTCGGCAACCTCAGGAATTGCGGCGAGGCCCTCCTTTGCCCGCCACAAAGATCGCGATGCTACGAAAGCGGCGGATCTTGTCAGTCTGATGGTGTTGGCCCATAGACGACCTTTGATCTGGTCTTCAGATCCTGTGTTGCAGCCCACATAGCTACCGTATACTGCATCTGAGAAACAGAGTTGAACTGATGAGTTTTGTTCGAATGCAATGACTTTGATTTACGAAAGTAGGAGTCTGATGGGCAAGACATACCGCATCCAGATGCAGCCTCGTCGACACGGATCGTGTGTGAATGAGCGAAAGCACTGGCGTCGAAATACGACCGCCGACAGAACTGAGCTTTGTAGTAGTGGATTCTGTTAGACGGTTTTTGCATGCAGGCCCTGCCGAACATGCCGCCGGATTTTCCCGAGCGACCTCACTGATGTATGATGGCCATCTTTCCGCAGGCTCAATGAATGCTCGGAAAGTACTCCGCAGGCGAAATACGTATTTCGGCCAAATCTGTGTCTGAACGATTTAGAAGAACGATGTCAGGCCCGATCAGCCCTGCTCGCTCTCCGGAATGCAAAACAGCCACAACCTGATCAAGCGCCATAATCCCCTGTTGGGCCGGATCATCAAAGGGAGCTACCAGAACTTTGCCATTCATGAGACCTCGAATGACTGTGTGGCTGATATAGGTCGCAATCAACCGGGGTGGGCTCGGGTTGTTGGAGTGCATTACACTGCCAATCGCCGCTTCGATCGCGGGGGCGCTGCCGATCAGATAATCTGCATCAGGATAGCGTTCCAAAGCCGTTTCGACCTGCGCCAATTGCTGACTAAGGCCGGTGTCAGCACCAAAGACTTCAAGGATTGTTACCTCGCTGCCGCTCAAGCCGTCGCGTAGCCCGGCCTCCAGCGGACCCGTCCAACCGGCTTCTGACGGGCCCGAAATGAAGATCGCGGTTTTGGGTGGCGATCCGTCCGGATGCAGCTTGGATAAATGACGCCCAACGGCGTGTCCCATATCCTGCCAGTCGACACCAATGCGTCCGCTCAACGCATCCGCATGAAGCTCGTTGACCAGACCAAGAACAGGGGTCCTCTGCGCTGCCTGTTCTATTGCGGCGATCAGATCCGCGTGATCGGATGTCACCGCACCGATGAGGATCGCATCTACGCCCTGCTCGATGCAGGTATCAATCTGACCGATCTGCCGGGACCGGGCGCGGTAGCCGCCCGCCTCGTAGAACAGCAGGTCCAATCCCAACCGCTCAGCCTGCTGTTCCAGGCCATAGCCGACGCTTAACCAGTATTCATCCTTGAAATGGGGAACAAGCACACAAACCAGTGGCCGCGGACCTGCCGTGGCGATGGACCAGAACGCGACACAAAGTCCGGTCGCCAAGATTGAACCAACCCAGATGGCCCCGTAGTGTCTGACAATGCGACGGACGAGATTTGACACGCGGCTGATCCAGATCCTTTCAGCAATGGGGGCGCTTGCCATTATGGTGGGTATCGTCGCGATTGCCGTCAACCGATATCTCATACGCACGCAGAACGAGCTAATCGAAACCAACCTGCCCGCGATTGAGCTGGCCAGTCGGATCGGTGCCTCTGCCGAAGTTGTCGGAACGCTCGCCACGGCATTCACGCAGGCGGATACCAGCGATGATCTTGATCGCATTTCAGTTGCGCTTGGCCAGACCGTCGAAGGCATCGAACGGGGGGTTCAGGCCTTGCAAGGCATGACCCTCGCTATGGCGGGCACAGGGCCAGAATCTCGTGCCAGCGAAATTGTCGCCCAAATGGCCGAGAACGGTCAGCAGGAGTTGCGACTTGCCACCCGGACCGCGGAACAAACAAACGAGATCATCCAACTAGCGGGCCAACTGGATTCGCTCATCAGCGACGAGACCGATCTGGCGCGTCTGAGGATAACAGCGGGCATCGTAGGGATCTATACCGAGTCTGACGGCGACCCGCGCCCGGCGCTCGACGAGCTTGCGGATCGCCATTTCTTTGCCTTCGAACGGTTGACCGAACTTGCAAACGTGGTTGATGCGATCCGGCTGAAGCTGCAGCAGGTACAGATGATTTCCGCATCGGATGCGCTGGCGGATCTGCGCGCCGAGCTCTCTGATCGTCTGACTTTGGCCGATCGCCGGATCCGTTACCTACCGACCCCTACGGCGCGGGAGGCAGCACAGGTTGCGCTGCACCAGCTGCACGAGGCCATTGCACAGGATGGGTTGGTCGATCTGCAGCGGGACAGGATCACTTTGCAGATGGCGATTGCAGATGACAGCCAACGCCTGCAATCCATGATCGCCAGTCTGTCGTCGCAAGCCCGACAGGCTCGTGACGCCGTGCAGGCCCAGGGGGTCGCTCAGATTGCAGCTGCGGAACGGCAGTCGTCGGTGATGAACATCGCACTGCTTGTGGTGGTCGCTGCTGCGGTGATCACAGGTTCGATCTTGTGGCTTTACGCCCGGCGGCAGCTAGTCGCCCGTCTGGGAGAGCTGGCCCGACGCATAGTAGCCGTGGCGGAAGGGGACTACGGCGCTCCGATGCAGATCAGTGGCCATGATGAGATCGGGCGTATGGAAAAAGCCCTCAACATCCTGCGGCGCCGTGCAAGCGAAGCTGCCGAACTGCGCGAATACCTGGAAGAGGCGGTGATCGCACGTACCGGCGATGTCGTTGCCGAGATGCAGGCCTCGGATGCGGCGCGCACCGAAGCCGAAGCAGCAAACCGCAGCAAGACCGAGTTTCTCGCCCGGATGAGTCATGAAATCCGCACCCCCCTGAACGGTATTATCGGGATGCTGGGGTTGCTGGAGACCGAAGTGACGGACAAGGCCTGGCAAGACCGGGTGCGAACGGCACACCGCTCGGCCCGCGAATTGCTCGAGATCACCAATGACATTCTGAACTATGCGAGCAGTGAAGACAGCGGCAATCGCACGAACCCTTTGCATTTTCACCTGCGCGATCTGGTTGGCCAGCTTGGTCACCAGTTGCAGTCGCTGGCCGCAAAGACAGGGCTGGAAACCGTTGTCGAACTCACAGAGCCCGCGCCCCCGGTGCTGTTCGGCGATGTTGTGAAGATCCGCCAGATTTTGGGCAACCTGATTTCGAACGCGGTCAAGTATACCAAGCGTGGGACCGTCACGCTTACTGTGGACCATGCGATGGCGGATGACACTGGACAGCCCGTTGTCAGTTTCACGGTGGCCGACACCGGAATTGGTATGACACGCGAGGCGATCGCCCAGGCGTTTGATGCCTATATGCGGACAGCAGCCGTAAAGCGCGCAGGTATTGAGGGGCTTGGCTTGGGTCTTGCCATCTCGCGTAATCTGACCGAAGCGCTCGGTGGCGTGCTGAGTGTCGAAAGTGAACCCGGCGTCGGCACCCGATTTACTCTGACCGTCCCGTTGATGCCGGGCGATGCCGATCGCGTGGCCGAAGACGAAGCCCACTTGTCCGAAGCTGATATCAATAGCAACGTGCTGGTGATCGACGACCATGCCGTGAACCGTATGGTGGCACGGGGGTATCTGGAGCGGCTGGGCTGTCAGGTGCAGGAAGCCGAAACCGGAATGGCAGGATGGAAGTGCTGCCATGACAATCGCTTCGATTTGGTCCTGATCGATCTTGATTTGCCGGACATGCGGGGCGAGGAGGTGGCCGCACGGATCGGCACCGGGGAATACGTGCCCATGCTGGTCGCGTTGACGGCGCATCTGATTGACGACACGGAACAGAACCGGGCTCGGCTGGGTGTTGCACGCATTCTGGCCAAGCCGATCTCGCCCCGAGCTTTGACGGAAGTTCTTTCGCCCGACAGCCCGACCGAACCGCCCCGGCATGAAACCGCAGTTCTGGACAGTCTGCGCAGCGATATTTCAGATCTTGGCCCCGAAACAACCGGGCTGATCGTATCCGAGTTTCTGCACGCATTGCCCGAGGCGGTCGAAGTGATCAAATCCGCACGGCCCGAGCAGCAACGCAAGGCTGCCCATCGGTTGAAAGGCGCTGCCTCGAACTTCCGGCTTGAAGCCCTGTGCACGCTACTTGCCGAGTTGGAGGCCCAAGACGGTGCTGCCAGCGAAGCCCTGTTGGATCGGGTTTGCGCCAGTGCCAAGACTGCGGCGGCTACCCTTGAAGCGGCTGCAGCAGCGGCGGGGCTTCAGGTCGAGGCCGGGTCAACGAAGTGATAGCCCTGACCATGTTGGGTCAGAATCCATTCGGGATTGGCCGGGTCTTTTTCCAGCTTCTTGCGCAGCCGTCCGACCACCACATCGATCATCCGGTCATTGGCGCGGCTTGAGCTGCGGCCGATCAGCTCGGACAGCCGCGCACGGCTGAGCGTCTGCCCGGGATGATCGGCCAACGCCGTCAGGATGGCAAATTCTTGCGGTGTGAGCGTTTCTGTTCTTGCGGCCGAGACCAACCTGTGCCGAATGCGGTCAAAACACCAAACACCAAACAATTCGACCGGCGGAGGGCCCTCGGGAGCCTGCCCGATATCCGCAATCCGAGCCAGCAGATTTTTCACACGGGCCGCCAACTCGCGTTTGTCGAAGGGTTTGGTCACATAGTCGTCGGCACCCATTTCCAAGCCGACGATCTTGTCAACCTGATCATCGCGGGCTGTCAGCAGGATGATACCGACCCGGGACTTCGCCCGCTGTTCACGGGTGATCGTCAGACCATCCTTTCCATCCATATTGATATCGACGAGCAACAGGTCCGGCGGATCGTATTCGATGATGCTTTCCATCGCGTCCGCATCTTCGGCCATGCTAACGCGATGCCCCTGCTCCTGCAGATAAGCGGCAAGTCGCATTCGGGTTGTGCGATCGTCTTCGACGATAAGGATATGCTGCGCCATAGGCCGCTTTTACATTTCTTTACATATTCGGACAACCGCAGTTGTGCGCAATCAAGGTGACAGCTTCACCCAAAGAATAATGTGCACCCAGACGCCAGCCACAGGAGGTCCGATATGTCTTTCTCAACGCCAACACGCCGCGCCTTTTTGCAAGGGGGTATCGCCACCTTTGGCGCAACCGCTCTGATGAATTCCACGGCGCTTGCAGCGCTTGACCCCAACTCGTTCGGGGGGCGCACGTTCCACGCGACCCACTTTGGTCCGTTTGAGGCCGTGGTCCGCGATGGCAAACTGATCGGCATCAACAAAATCATGGAGCTTGACGCCCGTCCCACTGAAATGCTGGCCTACGGCGTCATGGACCGGACCTATGACAAGAGCCGGATCAACTATCCGATGGTACGTAAATCCTATCTGGAAGGTTGGGAAAGTGGCGACATCAAGCCCGAACTGCGTGGCAAGGAAGAATATGTCCGCGTCGATTGGGATACCGCCTGGAGCCTGACCGCCAAGGCGCTGCTGGATACCGCGACCAATCACGGCAACGAGTCGATCTTCAGCTCGTCCTATGGCGGCTGGTCGAACGCCGGTGTATTCCGTCCGAATGTTCTGCAAGGACGTCTGATCAACCTCATGGGCGGCTGCACGAACACCGCAGGCGACTGGTCGGCCGGCGCGGGTCAGGTCTGCCTGCCGCATATCATCGGCGACATGGAAGTCTATTCCGCACAATCCGCCTGGGAAACCATCCGTGACAATACCGAACTGTTCGTGCTTGTCGGCTGTGACCCGATCAAGAACAACCGGATCGAATACCGCGTAGCCGACCACGGCATGTATGCTCATTGGGAAGAAATCCGCGACGCGGGCGTCAAGTTCATCTCAATCAACCCGCAGCGCACCGCCAGCGACGACTATCTGAACGCGGAATGGAAGCGGATCATACCGAACACCGATACCGCCCTGTTCCTGTCGATGGCTTATCATGCCCTGGAAAATGGGCTGCAAGATCAAGCCTATATGGACAAGTACACGGTCGGCAGCGACAAGTGGATTGCCTATGTGAAAGGTGAAACCGACGGCACGCCAAAAACACCCGCCTGGGCCTCGGCAATCACCGGCATCGACGAGCAGGAGATCAAGGATCTCGCCGAACTCATCGCGTCCTCGAAAACCAGCATGGCTGGTTCCTGGGCCATCCAGCGTGCCCAGCATGGCGAAATGGCCTATTGGTCGCTGGTCAACTTTGCGGCCTTGCTTGGTAAGATCGGCAAACCGGGCGAGGGTGTCGGGTTCTCGTGGCACTACGGTAACGGCGGTATGCCGCAGGGCGGCAACGCCACACCGGTCGGCATGAGTCAGGGCCGGAACTTCGTCAAGAAGATCGTACCGGCCTCGCGCATTACCGAGGCGCTGGAAAGCCCGGGCGTGGATTTCTTCTATAACGGGCAGACCAACACCTACCCCGACATTAAGATGATCTTCAACGCTGGCAACAACTTCATGTCGCACCAGCAGGATACCAACCGGCTGATCCGCGCGCTTGAGAAGGTCGAGACCATCGTCTCGGTCGATGTGTGGTGGACAGCGGCAACCCGCTGGGCTGATATCGTCATGCCTGCAGCCTCGACGCTGGAACAGGACGATATTACTTCGGGCGGCACCTATTCGAACGACCGGGTCTACGCGATGAAGAAGGTGATCGAGCCCGTTGGCGAAAGTCTGCCCGATTACGAGATTTTCGAAGGTCTGGCCGACAAGCTGGGACTGTGGGCACAGTTCACTGACAGTGAAGACAAAATGTATCACATCAAGCTGGCCTACGAGGCATCGGATGCGGCCAAGGAAACTCCGTTCGAGGAGTTCTGGGAAAAGGGCTACGCCCGGATGCCGGTTCCTGCAGAGGCCCGGAAATGGGTGCGCCACGGTGATTTCTATTCTGACCCGGACGCAAACCCGTTGCACACCGCATCGGGCAAGATCGAAATGTTCTGCGAAAATATCGCGAAGATGGAGATCGAGGATTGCCCCGGCATGCCAATGTGGATGGAGAAACACGAGTATCTCGGCAACGCCAAAGAAGGCCAGCTGCATGTCGTGTCGCCCCACCCGTGGTATCGCCTTCACAGCCAGATGGACCAGTCCGAATCGCTGCGGGGTATCTACAAGGTACAGGGCCGCGAACCGGTTCGGATCAACGCCGATGACGCCGCAAAACGCGGCATCGCCGATGGCGATCTGGTCGAACTTTACAACGACCGGGGCACCGTGATCGCCGGGGCCGTTGTCAGCGACGAGATCATGCCGGGCGTCGTCTCGATCTACGAAGGGTGTTGGCCGTCGCTGGACAGCAAGGGGCGTTGTAATTCGGGTCTGGTGAACTTCCTGACCTCTACGCAGCGCGCCTCGGGTCTCAGCGAGGCCACGTCCGCCAACACGGTCTTGATCGAAATGCGCAAATGCGAAGACCCGGAAGGCCCGAATATGGCTTATGAAAAGCCTGCGATCATCGAAGACATGGAGCTTGCTGCGATTGACGACGACAAGCTTGGTCTGGACCGGCTCGAAGCTTTGACTGCGTCTCTTTATGCCGACATGACACCGGGTGAAAAGATGTTCTTCCAGCGTTGCACCGTCTGTCACGCCCCAAGGGAAGTGACCCACTATACGCAACAACAATGGAGAGGCATCGTACCGTCCATGTTCGAACGGGCCGGTCTTGATGACGGCGAGCGCGAACTCATCATGGAATACCTGATGATGAACGCAGCCGACGCAAACTAAAACACCCAAGATCAGCGTGGCCGGGTTAATACCCGGCCGCGCTACACGTTACGAGTCTCCCATTTACATGCAGGAGGGTCTGATGCTGGACAATACGAGCAGCGGCTTCGGCGCGAATGCCGACCCTTCTGACCCGACCCACAACCAAACTGCGCACATCGGTGCATTGTCGACGGCCCGAAGCAAAGCGCGCGATCCGCTGGTCGATGGCTATGGCCGAACCGTTACCTATCTGCGTCTGTCCGTGAACGACCGCTGCGACCTGCGCTGCACCTATTGCATGGCCGAGAAGATGTCATTTCTTCCCAAGCACGACCTTCTGAGCCTCGAGGAGATGGCCCGCCTCAGCGATATTTTCATCCGACGCGGTGTCCGCAAGCTGTGCATTACCGGAGGCGAACCTCTGGTGCGTCGCGATGTGATGGATTTGTTTCGAGATATATCGCGGCATCTGCGGTCTGGCGCGCTGGATGAACTGACACTCACCACCAACGGCACATTGCTGGCGCGCCTCGCAGATGATTTGGCGGCGTGCGGGGTAAAGCGAGTCAACGTTTCGCTCGACACGCTGAACCCGGATCGATACCGCAGCCTGACCCGGCTTGGTGATATTCGCATGGTTCTGGCCGGGCTGGATGCCGCGCAGGACGCGGGTCTGAAGGTCAAGCTGAACGCAGTTGCCAGTCGTGGCGCGTTCGAAGACGAAGTCGACGATCTGATCCGCTTTGCCCATGGGCGCGGCATGGGCCTGACGCTGATTGAGGAAATGCCACTGGGCGATACTGGTCTGGATCGAAGTGACAGCGCGTTGTCCCTACGCGATCTGCAATCGGACTTGGCGCGCCGATGGACACTGAGTCCGCTAAACCGCAGCTCTGGCGGTCCGGCGCGTTACGTGCAGGTTGCAGAGACAGGCGGTCAGCTTGGATTCATTTCCCCGATGTCATGCAATTTCTGCGCGCTCTGCAATCGGGTGCGGGTCAGTTGCACCGGACGCCTTTACACCTGCATGGGCGACCAAGGATCGGTTGATCTGCGCGCGCCCCTGCGCCGATCCGAGGGCGAGGCATCGTCCACCATTCGAAGTGCGCTGTTGATGAAGCCAGAGCGCCACCGCTTCGATCTTTCGCAAATGTCCAAACCTGCTGTGACGCGCCATATGTCCGCGCTTGGTGGATGAAACTTTAGAACCTGACAAGGAAACGTACAATGAAACTCAAATCCCTGACCACCGCCACCCTGCTGGCGCTTGCCCCGATTTCGGCGCTTGCCGAAACCATCGAGGTCCAGATGCTGAATCGCGGCGAAGCGGGTGCTATGGTATTCGAGCCGCGATTTGTCTCGGCCCAGGTTGGTGACGTTGTGGTCTTCCGCGCGGCGGACAAAGGTCACAATGCTGAGACCGTCAAGGGCATGGTCCCCGAAGGCCAAGAGCCTTTTGTCGGTAAGATCAATGAAGAGATCGAGGTCGAACTGACCGCCGAAGGCATGATCGGAGTGAAATGCAAACCACATCTTGGCATGGGTATGGTAATGGTCATTCAAGTCGGCGCTGGTGACATGCCCGATGGGTTCCTTGACGCGAAAATGCCCAAGAAAGCCAAGAATGCGTTTGAAGACATTATCGCTGCAGGGACAAACTAACAGGATGGAGAGACTGAGATGACGAAAGATCTGCCCGGCGCCGCAGGGGCGCTTGCCGCAAAACATCCGACGATTTGGGATGCATATGCCGCGCTTGGATCAGCAACCGCACAGGCGGGTTCACTGACCGACCGGGAACGCCGCCTCGTCAAACTCGCGCTTGCAATTGGTGCCGCATCCGAAGGTGCCGTGCACTCGCATAGCCGCCGAGGGGTGGCCGAAGGCATCTCGGCCGAAGATATGGAGCAGGTTGCGCTTCTGGCGATCGGCCCTCTGGGCTTGCCGCGCGCTGTCGCCGCAGGAACATGGATATCGGACGTGACCGACAAGTAGTATCAACGTGGTGCCAACTTTCCGGCACCACACTTTCGGGCTGCTGAAGGGCTGGGACGGTGATTTTCCAACAAAATCACAATCAACGTTTTCCGGCCCTTTCCAGACCTTCATCCTGCCAATCATCGCAGCAGTGCAGCGTCACCGAACCGGACGTTCGCCACCACCACTAGATCGGCGTAATGCCTATGGTCAGAAGCGCGGACAAACCTGCCACTTGACTAAGGTCCGCTTTCAGTCCCGGACTTAGAGTTCGACCAATCGCTCTTCGACGGGTGACGACTGGACGATTGAAGAGTTGGTTGCGCCGAAAGGCACGATCCGGTCGATCACGGCCTCCATCTCGGCTACGTCGCGGACATGCGCCCGCGCAACGAAGCAATCCTCGCCGGATACACGATCACAAGCGACGATCTGGGTCGTTTCCCGGATGGCTTCGATCATGTTTTTCATCTCACCGGGCAGCGGGCGGGCGCGGATCAGGATCGTCAGGCCATAGCCAAGGCGCGCGGGATCGATGCGCGCGCCGTATCCAGTGATGACGCCGACATCTTCAAGACGACGCACGCGGTCCGCCACGCTGGGGGCGGACAGACCAACGCGGCGCGAGAGTTCGGCACGGGGAATACGGGCATCCGCGCAAAGTTCGCGCAGAATCGCAGCGTCGATGCTGTCGAGACCGATTTCTCCGGATCGAAGGTTATCGAGTGACCTTTCCTTCTTTCTGGCATGAAATTCGGTTACTGACATATAAGTTTCCCATATGGTGATCTGTTTTCACCTTGCATTATAGATGCATGTCAAATCAAGCCCCCGCAAACCCCGCCGTCGCCAACGCCACAGGAGCCATGTCGCGCATGTCCGAGGCCGTTCCCCCTCACGCATGGTTCGGCATATCGGCTGTCTTCCACTATCTCGGCCCGGCTTTCGCGGTTCTGCTCTTTCCGGTCGTTGGTGTGCTTGGCGTTGCCTGGTTCCGTATCGCGTCGGCTGCTTTGGTCTTTGCACCCATCACGAAGCCTTGGCGCACGTTCAAGGAATCGTCGCCCCGCGAGCGTCTGCTTCTTATTGCGCTCGGGGGCTGCCTCGCCATCATGAACAGTTCATTCTACTTGGCCCTCGACCGATTGCCGATCTCACTTGTCGCTGCAATCGAGTTCGTCGGGACCATCGGGATCGCTCTTTGGGGCCTGCGCACGGGGCGAAACTATCTGGCCTTCGCCTTCGCTATCATCGGCGTGGCGCTCCTGATAGACGTGCCATCGCTCCTGGCTGCGGATGGACCTGCCCTCACGTCTGACCTTCTGGGCCTGTTCTGGGCGGTGCTGAACGGGTCTCTGTTCGTCCTCTACATCATCCTCGGTCACAAGATTTCCGAAGGCGGCGCTTCTGGTGGTGTAGAACGTCTCGGGGCGGCCATGACGGCTGCGTTCATCTTCGTGATGCCCATCGGCTTCCTGCAAGCTCTCGACGCCTTCGGCGCACCGCTTCTGGTTCTGGCCGGGATTGCGGTCGGCATTTGCTCGTCTGTTATCCCCTATGTCTGCGATCAGCTTGCAATGGCCCGCCTGCCGCGCGCCAGCTTCGCCTTCCTGCTCGCCCTCTTGCCTGCAACCGCCACGATCATCGGCGTCATCGTTCTGCGCCAGATACCGAGTGCAGTGGATGTTCTAGGCGTGGTCCTCGTCATGATCGGAGTGGCCATCCACAAGCCCCGCACCGATGCCAGTCCCGGTGGCGGCTCAAGGTGAGTCGAACTGAAGGCATTCACTTCAAGTTAACCCCTCAGCTTCAACGGAGACTGACATATGTATTCGCTGCGTCTATGGTTTCTGCGACTGTCCTGCGCCCTGAGCCGGGTCGATAGTGAAACACTGCACAAGGCACCAAAAGCACAGATAGTGACTACGCCGGATGGCTTTGGGCACTAGCGTGTCCATCCCGAACCGGTCTGCCGGTGTCGCTCTCGGCATACTCGGTAAGTTGGGTTTCAGCGGTACTTTGGTTACGACCCGCGTGGCCGTTGTCGATTTCACGCCACTCGACATTACCTGCGCCCGGATCGTCATGGCGGGCGGTCTGGGTGCTGCGTTCCTGTTTCTGACAGATCAGCGTGCCCCACCGGAGCGCCGTTTTCTTCTGCCGATCCTTACTATGGGGTTGGGGCTGGCTGTCGGCTATACAATCGTTGGAAGCGAGTGGCTGAACGCCATTGGTGTGTGAGAAGCTACGAACAGGGCATCATCGCCGAGATAATGATGGGATTGAGCTCGGAGTTGCTTGACTCTCCTTTGTCTAGTCCCGGAGGCAAACATCGGGCCAAAGCGGTTCCACCAATAGCGAAGGGTTTCGTGGCTCACCTCAATTCCCGTTTGTGCAATAACTCTTCCACTTGTCGAAGCGACAATGGGAACCGAAAATACAGCATGACTGCCAGACGAATGACCTCGGGACTGGTTTTGATGTACTTGAAGGGCGATCGTTTAATCATCCGCAAAGGCTACGAGAACACCCTGCTCGCCTCAAGCCAAGTTCTTCTGACAAGGCCCTCTTAAGCTTAATAAGGACGAGCCCGCTAGATTGAAAACTCGGGCGTGGGAACCCAACTATCGACGATGAGGAACCGCGCCCAACTTCCATTTGCCATGATCAGGACCGCTTTGGTTCTGGTCTTTATGGTCGTCGGGGCATTTGGCGAGACACTGCGACAATATCAGATGCCGACCGTTTCGAGGGTCGAACATCTGCAAACGACTACCAATCACCTCGCAAGGGCAATCATCACGAATCAGACCAAGGTACAGCGGGCGGAACCAACTGCCGCAATCGGTGGCGCCGTGTTGGAAGACACCGTGTGGCTCTTGCCTCAGCCTCGGACAATGCCGGAGCGGCACACTTGGCATCTGGCTTCACCCCGTGCGCCTCCTTCTTTGCGGCAAGGCCTTGCCGACGCGTATCGTTCGCGCGCACCCCCGTTTGACATGATCTGACAGCCCGCCTGACCGCGCCGTTTTTCGGCGCGTGTCGGCGTTTGCCTTTCCAGAACAACAAAATGGAACCGGTGAAAGCGCGGGCTGTACGCCCGGCTTCGCCACAGTGAGATCATGGAACGACCAACACTCCTGAAACGCATTGGCGTTTGGGGCATTTGCCTGCTGTGCATCTGGCTGGCCCTGCCCAACGTATTCTATCAGCGCGTTGACGCGCGTAACTCAATACCCGAGCATAGTACCGAGGGAAGCTGGCCGGGTTGGCTGCCATCGGGTCTGATCAATCTGGGTCTTGATCTGCGCGGCGGCGCTCATCTGCTGGCCGAAGTGGACGTGCCGGGCGCAATCGACCAGCGCCTTGCCGGATTGTGGCCGGTTCTGCGAGATGCCCTGCGGGACCAGGGGATACAAGTCAGACAGGTTCAGGCCCCCTCGGGTGTGCTGCGCATCGCTATATCCCCTGCGGAAGCATCGGATCAGGCGCTTGAGATTGCGCAGGGGCTGGCCACCATTGTCGTGGACAGCAAAGGCTTGGCGGCACCCGATCTGGACGTGTCGTCCAAAGACCGTTTCCTTGACCTGCGGTATTCCGCAACGGATCAAGCGGCGCTGACCAATCAGCTTGTGAACCAAAGCCTCGAAACCGTGCGCCAGAGGATCGACGAGGCCGGAACGCGCGAGCCAACGATCCTGCGCCAGGGCGAGGATCGTATTTTGATCCAGGTGCCCGGGTTTGAAGATGCCGAGGCGCTCAAGACGCTGGTCGGCACCACCGCCCAGCTTTCTTTCCATGCTGTCGTGCCGGGCAGCGGCGGGGCTTATGGTGACACCCTAACCCTGCCCTTGGCCGGAACGCCCGAGGTCGCCTACCCACTTGACCCAAGGCCAATTGTGTCGGGCGAACATCTGACGGACGCGCAGCCGAGCTTTGACGAAAACGGGCGTCCTGCGGTTTCGTTCCGATTTGATCCCGCCGGAGCGCGCGCGTTCGGCGATTTTACCGCCGCCAATATCGGCAACCCCTTTGCCATCGTGCTGGATGGCGAAGTGCTATCTGCGCCGATCATCCAGTCGCATATATCCGGTGGCAGCGGCATCATCACCGGGCAGTTCACTGTCGAGGACAGCACCGATCTGGCCACCTTGCTTAGATCCGGCTCTTTGCCTGCCGAGCTGACCTTCCTCGAAGAAAAGACGGTTGGGCCCGAGCTTGGCAGCGACAGTATCGCGGCAGGGCTAAAGGCGGCGGTGATCGGATTGATCGCGGTTTGCGCGCTTATGGTGGCCAGCTATGGCAGGCTGGGCCTTGTGGCGGTGGCCGCGCTGGCGATGAACATGGTCATCCTCGCGGCCGTGCTGACATTTGTGGGCGCGACCCTCACCCTGCCGGGCGTTGCCGGTATCGTGCTAACGCTGGGTATGGCGGTGGACGCAAATGTACTGATCTTCGAACGCATTCGCGAGGAACTGCGCAACGAACGCAACCTGTGGAGCGCCGTCGGGAAAGGTTTTGACAAAGCGTTTTCGTCGATCCTCGACGCAAACCTGACCGGATTACTGACAGCCGCGCTGATGTTCTGGCTGGGCGCAGGGCCGGTGCGCGGCTTTGCCCTTACGCTTGGGCTGGGCATCCTGACCTCGATGTTTACGGCCTTGGTGATCACCAAACTCATCCTGCAAAACTGGCTGGAATGGCGACACCCAAAGCGGCTACCGATGACGGGGCTGTTCAGATTTCTTGGGCGGCGACCGGCGTTTGATTTCTTTCGCTGGCAATGCGCGACATTCGGAGCGTCAGCCGCGACCGTGATCTCGGCGGTTCTGATCATTGCGACGCTTGGCTTGAACCTTGGGATCGATTTCACCGGAGGAACCAGCCTGCGGGTCGAAACGCCCAATGTCCTGCTGCTGGACGAGTACCGGGCGGCGCTCGGTAACCTGAACCTCGCCGATGTGGCCGTGTCCGAGATTTTTGGCGTTGGCAACGCTGATATGAATGCCGCCAGCATTCGTCTTGCCGCCATAAATGACGGCGGGGCGGCACTGTCCTCGGACCAGATGCAACAGGTGCGCGATGCGCTGTGGCAGGTCGACCCCGGCCTCAGCTTTACGGCCAGCGAAAGTATTGGTGGAAAGGTCTCGCCCGAACTGGTCCGGGCAGCGCTTTTGGCAATCGGGGGCGGTGTGCTGTCCATCCTCGGCTATGTCTGGATGCGGTTCGAGTGGCAGTTCGCGGTGGGTGCTGTCGTCGCTCTTGCACATGACGTGCTGCTGACGCTGGCATTGTTTGCGATTTTGGGGCTGAAGATCGATCTGGCCTTTGTCGCCGCGTTGCTGACGATCTTGGGCTATTCGATCAACGACACGGTGGTCGTCTTTGACCGGGTCCGCGAGAATCTGAAACGTCATATCGGCATGCCGCTGCGCGAGGTGCTGAACCTGTCGGCGAACCAGACGCTGACGCGCACGGTCCTGACGTCGGTCACCACGTTGGCGGCCGTGCTTTCGCTGCTGGTGTTCGGAGGGGACGTGATCCGCGGGTTCGCGCTGGCGATCGCCTTTGGCGTCGTCGTGGGCACCTATTCCTCGATCTTCGTGGCCAAAAACATAGTCCTCTTTCTTGGGGTCGACCGACGACCGGTCAAGCAGCGGCGGCCCAAGGGGCAATTCGATCACATCGAAGCATAGCGCCATATGCCCTGCCCGGTCCGCAGGCACGGTCGGGCAGGATCATCCTTCTCAAATCAATCTTGAAAGCCGGTTTTTCCATGCGCCATCACCCCCGTTTCACTGCAAAATCCCACCCCGTATGGTCAGGCGCAGCCCGCGCCCATCCCCGGTGGTTCCGGCACACGTGCGGACACCCGCGAGACCAGTTGAAAGGCACAGAACATCCCAGACTGTCTGCGCCGGGAACCGAACATCCACGCTTGTTGACTGAACATCCTCACCCACGTTTCGCACATGATCGCGAAAACGCCCAGCCCGATGAGAACCAACATGTTGCGCCCCTCGGGCCCGTCACGCCGAAGATAACGAGCCGGAATGCGAAGACACTAGGTGATGGAACAGAGGTCCCAAAGTCGGCTTTGCCCACATGGTGCTTAGCTAAAAAATCTTTAACTTGCTTCCCGGTCGAACCTGACACTTTTTCCCGGAAGCAAAACTGAATTGCGAGGCTGAAAGATGACTGCATTTACAAACGCGGTGACGACCTGTATCCGAAAATACGTGACATTCTCCGGTCGTGCACGCCGTCCGGAATATTGGTGGTTTGCTCTGTTCGTTCTGTTGGTCAGCATCCTGTTTTCCATCCTGGACGGCGTATTTTTTGGCAAGGGCACTGAAACAGGCATTGGCAGTCAGCCGATTTCCACCCTGTTCTCACTACTGATCTTCTTGCCGGTAATGGCAGCAGGATGGCGGCGATTACACGACACAGGCCGTCCAGGTTGGTATCTTTTGCTGCCAATGGGAACCGCATTGTTCATAACGCTTGGGCTGGTGCTAGGGATATTGGCCTTCGGAGCATCGGTAAACTCAGCCGGCGATACAGGCAGCCCAGACGCGTCAGTTGCGATTTTGGGGCTGGGCGGGCTCTTCTTTGCGTTCGTTGTCCAACTGGTGCTTGGAATTCTCATGGTCTGGTGGCTCAGCCGTCCGACGCAAGGGGACGAAAACCGCTACGGTCCGGTGCCGCCGCCCTTTACCTGATGCGCAGCGC
Organism: Ruegeria sp. F11; assembly: GCF_056533855.1. Classification (NCBI taxonomy): domain Bacteria; kingdom Pseudomonadati; phylum Pseudomonadota; class Alphaproteobacteria; order Rhodobacterales; family Roseobacteraceae; genus Ruegeria; species Ruegeria sp. F11. Next base: position 21,570 of record NZ_JBQFOW010000021.1, on the reverse strand, counting down.
CCGGGGGAAACCCCCGGACTGCTACCGGATCGCACCAGAACCAAAGCGGTCACAGAACCGAATAATCGATCCGTTCCAGTTCCAGCGTGCTTATCCGGGTCTTGATCTGCTCTTGCTGTCTCAGCAATTCCTGACGCTCGCGCCGTTGTTCTTTGTTCTGCGGCGTGCCCAGGAAAAACAGCTTAGTGTCAATGTCGCTTGACTGCGTGCGCAGGCTGCTGATCTCGCGCCCGATCGCGTGGTATTTTCGGCCCTTGGCATTGGCGCGGTTCAGGTCTGTAACTGCGGATGCGGGGCAGACATTCGACAGCTCGGACCCGCTGCGCCCGACCTCATAGGCGTTCTGAGGTGAGCAGTATTCCCGCAACCCGCGCTCTCTGCCGGACCGCCAGGCGGTCAGGTCCGGCGTGATGCCGACCTTGGCGCAAGCTTCTTGGTGACGTGCAAAATAGCCCTCGGACCGACCGGCTTTGCCGTCGGAATAGCCAATTCCCGCCCAATCGCCGCCTGCACATTGTTCAGGTGAAACCGAGTCAATCGGGGTGCAGAATGACAGTCCGAAACTCAGAAACAGGAATGCGATGATTGCCCGAACCTTCATACTTGATCCTTTCCTTTGCACGGCTTCAAAACCGCATGCTAAGCCGCAACTCGGCGCTTTGCGAGCGATAGTCTGATGCCAGATCAGCCTTGTATTGTGCCCTTACGCTTAGCGAACCGTCGTTAAAGACCTCGACACCCGCACCTATGCGGCCAATGACATCGGAGGCGTCCAGACGGGTTGTGAAGCCATCGACACCGGCAGATCCCGCGATGTGGATAGAAGCAAGTATCTGTTGCTCATAAATAAGACTCGGACAAATATACCGTTCCGAATAGTATTTTGGATTTTGTTAAATGCAACTGTTTGGTGGCCGCGCATCCAAAACAACGCGCGATGCTGGTTTGCGCGGCAGCAGACCCATCGAACTGTCGCTTATCCGCCGTGAAACCCCATGGAGATCGCAATGGCATTATTCCGACTGACACGCGTGCTGGCTTTTGCAGTCGGTGCTACCCTATGGTCCGTGTTGACCGCCGAGGCCCAGCATCACTGGACGCCCGAGCAAAGCCTGAAGGTCAAGCGTTTGTCGGACCTGTCTTTTTCACCGGACGGCCAGCATCTGCTTTACGGGATAAACAGTGTTTCGCTGCCGGATGACGCGTATTTGACCGAGTTCGTCATCTCTGATCTGTCGGGCCAGGACATCCGGACGCTGTTATCGGCGTCGCCCCATATCTCGAGCGCGCAATGGTCGCCGGATGGCGGGTATGTTGCCTATCTTTCATCAGAGTCGGGTACGAACAACATCTGGATAGTGCCGACAGGAGGCAGCAACGGCCAACCTGTCACCGACCAAAAGACCGATATTCAAAGTTTCAAATGGTCCCCCGATGGCGGATCGATCGCTTTTGTGATGGCCGATCCGACCTATGTTGTACCACCGCTGGATGATGCGGATGACTATGTCAAAAACCATCTGTGGCTGACGCGGCTTTGGGAAGATGGAGAAGGCACCGCGCCCGTGAACCTGACACAAAAGGCCGCGTTTTCGGTCAGCGCATGGGGCGGGAACTGGGCCTACGACTGGGCCCCAGACAGCTCGGCGCTGGTGTTTGCCCATCAGGAACGCCCCGGGCTGGACTATTGGACAAAAGCGCAGCTTTCGGTCGTGGACACCACCAGCCACAAGATTACACCAATCGCCACGGATAATGACAACTGGAAATATTTCCCGCGCTACGCGCCCGATGGCAAGTGGATCGCCTTTATAAACGCCCCCGGCGCATTCATGTGGTCCTTTCTGTGGGACATCAAACTGTGGCCCACGGACGGTGCCAAGGTGGTCGAACTACCTGCCTCGAAAAACCGGCTGCCCTTCATATGGCAATGGGCGCAGGATGCCCAGGGCATTTATTACATCGAAAACGACCGGGTCAGCTATTCCTTCTATCGGATGCCGGTGGATGGTGCCGGTTTCACCAAAGTGTTCGGCGCGCCCGAGGATATCGCGGTACCGGGGCTGAACACCTATCTGACTTCGTCTTATGTGGATGTCAGCCCGGACAACGACAAAGTCGCCTTTATCGGCCAAACCTCGGCCACACCGCCCGAGATCTACCTGAGCGACATTCGGACCTTCGCCCCTCAAAAGATCAGCGGCGTTAATGATGACTCTCTGTCAATCCCGCTGGGCAAGACCGAGCTTGTGCAATGGACCTCGCTGGATGGCACCGAGGTTGAGGGCGTTTTGAGCTATCCCGAGACCTATCAACCCGGCCAGACCTATCCCCTTGTGGTGCAACTCCATGGCGGGCCGAACGGGGCCGATTTCAATGAATACCTGCCGCTGATCAAGTTCTTTGCAACGCCCGCCTATACTGCGCGGGGCTATTTCGTGCTGCGTGTGAACTATCGCGGCACTTTGGGATATGGCCGCACATTCCGCGAGGATCTGATTGGCCATTTCGGCGGGCCCGATTATCAGGACGTCATGAGCGGCGTCGATCACGTCATCAACGCAGGGCTTGCCGACCCCGAGCAGCTTTTCGTCATGGGGCAAAGCAACGGCGGGACCCTGACCAGCTGGATCGTGACCCAGACCGACCGGTTCAAGTCAGCCTGCCCCATCGCGGGTGAGACTGACTATATCAGCCTCGAAGGCACAAACGGGTATTTTCAGACCAGTTGGTATCTTGGCGGCAGCTTCATCGACAATCTGCAGATGTTCCTCGACCGCTCACCGATCTTTCACGTCAAAAGTGTCACCACCCCGATCCTGATTCAGGGCGGGCTGTTGGATGACAACGTGCCTTTCACCCAGTTGCAGGAATTCTACCGCGCGCTGAAACGCGTAGGTGCGAATGCGCATCTGGTCGGCTATCGCGGCGCGGATCACGACAGCTATAGCCCCCGGCTCTATTTGGACCTGCTGCGATCCTGCCTGGACTGGACCGAGAAACATCGAGCCCGCATCGCCAGATAGCACCGGCTCATCCCTGCGAGAGGAGATCATAAACCGCCGGTGACCATAGGCCCTTTATTCCAACAGTGCCGCAAGACGTATTAGAAAAACGCCAAACCAGGGACCGAAAGACAGAGGTTCGATACTGCGGTATGGTGCAGATCAGGTTCCTACTCTGACCTGTGAGCCACTGCCGTTGCTTCGCAACATCTCACTAGTGACGCGCGAAGATGTCTGGACTGCAATATGGCGCCCAAAGTTGAAAACACTGCTCGAAACAAGCCTATCCGGATTGGAAAACGCAAAACCTTGAAACGCTTAAGCGATTTAACCTGTCACCACAAAGCCCGAACAAGAAACTTGTAGATGACATAACCCAGATGTTTGCCCTAGTCTGAAGAAATGCGCGGTCTTGAGTACGGCGCAGGAACATCGTCGGTGATTTGTTGCGCCGAAGGTTGGTATTATGCAGGAGCTTCAAGTCCAGTCAGCCCGTTCCCGAGGGCGTGTGTTCCTGTGACTATTGTCGGGCCCGATCCTGTTTTTCCTTGTCCGTTCGCTTGATCCACCGTCTGATATGTCCAAGGCGAGTTGGACGTTGCTTGCCTTGCTGGTTTGGATGGTTGCATGGTGGCTCAGTGAGGCCATACCTCTGGCCGCCACTGCGTTGCTACCGGTCGTCGTCATGCCGCTCGATGGAATTGCCGAGATCGGCACGGTCACACAGGCCTATGGCCACCCTCTAATATTCCTGTTTCTGGGTGGCTTCATGCTGGCCATGGCGATTGAGGCCGCCGGCCTTCATCGGCGCAACGCGCTTGCGATTTTTTCAAGGGCAGGCACGGGGCCGCGCAATCTGGCCCTGGGCTTCATGATTGCAACCGCATTCCTGTCGATGTGGATCACCAATACGGCGGCAACGATCATGATGTATGTCGTTGCACAGTCGGTCGTCGATTTCATCAAAAGCAAGGTCGCGACCTCGGATGAGTTGCGCCGCTTTTCCGTTGGCCTGATGCTTGCCGTGGCCTACAGCGCATCCATCGGAGGAATGGCCACATTGATCGGCTCACCCGTCAATGCGTTGCTGGCAACGATCCTGTCCGGTGAGTATGGAATTACGGTCGAGTTCATTGACTGGCTGATAATCGGCCTTCTAATCACCGTGGTTATGTTGATCATTGCCTGGCTTATGCTCAGCTTTGTGCTGTTTCGGTGCGAAAGCTTGGCGGATAACGACCTGGCTGACGCGGGTCGCATTGAACAAGACCGTCTTCCAGCAATGGGGCGGGCTGAAAAAACTGTTGCGGCAGTCTTTGTTCTGGCCGCAACCGGTTGGATCTTCGGGGACCAGATCGCAGAATTCACCGGTTTGCCAGTCACAGATACCGGTGTGGCCCTGATCGCCGCCTTGTTGCTTTTTGCGACCCCGGTGAACGCGGATATGACAGATTTCGCACTGGATTGGAAAACAGCCGTGAAACTGCCCTGGAATGTGCTGATCCTGATCGGAGGCGGGCTGGCCGTGGCGTTGGGATATCAGAGTGCCGGGCTGGCAGACTGGATCGGGGAACAGGTTTCAGCAATAGATATCACGGTTCTTGCAATGGTGTTTCTGGTCATTGCGATGATGGTTTTCTTGATCGAGATCATGTCGAACCCGGCTTCCGCCGCAACAATACTGCCGGTCGTTTCCGCATTTGCCGTCGGTTTCGGCTGGAACCCGCTTTTGCTGGCGGTTCCGGCTGCGCTTGCTGCAAACATGTCTTTCATGATGCCAGTCGCAACGGCGCCAAACGCAATTGTGTTTTCAAATCCGGATATGAAGATCATCGACATGGCACGAACGGGTCTCTGGCTCAACCTGTGCGGCATTGCTCTTTGTACGCTTATGATTCACTTCGTCTACCAGTCTATTTGGGGATGGTAGCCCGGTCGGCAAATCTCGGAAGGCAGTATCCGGCCCATTGCGGACATCCAGCGCACCGCTCGGATGCCGCACCGGCTCCCGCATTGCCGCCATTCGCCGCAGCCGCAAAATCTGGTCTGGTTCGAACTCACAGATCGCGCACTAAGTGACCCTGCGACGTGAGGCGCGACCGTTGGTATTGGAATTTTGTCGAACCAGCCAAATCGCCTAAGTGAGGTTCTCCACAACCAATCCGACACATGCGTGCAGTGATGCCCCACCCAGTATCACCCAGACTGCGAAGAGAAGCGTGACACGGATGAGCGACAATGATACCGACCAAAGAAGGAAATCGAGCTTGACCCAAACGCCCAATTAGAGAAGCGGACCTTTGGCTGCCTGTTGGTGATGCTGCGACTCATCCCGTCGAACCTGCCATCGCTGAGGGAGCGAAAACTTGAACGCTAAGAACTCACATACTTCGGTGTTATCGCAATTTGAAATTATCTCACGTGCTTCGGTGAAAGTAACTCACCAACAAAAAAGTTCAGACACAAAACAACGAAGACTACGCCGCGACGAAGCTGTTGATATTTGCTGGAACAAGGATGAGCATTGACACAATAAACTGGGCGCGTCTGAACGCGCCCAGTTTCGTCAAGTCGCGACGTGAGATACCTCTTTGTCCGGCGAGTATATGTCCAAGATGTTCCAGTGTCCGGTCGTTGGTGTTGGGTTGTTGATCATTGGCACATCGAGCACGGTTGGCTTGCAACTGGCGATTGCCGCTTCCAGTGCGGGCAACAGTTCGTCGGCAGCGCTGAGTCTGTGCCCTTCCGCTCCGTAGGCTCGCGCTATGTCTGCATAACCCGGTCCGTTTGCGGGAACTGCGGCTGATCCAGGGAATGTGGTCCCGTATGTCAGACCGTAATGCGCCTTTTGCAGCCCTGCGATAGTTCCGAAAGCGTTATTATTCATGACTAGCCAGATTATGCCCAGATCAAGTTCGACTGCTGTTGCCAGCATCGACGGATTTTGACCGAATCCTCCATCGCCAACCAAACTTAGTACGACTCGATCAGGTGCTGCCAGTTTCGCGCCGATCGCGCCTGGAGGGCCAAAACCCATCGTCGCGAACCCGCCTGGGGTCAGGATTGAACCCGGCGTCAAAATGTCGAACTGTTGCCCGACACCGTTCTTGTTCCACCCGACGTCCGTGGTGATGATGGCATCCTCAGGCAGTGCCTTGCGGGTATCTGCCAGAATACGCTCGGGCATCATAGGAAAAGCCGACGAGGTCGCCATTTCCACGTTGCGCGCTTTGAAATCCGTCCGGAAGCCAGCGATCTTCTGTTCCAGCGCGGGGCGTTTGAAGCCTTCAGGATACATCTCGTGGGCGCCTCGGTTGAGGACGCGCAACGCGGCCTTTGCGTCAGCAACGACGCCGATCTCGGTGGGATAGTTCCGGCCGATTTCCTGCGGTTCGATGTCGATATGAATGACCTTTGAGCCGGGAATGTTGAACGTATAGCCGGGATACCAGCTGGAACAATCGGCCTCTTTGAACCGGGTGCCTACAGCAAAGATATAGTCGGCATTCAGGCAGGACTGGTTGACCAGCTCGGTGCCCCAGAACCCGGTCATTCCCAGCACGAGCGGATGGTCATCCCGCAGCGCGCCCTTGCCCATCAGGGAATGCGCTACGGGCAGGCCCATATGTTCAACAAACTCGCGCAACTCCTCACTGGCCTGCGCCAACAGGATACCGCCGCCGACATAGGCAACCGGGTTTTCGGCCTTCGCCAGCGCTTCGACAATCTCTCGCGCTGTCTCGTCGTCAATCGATGGTTTCTTGAGCGCGCGCGTGTTATCGCGGATACGATCGAAGCTGTCCGAAGGGATCACCTCGGAGAAGATGTCCATCGGCACATTGACCAGCACCGGCCCGGGTTGACCGCTTTCAGCCAGATGAAACGCCTTTTCCAAGATTTCGGCCATCAGGTCGGCACGATCTACCCGCCAAGCACGTTTGACGAAGGGGCGATAGATCTCCCACTGGGCGGCGTCCGCGTGCAGGTTCACCTCCTGATGCGGATGCTTGCCGTAGTAATGCGTGGGAATGTCACCTGCGATCACGACCATGGGGATACAGTCCAGCGCCGCGTTGGCGACCCCGGTGGCGCAGTTTGTCAAACCTGGGGAGAGGTGAGACAAGACCACCGAGGCCTTGCCCGTCACGCGGGCGTAAGCGTCTGCCGCGTGGCTGGCGATTTGTTCGTGCCGCACCGTGACGAAATCAATTGGGCTTTCGGCCAACGCGGCCAGAACTGCGATGTTTGTATGGCCACAAAGCCCGAACACATGCTTAACGTCACGGCGTTCGAGAAAGTCGACGATATGTTCCGCGACTGTTTTGCCGTCCAGTTTTGCCCCGTCCATCACGCGACCTCCTGCCCGTAGAACTCACCGAACAGGTCCGGCTCCGAGGGGCGATCCTCGGGGATCGGACGGCTGACCCAGGTGTAGTTCATCATATGTTTCATAGTGACGTTTTCATTGGTGATGTTGCCGCCCCAGATGCCGCAGCCCAGGCTGCTGGTCATGGGCATGCCGTTGGTCCAGGCACCTGCGTTGGCCTTCGATTGTGGCTGTCGCACCATCATGCGGCTGACCGGGGCCAAGCGCGCGAGCCGGTCGATATGATCTTCATTGTGGCTGTAGATGCCGCAGGAATGGCCCTTGCCCCCGGTGTCGTAGATTTGGCTGACCGTTTCCAACGCGTCATCGAACGTGTCGAAATGATAAAGCGCCATCAGCGTGGTCAGCTTTTCCTTGGAAAACTTGTACTGCGGGCCGATTTGCCCCTGATTTTCAACCATCAGAAACTTGCGATCTTCGGGGATGCTAAAACCGGCGACTTTGGCCGTTTGCTGCGGCGGGCAGGCGATGGTCGGAAACGTACGGTTTCCCTTTTCATCCCACATGGCCGCCTGGAGCATGGCCTTCTCTTCATCCGTACACAGGTAGCCGCCCTCGGCTTGAAGCGCCTTGACCATATCGTCGTAAACAGAGCGCTGGATGATGATATTTCCATCGGCCGAACAGCCAGACCCAAAGTCGGACGTCTTTGAAATGCGAGTGTTCTGCGCGGCGATGTCCAGGTCGGCGGTTTCATCGATGACGATGGACGAATTGCCCGCGCCAACACCATAGGCTGGGCGCCCAGAACTGTAGGCCGCTTTGACCATCGGCTTGCCACCCGTTGCCAGAGTCAGGTCACAAATCTCCATGAGGTGCTGTGTTAACGGGATCGATGGTTTGCGGATCGACTGGAATAGGTCTTCGGGGGCACCGGCGGCACGGCAGGCTGCGCGCATGACCTTGACCATTTCGAAGGTGGTATGGGCGGTTCGCGGATGGGGGCTGAAGATGACCGCATTCCGGGCGTTTGCGGCGGAAACACCGGTCACCGGTGGTGTCATTGCTGGATTGGTCATCGGGATCAGAGACGCGATCACACCGGCAGGTTTGGCATATTTCACCAGACCTTTTTCCTCATCCACCTCGACGATACCGGTCGAAGGTGTGCGCAAGACATCACGCAGCACCATGTGAATCTTGAAGCGCTTCGCAGGACGCCCTTCGCGATCTCCTATACCGCTTTCGTCCACGCCTTGCTGGGCCAGACGCGTGAAGGTCTTCTCGTTCCCAGCATACCACGCAACTGCCTGAGACAGGCGGTCCAGCCTGTCCTGATCCCAATCCTCGATCTCGGCCATGGCAGCGCGGGCGCGTGCCAGCATATCGGTCGCGAGTTGTCGGTCGTTTTCAGTGAGCTCTTTGCCCATGATGATCCTCTTGGTGTTTTAGAATGGCTGCATCGGGCATACGGCGCTGTGACCGCGCCTCGCCGAAAGTTCGCTTGGCGTGGCTGAGACAGCGACGCGCGTGTTCTTCATATCCCAACTCGGCAACGCGGCTTTGGCTGGGTAATTCAATGGAGTAGTCGACGGGCGGCATCCGTTCGATGATGCCAGTGAAGTCAATCCAGCCTTCGCCGGGATAGAGCCGCGCATCGCGGGCCAGTTGGATCATACCCTCTCGCGTATCGGCGATCCCGGGAAGGCAATCGGAGATATGCAGGAAGTGAAACAACTCCGAGGGGACGTGCAGAAGCTCTCCGAGATCAACGCGACTGAGGTGCAGATAAAGCGTATCGACCAGAATACCGCCGTTAGGCTGATCGGAAGCACGCACGATATCAAGCGCCTCATCCAGAGTGCGCAAGCGGGAAAAGCTTGGGAACTCAAGGTCCACAGATATCCCGTAAGGTGCGGCCAGTTCGCAGGTCTCAGAATAGACGTCGATCAGAAAGTCACGATCATCGCGGGTGTTGGTCCACGCACTCATGATCATACGCTTGGCGCCGAGTTCCCCGCCAATTTCCAACGAGGGCTCAAAGCTACGCGGATCAACATCTTCGGTGATGCGCGCAAGTTCGACATCAAGGACTTTCAAGCCGGTGGTAGATAGTGCAGTTTTGGTGGCTTGCACCTGTGCCTTGTCGATCGGGGATTGGGTGAATTCACCGGGCACATGCATCGGAATGAAGCGGGGGCTGACGGCATCGTAACCGGCCCGCGCGGCGATATAGACCAACTCGGGCGGCGTACAGCCAATCAGCGTCAGATGCGCCAAGGAATAGAGAGAGGGGCTTGCGCCAGCCTCTTCGGGTTTCACCATGAACGACAGCTCCGGGCGTCTGCGAATCTCAATTTCATCATACGTAGTAAAAAATATCTGATATATTATAAAATATCAACTTTTATTGCTTGGAAGGAAATGAAAACGCCCGGGCAACGGCCCGGGCGTGTTTTTCAATCGTGTTGGCAGAGCCTTAGAGAGTGACCCAGTCACCTCCGGACTGGTGAGAGCGCACGGAGGCATCAATGAATCGGACACCGTCTGCGCCTTGACTGACACCGGGATAGGTCAACCAATCGGCCGGAATCGCGACGCTATCCCGGCGCACGGCTACGGCCATGGCAAATTCCGTATAGAGATTCGCCCAGGCTTCGATAATCCCTTCAGGGAAGCCGCGCGCGGTATGTACCAGACGTTCCACACCGGGGCCGATGCCGTGCCCGTGACCGCGGCTGAGGATACGATCCGGTTCACCAAACCGATTGAACTTCAGCTGCTCCGAATTCTCCAAGTCCCACTCGAGACCTCCTTCGCTCCCGAATATCCGCAACCGCAACCCACCCCGGTTTCCCGGGGCAAGGCGTGTTGCCATCAGGGTTCCCGGAACTTCATTTTTGTAACGGGTGAACATGAAAACTGTGTCTTCCAAAGGCTTTGGTGCGCCGCAGACATGAAACTCGGCCCTCAGATCGGTCATCGGCAGGCCCGCGACAAAACTTGCAAGATGCGCGGCATGGGTACCGATATCGCCGACACAACTGGTCGGTCCAGAAATCTTTGGGTCCAGCCGCCATTTGACATGGGGCGCATCTGCCACATCATCGGGCGTCATCCAGTCTTGCAGGAACTCGACATGGATTTGGTTGATCTTACCGATGCCGCCTTCCGCCACAATTTGTTTGGCCTGACGGATTACTGGAAAACACGACATCGCATAGCCGACGGCAAAGACCTGCCCCGTGCGCGCGGTGATCTCTTCGAGCCCCTCGGCCTCCTCGACTTCGTTGGTCAGGGGCTTGTCGCACAGCACGTCAATGCCCGCCTCCAGAAACGCTTTGGCGGCTTCAAAATGAACGTGGTTCGGGGTAGTGACCATGACGGCATCTACGCCATCCGGGCGCGCCGCCTCGGCCTTTGCCATCTCGTCGAAGGACGCATAGCACCTGTCTGCTGGCAAGAACCACTCAGCTCCGCGCACCTTGCTGCGCGCGGCATCTGAACTGAGCGCTCCTGCGACGACCTCCCACCGGTCGGTCATCCGCGCGGCCGTTGCCTGCGTGACAGAGATCCGTCCTCCGCCAACAACGCCCAGCCGCAAACGGCGAGACAACCGGGGGAAAGGTCCGTCAAAGTTCAGGTCTTCGGGTAAAAGTCTCTCAGCCATTCTGAACCTCCATGTCCGGGACCCGTACGCCTTCTGGCAGCATTTCCACCGCCATGAAAATGCTGGGTGTAATCGTCTCGTATTGATGCCAGGGATAGTTGCCTTCAGCGTCATACATCGGCTTGTGCGTCGTGCCGGGGGCCAGGAATTCTTCGAGGTAAAGGGTTTCAACATCCCGCTCACGGCATTGCTGCATTTTGCCAAAGCCTACGATTTGCGTATGCACTTCGCGGAACCCCGGTACCGGGCAGAACGGGTGATCCTTGTGCAATCCGACATTCAGCGGCACCGAGCCGGAATGGTACATGGTCAGCCCAACGTTACCCACAAAGACCTTTGGCGACATGTAGTGGCTGACACCGCGTAAACGCTCCTCTTGGCGAACATCAAAAGCAGATGGCCATGTATCTTTCACCCATGCGAACAGCTCGTTGTCATCGGCATGGGCGTCGAAATCGTGGACAATGACTGCACGTTCCGCGCCGCTAAGCGTGCTGTCTTGCACGATAACAGACGAAAGCGGTTCAACGGCCTGATCCTCGACCGAAAGGTCCCGCTCCCCAAGGTTCAGAACAATGGCGCGACCCTCGACAGATATTCTGTCTTCATCGGTGATGTGCTGGACGCGAAAGAATGGCTGAGCAAAGTCGAGTGTCTCAATCGGCATGAACCAATTCCTTCCTCTCATCGTTAAGGAAATCGACCGACAAAGGCTCCGGAGCCGCGCAACGGCTTTCTATCGTCTGATAGGCGCCAAATTTCGGTGCCCGTTCGATCGCGTCCATGACCTCGAAAACGTGGTAGGCAAGCGCTCCACTTGCACGGGGTTGGCGTCCTTCTTGCGCCGCCAGGGCCAGATCCAAAAGGCCGAGCCCGCGGCTGTCTTCATTGAACCCGTGTTTGTTTTCGACCACCTGCCAGTCTTCGCGACCGGTTGGACGAGGCTGATGAGACCAGCGCGAGGTCTCCCACGATTTCAGCCAGACATCCCCTTGAAAGATATTGGCCCCATGAACAGGGTCAGGGTCAGGGATGCTGATGGTGCCGTTTTCACCGTAGATCTCGAACCGCGGCGCTTCGCTGTCCCAGACGTCGAAGCTCATGGTCATCGACCCTATAGCTCCGGATGAGAACTGAAGCAGGCTTAGGGAGTGCGTGTCGACCTCGACATCCATCCATTCACCATTGCGAGGGCCGTTTTCGATCATCCTTTTGTCGAACGTGCGCCGAGCCATTCCGGCGACTCGGTCAATCGGACCAAGGCAGCAAACCATGGCGGTCAGGTAGTATGGCCCAAGGTCCAGCAAGGGCCCGCCACCCGCCTGATAGTAGAAATCCGGGTTGGGATGGTGGCGCTCCGTCCCGTGGGTACCGACATGGGCAAAAACCCCTGTCGGTTTGCCAATGGCACCCTCGTCGATCAAGCGCCGAACGGTTTGCCAACGACCACCCAGAAATGTGTCGGGTGCGCAACCGACCAGCAATCCCTTTTCAGATGCCATGTGGAGGATCGCCTTACCATCCGTGCGGTTCATGACCAATGGCTTCTCGGAATAGACGTGCTTGCCCGCCGCCAACGCACGCAGGCTGATTTCAGCATGGGCGGCTGGAATTGTCAGATTCAAAACGCAGTCAATTGTCGGATCGTCAAACACTTCATCTGGTGTGTAGGCCTTGGCGATGCCGTATTTTTCCGCCTTCGCGCGGCTTTCCAAAGGATCGAGGCTTGCGCAAGCCACGACCTCGATGTTCGAGAATTTGGATAGTGTTTTTAGATAGATATCGCTGATACGACCACAGCCAATAAGGCCGACCCGGAAGGATTTCGATGTCTCACCTGTCATCATTCCTGTCTTCGTAGAGGGGTAAGTAATTTGGAGGCATCGGCCCTTTGTTCCGACCGCCCTGCCCCATCTGCTCCCAGGCGTGGGCGAGTATTCCGACTGAGCGGGACAGGCAGAACAGCCCTCGCGACAAGGGCGCAGGAAAGCCAAGTTCGCAGAAGATCACAGCTGTCGCGCCGTCGATATTCATGGCAATTGGCCGACCGCCTCTTTGACGACCGAGTTCGGCCTGAACCTCTTCTCCGATATCGGCAAACCGGCCAGAAACTGTGCCTTCTGCCGCCGCATCACGAACAAGTTGCATCAATCGTGGCGCGCGTGGATCGACGGGCTTGTGAAACCTGTGACCAAAGCCCGATACGATCTTGCCGTAGGTCTCGCGCCAGCTGTCCAAGCCCTCCCGAACAGCGTCATTCAGCGAAGCTCCTGCATCCATACGGACTGCGATATCATAGTACAGCTCTGCACACTGCTCTCCTGCCCCGCCGTGCACGTCGCCCAGCATGTTCACCGCAGTCGCCATCGCGTTATTGAGACCTACCCCGCAGGTGGCGGCCATACGCGCAGCCGCGATTGAGGGGGCTTGCGGGCCGTGATCCACGCCTGCGACCAATGCGGCCTCGAACAGGCGCGCTTGAGCGTCGCTGGGCAGATCACCCCGCACCATCAGCCAGATCATCTGTGGGAAAGATACGTTCCCGATCAGGCCCTCTATGGCGTTGCCACGAAAAGCGATCTGTCCGGGCTTCATGTCGATGATGGAGGTACGCCACCATTGGCGAACAGCGCGCTCATCGCTTGTCATCTGTCCGGTCATTGCGTCTGCACCTCTTTCACCGCTTGGGTTTTGCTTTGTGCAGCAAGGCGAATGGGCGCGTTACGCGCACCGTAACCGGCATAGCCCATGCGGCGTTCAACAATTTCGAAAAAGAAGCCGTTAAAGATGGGACGGCTGTATATCTGAAAATACTCAGCACCCGCCGCCCGATCGTAGAGTATGTTACCCCGGTGCAGTTGAGCGACCAAATCGTCATCCAATCCGAATATCGCTTGCAGATCAGCGTAGTAGTTCTCCGGGATGGACAGGCTGGGAAAGCCAGACTTGAGCAACTGGGCTGAAGTTTCAAAAATATCATCCGACTGGAAGGCGATGTGCTGAACACCGGCACCAAAACCGTCTTCAAGGAATGACGCCGCCAGTGTTCGACGCCCAACGGCCCCGTTCAGGTTCAGGCGCACTTCGCCTTCTGGACTTTCGATAGCCTGACTTTGCACGACGCCGGACGGGTCGGCGACGTTCACGATAGGCGACTTCGCCATCTCAAAAGTCGAGATGTAATAGAGCAGCCAGCTTTGCATCTCATCGTGACGCATCGTCTGGGCCAGATGGTCGATGCGGCGCAGACCGGCAGGCTGGGTCGCTTTGGTTTTGGCAACCGGCTCAAACTCGATGTCCCAAACTCGATGCAGATCGGATTTCTCATCGATGAAATGAACGACATTGCCACCGACACCTCGGATGGCTGGGATATCCAACTCTCCGGTCCCCACCGGCTGAGAGAAATCAGGAGCGCCCAGCGCGGTCGCGCGCTGAACCGTCTGATCCGCGTCCTTGACGCGCAATCCCATGTCACAAACCGAGGGACCATGGCCCAGGAACGCCGAATGGGCAAAACCTTCGTTTTCGGTATTTACAACGATGTTTATCGCGCCCTGCCGCCACAGCTCGACGGACTTGCTGACATGCTTTCTTTCCATTCGAAAACACATAGCTGACAGCATATCTGCCAGCTGCGCGCCGCTTGTTTCATCGGCTGTAAATTCGACGAACTCAAAGCCTGACGCATAGACGCGTTCCGGCAGGCCCTGGATGTCAAAACCGGTTCCCGGCTCGGTCCGGGCAACCTCATCTAACAGGTTCACCAGCGACCTGTAGCTGTCTCGGGCCAGTGTTCGGCCGCCGGGTTGAGGAGCTGCTTCGTTGACGCGCGCAATGGACCAAGGCCCCTTGTACCCGGCACGGGACAACACGCGCACGAAGCCAGCAAGGTTCAGCGACCCAAGCCCTGGCAGAAGCCCAAAGTGCCGTTTGAGCCGACGTATATCCATCTCAAGCCGGGGTGCATCGGACAGTTGTACATGGAACAGCCGCTCTCCGGGAATGTCCCGAAGACGGGCGGGTTTGGACCCGTCGGCAAGCGAGAAGAATGAGTTCAAGGCCAGCCCCAAATGAGGGCTGTCGATGGCTTCAACGACGCCTAACGCCTGCTCATCCGAGTGAACAATATCCGACCATGGCAAGCCCATATAGGCCAGACGCAGCCCCATTGCCTTTGCTATCTCGGCCGCCTGGCCAAGATCTGCGATTACCTGTTCTTCGGTTGCAGCGGCATCGACCTCGAACGCAGACCCGATTAGTAGCAGATCGGTACCAAGCTCGCTCATCAGATCGAGTTTGCGCTTCAGCCGATCAAAGGCGCGCGCTCGCCCACCGTCGGACTGGCCTTCGAGGTTATGAAAGGGTTGCAGCAGGCAAATCTTCAGGCCGAGATCTGATGCAATGTTCCGGATCTGCGATGGCGGTCCGTCAAAAGCGGTCAAATCCGGTTCGTGTAATTCGACACCCCCGAATCCCGCGTCAGCGATGGCACTCAGTTTTTCGGCCAGATCACCGGGGATCGACGTTGTCGAAACCGACAGGCACATTATCCCTGATATCCAAACATACGCGGCAACCACAGGACCAGATCCGGCATCAGCATCATTATCACCAAGGCGAAGATGAGAACCGCGAGGAAGGCCCAGATTTCGGAGATGATTTCGCGCAGCGGAATGTCCGTCACGGCGTTGATCACAAAGAGTAGAATGCCATAGGGCGGCGTGATCAAACCGATCATTGAGTTCACGACGACCAGCACTCCGAAATGCACCAGATCAATCCCGAGCGCTTCGCAGGTTGGAATGAACAGGGGCACGATCACCAGGATGATCGTTGTTGCGTCTAACACGCATCCCAGCGCGAGGATCAGCAGGTTTACGAGGATCAGGAATACAATCGGGCTAACATCCGAACCCTCCAGGAGTGCCGAGATCGACTGTGGAATCTGTTCCTGAATGACGATAAAGTTCAGAATGAACGCGCCACCAATGACCACCCCGACGGCTGCGGAAGAACGCGCGCTGTCGACGAACACTTGGTAGAGGCCACGGAAGGTCAGTGCGCGGTAGAACAACGCTGCCAGTAGCAGCGCATAGAATGCAGCAACCGCTGCGGCCTCGGTTGGAGTGGTGACGCCGCCATATATGCCGTAAAGCAGGATTGCGGGCATCAGCAGTGCCGGGAACGCGTTGGCGGTTTTAGCCGGCAGTTCGCGCAGTGGAACAGGTTCTTCCAATGCAAAGTTCCGCTTTCCGGCCAGATAGTAGTTCATCGCCATGAGGACGACGCCCATGATCAGTCCCGGCAGAATACCGGCCAGGAACAAGGACCCAATAGAGGCTTTCGACACCAGCGCATAAAGGACCATCGGGATCGAGGGCGGAATGATCGGGCCAATCGTCGCCGATGCCGCCGTGATTGCGGCTGCGTAGCCTCGGCTGTAACGGCCATCCTTGGTCATCATCTCAATGATGATCTTGCCGATCCCTGCAGCATCCGCGACGGCAGAGCCGGACATACCTGAAAAGATCAGAGACGCTACCACGTTTACGTGCCCGAGGCCGCCCTTGAAACGCCCGACGGCAGCGACGCAGAAGTTCAGCAAGCGGTCGGTGATCGACCCCGCGTTCATGATATTGGCGGCGACGATGAACAAAGGCACGGCAAGCAGGATCGTGCTTTTGTAGAAGCCCTGCAGGATCTTCTCGCCCGCGAGGGCGACGTCCAATCCGGCCGTGCCCAGATACACCAATGAGGCCAAAAGGATGGAATAGCCAATAGGTGTCCCGATGCCTGCCAGAAGAAAGAGAGCGAGCAGGCAGGAAAGAAGTTCAAAACTCATTTGTTTGCTTCCTCGTCGTCTTCACCGTCGACGCGGGGATGATCGTCAACCACGTTGTACCCAACGACCAGTTCCAGCTCGGTTTTAGGTGGGCCATTGCGCAGGATGTCAAAGAACAGCCATCCATACCGCGCGGCCACGACCAGCATGAACACCGCATAAATTGAGAACACGGTGCGCAGCGGTATCTTTTCACCCGAGAACGGATTGCGCACAGTCGAGGTTTTGCGGATTTTCATCCAGTCGATGTAGTCCCACGTCGGTAGGAAACTGTAGAGCATACCGACCACGATCGCTGCGGCCGCCAGCATCGCAAAGACCTGCCGCACGCGCATCGGCACCGAAAGGTAGATGATGTCGAACTTCACGTGATCTCTCTCGCGCACGATGAAGGCGCAGCTAAAAAAGATCACCCAGACCCAGAGGATGCCGATGAGTTCAAGCGTCCAGCCAGCGGGGGTAAAGAAGTACCGCAGAAGAATTTGGAGAAGGAAGATCAGGAAGATTGCCGCCAGCATCCCGCCGGCAATCGCTTCGGTCAGTCGGGAGAACCCCTTCACAAAGGCTTTCATTATGGTTCTCCCTACCTTGTCTTACTGGGCTCAGTTGCCCAGAGCGTTGATCTGATCCAGAACGCCTTCGGGCCATGAACCTGCGAACTCGCTGTCCAGATACATAGACTGTACCTGATCGCGGAACGCCGCGAGATCGGGCTCATAGATCTCCATGCCTTGCTCTTTCAGGAAGCTGACAAGATCTTCTTCTTTCTGAAGCTGCTTCTGGCGACCAGACTCAGCTGCGGCGTCGGCTGCTTCCTGCACCTTGGCCTGCTGTTCCGGCGTCAGCCCGTCCCAAACCTCTTTGCCGATGGCGATATAGTTCAAGTCGACCAAGTGCGATGTCAGGATGATCTGATTGGTCACTTCGTAGAATTTGGCGTCAACGACAGTCGGCAACGGGTTGTCCTGCCCGTCAACGGCACCGGTCGACAGAGCTGTGTAAACCTCAGAGAACGCCATTGGTGTCGGGGCGGCACCCAACGCTTTGCCAAGGAACTGCCACGCATCTGTGCCCGGCATCCGCAGGTTCACACCCTCCAGATCAGCCGGAGTGCTGACGGTCAGTTCATCCTTGGGTTGGCGCAGGTTCACCTGGCGACGACCCAGATACATGACCGACAGCAGTTTGACGCCCAGTTCTTCTTCGGCCTTTTGCTTAAAGGCATCCATCAAGGGATCGTTGAACACTGCAACCTGATGCGCGGCGTCCTGGTGAACATAGCCTGCGGTAAAGATCGAAAACTCGGGGAAGAACTGTGCCAGTTCCTGCGCCGAGGTGATCGACATTTCCAGGTTGCCGCGGCTGATCGCGTCCAACTCTGTGCCCTGCGCAAAAATGGTGCCGTTATAACTGGGCTCATAGCTTGCGAAATCAGCGACCATGGGCGCGAAAACCTCGGCCATGGCGACCGAGCGCTGATCGGTCTCCGATCCTGATGTTGCAAGACGAAGTTGGACTTTGTCTTCCGCCAGCGCACCACTTGTCGCGCTAAACAGAACACCGGTTGCGACCAGGGCTGATACAGCAGCCCGGCGGGTAAGTTTGGTAATCACTTTGCTCCTCCCTGAGACATCATGATGCTTCTTTTTTTGCGATTCAGAGTTTTGACCTATTTTGGACTTTTTGCAAGATGTTTTACAAAATATCAGATATTTTTCATTACCTGTAATCTCTGTTGCTGTGCTTCCTGAAGGTTTCTTATCCTGACGGTCTCGCCAGTTCTGCAAGAATTCTGAATAGCTTCAATAACTTGAAGCGTTCTGAAACCTTCCCATCCAGATACAATCGGCTCTGCTTCGTTCCGAGCTACATCAACAAAGTGCCTAAGCTGATTGACCAGAGGGTCAGACGCACCCTTCTTCAGCGCGGTTGATGAGATTGGCGTCCACCAATCCCTTTGCTCTCTCTGGTAGCTCCACAGGCGAAGATCGGGAACAGACAACGAACCATGAGAACCACCGATCATGTAACTACTCTCGGTGGTCGAAGGATAGATTGGATATTCCTGAGACGTCATCTCCCAGCTCCATGGAGCAACGATGCTGTCGGATACACTTATGGTCCCAATCGCCCTACTTTCAAACGTCAAAAGCGCGCCGGCGACATCTTCGTTGTCGTAACCCCGCTGCGATGAAGCCGACTGAGCCTGAACGGTCACGACTTCTCCGGCCAGGTACCGCAGCAGATCCACATCGTGGACAAGATTGACCGAGATGGGCCCTGCACCGGGTTTCTTTCTCCAAGGCGCAGCATCAAAATACTCGTCTGGCTTATAGAACCAGCAATTCGCATGCACAGCGCGCACATCTCCAATCTTCCCATCGACAATGGCTTCCTTAGCCGACCGGATCAGAGGATTGTGTCGACGATGATGTCCGACCATCAGTGGTACATTGGCCTTCTCCGCTGCTTGGACAAGCTCCAGTGCAGCGGCGGCTTCCACGGCGATCGGTTTTTCGACAAGAACGGGACAGCCATGTCGAACACAGGTTAAGCCTTGATCAACATGAAGCGTGGTCGGGGTCGCAAGAACAGTTCCGTCCGGCGTCTGATTTGCAAACATTTCCTCGAGGGTCTCGTAACATGCGACCCCGTGTTCAACTGCGTACGCACGTCCTTCGACGCTGGTATCAACTACCGCGACAAGATCAACGTGGCGCAAAGCTCGGATAGCGTCTGCGTGGCGGCGTCCAACAAGGCCAATGCCGACAATGGCGATGCGAAAGTTCTGAGACACTTTGCTTCCTTCCGGAGGGTCTGGAAAATCCCGAACCCGATGTTTGCGACCGGGCTGCATTGCCCAACTTGGCCACGACCGTATTTGGGTTTTCACGATTCCGCAATAATGTATGATATTTTTATTTTTACCATACATCAGATTGGATTGCTGATGTCTCTGAAAAATGCTAATTGAACGAGGAAACTGATAATATCGGGTGAAACGCATGGCGAAACAGCCGTCTACGATAGGTGCAAGCACCTATCAGCGCATCAAGCGGGACATCATCTTTGGGGAGCTGCAGCCCGGCTCCAAACTGAAGCTGGACGCCTTGAAGGAACGCTACTCGGCAAGCCTTTCGACACTTCGTGAAACGCTGAACAGGCTCGCCAGCGACGGATTTGTCGAAGCTCCCGAGCAACGGGGTTTCCTGGTCACGCCGGTTTCACGAGAAGACCTGACCGAGATTTCAGAGCTGCGAGTCCTGTTGGAATGCCACGCGTTGGAATTGTCCATTGCGAATGGCGACACGGATTGGGAAGGCAACCTCGTTGCCGCACACCACAAACTGCACCTGATGGAACAGCAGCTTCTCACGGGCGACGAGTCCGAGAAAGAAACCTGGAAACGATATGATTGGGAGTTTCACCAAGCGATGATCGCGGCCTGCAACTCCAAGAACCTTCTGTCTCTGCACTCGATCATCTACGACAAGTATCTGCGGTATCAGATGCTCGTGCTGACCTATCGCGGCGAAGAGGCGGTCAAGGAGCACAAGGGCATGTTCGATGCCGCGCTGGCCAGAGACGCGGGCACTGCCAAGAAACTGTTGGAAGATCACATCCGTAACGGCCTCACCCACACGTTGGAGGCTATGTAAGGCGGCATGCTGATTGCGTGCTTCACCTTCAAGGCTGGGCTGACGATACTTCTTACTGCAGTTCGGTTCAATGGCTGCTTCTTAGGGGCTGATGCAGCGGATATGCCACATTGCCCAAGTCCGTTTCCGTCCTGATCGTCGATCATTACCGACCGGCAGCGTGAGCCAGTCCGAATGTCTGCTCGCTCATCGATATATGGATGGGTTTGCAGATGCAGAGAAGGTCCGGTTTCCGCCGTTCGTGCCCACTGACCAAGGTTCGCCGGGGCGGTTCAAGGCCGACTACCGGCCTCGAACTTTGGTTTATGTTCTACCGCCGTCTGATCCGCTCGTGACGGCGCTCGCGACGTTCGATGTTTATCTGATGATCATGACCTAGCGCCCGATAGAACCCCAATCCCTTGGACCAGTTCAGAAAGTGGGCAAAGCTGTCGACCTGATCGTCATTGCGACCGCGTGGAAAGGACTGCAGTTCCCGTTTGAACGCCGCCAGCCAGGGCGCGTCTGCAGGCAGATACACCTTGCCCTCTTCGACCGGACCGCACGCGGACTGGAACCGGGTTTCCTTGTCCTTGTCAGGTCTGATGCGTTCATAGCGCCGACGGTCATCACGAAATAACTCGTCCAGAAGCGGTTTGCCAGAAGCGGCATCTTCGATCAGAACACGATCCGGATCCCAGCGACCGACAAGCTGCAGTGCTTTGGCTTTCAGGTCTGGGTAGTCCACCTGCCCCCGCCAGACGTCGAGAAGGCACCACGCATTTTCTCGGAACCCCCAGGTCGTACAGACCGAGAAGTCGGACCGGGGATCCGCAGACATCCCCGTATCCCAGCTTTGAACAACCAGTTGGAACCAGCGACGATCTTCGACGGTCTCATAGGTGCCGAACCACTCCCAGCGCAGCGGCGATCCGTCTGGCGCAATCGGGTTCTGCTGATACTGGCAATTGAACACAGCTGCGCCCATTTCACGACGCTTGGTATCCAGCGTGTCCTGATCCAAACGGGACGGGCACAGGAGATCACCCGGTTTGCGGCGCATGACCCTTCCGCGCCCAAGTGGA